>JAQIBS010000109.1 GCA_027858965.1 Kiritimatiellia bacterium
TCATACATTTAGTGTTTGAGTGATAGTCATCACTGGTTTAGACAACAACACTTCGTGTTGCATAGAAGAGATGGGAAAATGCAATACAACAAAGCAAAATAATCCTGTAGATCCTGTTAATCCTGCCGTGCCACGGCGTAGCCTCTGGCGTAGACGGGTCAAAAAAATCTTTTGCAAACATGATAGGATTTAAGAAGAGAGGTACTAAGCATCCTGCTTGGTGCTGTTAATAAGGCAAGCAAGATGCTTGCTCTACTTTTTTCAATATTGCTCTGAAAACCGGGTGGCTCGCTTCAGCCCTCTAAACTGAACTCCGGTCCTTCAGATCCTGCGGGATAGCTCAGTAAGGGATATTTATCCGGATTGTTTTTCCAGGCTTCCAGTACCGGGGTGAAGAGCTTCCATGATTCAATGATAGTCGCGCCCCTGACAAAAAGGGTGTGGTCATGCAGCATGGCATCCAATAACAGGCGTGCGTAGGCATCCGGGGCTCCCTGATTCGAGCTTTGCTGCTCGTAGGTGGTGTCGAATTGCAGATTTCCGATTGCCAGCTTGGGCCCGCTGTGCTTGGCCTGCAGGTCCAGCTGCATTCCTTCATCCGGTCGAATGCGCAGTGTTAACGTATTGGGAGTAAGCGTTTTCGAGAGCTGTTCACTGAAGAATGAGAGAGTAGAGCGTTTGAATACAATTTCGATCTCGCTATCCTGTGAATCCATGCGTTTGCCTGCCTGTATGTAAAAGGGAACATCCTGCCAGCGTTCGTTGTCAATAAACAGCTTCAAGGATACAAAGGTCTCGGTCATGGAATCTGCCGGAATATCGGGTTCCTCAAGATATCCAGCCATGTCATTGCCGCTGGTGTATTGCGCACGCACAATTCCGGTGGCCATGCTTTCTTCGGTAAAGGGACGGATCTTTTCAATCAGGTTCAATTTGGCTACATGAATGGCATCTGCATTAGATGAGGCTGGCGGCTCCATGGCAACCAGCATCAGAATTTCCATGAGATGGTTTTGTATCATGTCACGCAATAATCCGGATTTGTCAAAATAGCTGTTACGTCCCTCTAGCCCAACTGTTTCAGCGGTGGATATGCGGATATGGTCAATCGCGTGATGATCCCATATGGTTTCAAAAATCCGGTTGGCAAATCGCGTTATCAAAATATTCTGGACTGTCTCTTTGGCAAGATAGTGATCTATGCGATAGATATCCTCTTCAGCAATATGCTCATGTAGGAAGGTGTCGAGCTTAACTGCGCTCTCTAGATCTGTGCCAAAAGGCTTTTCTATGGCAAGGTGACGCCATGCATCCGGATTTGTCTCCTCTAACAGCTTCGCTTGCGAGAGGGCTGCGATCAGCTCTGTGACTGACGCAGGCGGTACAGCAAGATAAAAGAGATGGTTGAGGGGGGAGGCCGTCTCTTTGCTATCTTTTATGTTGAGTTGATCTGCTAGATCCTGGAATGTCTTTGGCTCTTTTGCGTCAGTGCGTACATAGATTATGTTATCAAGAAAACATGATTTTTTGTTACAATGAGAACATTTTGGAACATATTGGCTTATATAGCTACGGTAGCTCTCGGTGGTGTAATCAGAGCGACCACAGCAGATAACGGATGTATGTTCATGGATCAGGTTGTTGGCGCAAAGCTGGCAGAGAGAGGGCATGATTTTGCGTTTGGTCAGGTCACCGGTGGCACCAAATATTACGACCACGCACGGTGCCGGGATTACTTCAATAGAAAATGTTGTCTGTTCTTTTTTATGTGACATATTAATCTTCCTTAATTCTCGCCAATATTACTCTATATTTCGTGTTGTGTCTATAATGGCGTTGAAGGAGGATTTCCCGCTGTGCCTGTCTGGAAATAAAGAATGCAGATTATTTTCATGGGGTCAATTTCTGAATATTTACTTTATAAACACACTAAAGCCAGTGTTTGTTGGACGCTTTTAACGACAATATGTCCTTCGGTGAAGACCTCTAAACTTAGATGCGTTCCATAAAATTCAATGAAGAGCTATCTTATTGTTGCGTTTGCACCTCTGATTATATAATATTTAAAGACGTATTTTTTATTCGGTTTATTCTCCTGTGGAGCATTAACGGAATATAGTTAAGAGTTTTATGCTATTGTGCATAAGACTGTCATATAGTAGAGGAAGGTATTAATGAACTTTAATAGACGTGATTTTATCAAGGGATCAGCGGTATCGGCTGCTGGGTTAACCCTTGGGGGATGCGAAACATTTGGTTCCGGTGCATTTAGCTATCCGGATATCACAGCGGCTAAAGCGAAGAAACCAGGTGACAAGTTGAATATCGGTGTCATTGGTGCTGGTGGCAAAGGCTGGAGTGACTGGACTCCCATGTTCGATAATGGCGAGAATATTGTTGCTTTGTGTGATGTTGATCGCACTGCTGTTGACAAAGGCGTGGCTAAGATTAGAGAAAAAAATCCTGGTGCTACTGTAAAATGCTACAGCGATTATCGTAAAATGCTGGATGAGTGTAAAAATCTTGATGCAGTTACTGTGTCGACTCCAGACCATACCCATGCACCAGCTGCTATCCGCGCAATGAAGCAGGGTTGTAATATTTATATTCAGAAACCGCTTGTCCGTACAATTTGGGAAGCACGATATTTTGAGAAGATTGCTAAGGCCTCTGGTGTTATCACTCAGATGGGTAATCAGGGTAGTTCCTATGATGGACTCCGCCGTAATGTTGAACTGCTTCAGGCTGGCATACTTGGTAAGGTTACAGAGGTTCACGTCTGGACTAACCGTCCTGTATGGCCTCAGGCTATTGCCCGTCCTGCTGGCGAGGATGCCGTGCCTGACACCTTGAACTGGGATTGCTGGTTGGGTACAGCTCCGCTACGTCCGTATAAGAAGGATGTCTATCATCGCTTCAAGTGGCGTGGATTCCTTGATTTTGGTACCGGCGCATTCGGCGATATGGCTTGCCATACAATGAATGTTCCTTTCCGCGGTCTGGAACTTGAGGACGTTATTGCTGCTGAGACTATGATGATCGAAGGAAAGAACGACGAGACATATCCTGCTAAGAGCATTGTGAAAATGACATATGGTGCACGCAAAGGTATGCCTGAGGTTAACCTTTTCTGGTATGATGGCAAAGAGAAACCTTCCGCTGATAAAATGCCTCAGGTAATTGCAACTCTGGGTGCAGTTCCTAATACCGGCTGTTTGATTATCGGTGATAAAGGTATGATGGTTAGTACCAATGACTATGGTAAGGAAGCTTACGTTGCGCTTAAGGGTGAAAAGAAAATGAAGTCAACTTCGAAGCATCCTGCTCTGGTTGATATTCCGCAGACGATTGAGCGTTGTAAGTCTAATCATTATCTTGAGTTTGTTAATGCCTGTAAGGGTACAGAGCACACCTATTCTGATATTGATCATTCAGTACCAATGCTTGAAGGTATGCTGGTTGGCTGTGCTGCACAGCAGGTTCCCGGCAAGCTGGTATGGAACAGCCGCAAACAGAAGTTTATCGGTAATGAAGCTGCCAACGATCTGTTGCATCCTCACATCCGTAAGGGATTTGAGTATTAATTGATAGTTTTCAATTAAAATAAAAAAGCCGCTGGTTCACGCCAGCGGTTTTTTTGTGTTATTGATGGTGTTTTGATATCTTTTTGGGTTGTTCTGTATGCCACTCTGATATACACTTGTTCCATTGATATTTTTCAGATCTAAAACAAATTTTATAACTATTCTATAATCGATATTAGAGAGGCTTTGTATGACCATTCTTGAGGTTGCAAAAAAACTAAAAGCGGAGGTGCTTGTTGAGGGCGATGCTGTTGCCGATGCTATCGGGTATGTTGTGGCATCAGATCTGATGAGTGATGTTTTGCTTGTTGATGAGGATGAAATTCTACTCTTAACCTCACTTGCCAGTGATCAGGTTCTGCGAACAGGACATATTGTAGGTGCTGTCGGTGTTATTGTTATTAACGGCAAATCCCTGCCCTCATCAATGGTTAAGGTGGCCCGTGACCTGGGAATGACTCTGGTTAAATGTGACAAATCACAGTATCAAGCCTGTATTGCTGTTTCCGAAGCGTTGAAAAGTGCATGAATGAGAAGTTGAATAAAGAGATTCTTAGTAAGGCATCAATCAGTAAAAAGGTTGATCATGGTACTGAGCCTCTGGTTCTCGTTGAAATGATCCAGCGACTGAAGGTTCGTGATGTCATGACAACCACGCTGGCAACTGTAGAACGTGCAGCACCCTTGAGTGATGTCCAGGCCCTGATGAAAGCCAAGCAAATCAGCGGTGTCCCGGTTGAAGAGGGGGGGCGTTTTCTTGGTCTTGTGACTATTAATGATATTATCCGTGCCCTGGAGGGGGGATATATTGATGAAACCTGCCAGAAGCATATGTCCACCAAGCTGGTTGTCCTTGAAGACGATATGCCGCTTTCATTTGCACTGCGCTATTTTGAGAAGTATCATTTTGGCCGCTTTCCTGTAATTAACCGTGAACAGAAACTGGTTGGAATTATCTGCCAGCGTGATATTAACCGCGCCTTGCTGCTTGAATTGACTAACGAACTTAACCGGCTTGAAAGTGAGTCTTCTCACTATAAAGTGCCGGAGGGCCCTTTTAATCTTTATGTGCTACGCGAGTTTCCCGTCAGCAAATTTGATTTTGAGAATGCCGGTAAGGCCGCCAATAAAGTTAAACAGCTGTTGAAGGAAAAAAAGTTTCCCGCTAAAATTATTCGTCGCATTGCTGTAGCTGCGTATGAACTGGAAATCAACCTTTGTGTGCATTCGGATGGCGGATCGCTCTCCTGGCAGCTTTCGAATGGGCGTGCAGAGATTATTGCCCATGACTCCGGTCCCGGTATTGCGGATGTTGAATGGGCTCTTAAAGACGGAAATTCAACGGCCAGTGAGTGGATCAGGTCCTTTGGTTTTGGTGCAGGAATGGGGCTGGTGAATGTAAAGCGGGTCTCTGATGAGTTTGAGATTGAATCAACAGTTGGCTTAGGAACACGGGTGAAAGCCGTGATTTATATCAATCCAGATGCAAAGAGGTGAGGGTTTTGATGAAGCTGAAAGATCTTGTGGATCAAGCTGGTTTTGAGGTTGTTACGTTGCCGGATGCAGAGGCTGAGGTGCAAAATGCCTATAGCTCTGATCTGTTGAGCGATGTTATGGGGCATTGTCCTGAAAACTCTATTCTGATTACCGTGCAGAATCATAAGAATACAGTGGCAGTTTCGACTTTGGTGGAGGCTAAGGCAATTCTGATTGTGCATAACCGGACCATCCCTGATGATATGCTTGCTCTGGCTCAGCAGGAGGGTGTCGCATTACTGCGTACGGCTTGCGATCAATTTACAATTTCCTGCAAAATCGGGGTGTTGCTTGATATAGACACCTAGGAGTGATATGTTTCGAAAATTTTTATTGATTTTATTGTTGTCTTTTTCCTTTCAGGTCTCACATGCTTCAATTGCTATCATTCATGGATATGACTCCATTCCAGCGGGAGAGCGTGGCTTCGCCAAGGCTTTGGCAGTTCATGCAGCGCGCTGGTACAAGGGCTTTGGTGTTGCCTGTGAGATGAGCGATGATAGAAATCTGAGCCAATCCCTCCAGAACAAACGTCTGGCACTTCTTGTCTATGTTTCCCAGCCAACAGCATCACAGTTGCAGACGCTTCGCTCGTTTATCAATCGTGGCGGGAAACTTATTGTCTTTTACTCTTCATCAAATAAGCTAGCCGAAATGATGGGTATGAAGAACCTTGGGTATCAGGGGCATCGTTCAGATGGCCACTGGTCTAAGATACGCTTTGTGGCTTCTGTCGTGCAGGGGGCTCCTGAAACGGTTAAACAGAGTTCAAAGAATCTGATTGCTGTAGCTCCGCTCAGTGGACGCTCCCGTGTGATTGCCTGGTGGTATGATCGTGAGGGAAACCGTACCGATGCGGCATGGCTAGCCTCTTCATCCGGTTATTGGATGACCCATGTTATGTTGGCTGATGGCGATGCAGAAGCTAAAGCTCAGCTTCTGCTTGCGTTGGCAGCATCTTATGATAGTTCGCTCTGGATGCCTGCCGCACGCCAAATTTTGAGTGATGCTGCAAAAGTTGGTGGATCAGGGGGTGCCTCAGGTCTAGCCCAGATGGCCGCCCGTGTCAAATCGTTATCTCGTCGGAGTCGATCAATGAACGCGGCTTCACGGTTGGTTGCTAAAGAACGTGAGGTTAAGACTCTTATCCAGAAGGGACAAGGTTATAAAGCCTGGCTGGAGGCGGATAATCTACGCTCCAGTACGTATGAGGTTTATGGTGTGATGCAGAGTCCCCGGAGTGGAGAAATTCGCGCTGTTTGGGATCACTCAGGGATGGGCCTTTATCCCGGGAATTGGAATTTGACCTGCGAGCAGTTGAAGAATGCCGGAATAACGGATCTCTATGTGAATGTGGCAGGTGCGGGATTTGCTTATTATCAAAGTAAAGTGCTTCCGAACTCCTCTGTACTGCTGGAGCATGGTGATCAGCTGGCTGCTTGTGTCAAGGCCTCTAAAGCTAATGGATTGCGCGTGCATGCCTGGCTGCTATGCTTCTCAACTGAGAGAGCCACCCCTGATAGGTTGGAGATTTTCAAGAAACGTGGCTGGTTGCTCAATCTTCCAGGAAATAAAAGCTCCCGCTGGATGGATCCTGCACTACCGGAGGTCCGGAACTATCTGGTCAAGGCTGTACAGGAGATGGCCGTCAATTACGATGTTGATGGTGTTCATCTTGACTTTGTGCGCTATCCCGATTTCAACAGCTCTTTAAGTGAGGTGTCCCGCCAACGATTTGAAAAATATTCTGGTCGTAGCGTGGCCAACTGGCCAGCCGATGTTAAACCGGGTGGTGCCCTCCACAGTCAGTTTGCCGGATGGCGTGTAAATCATATATCACAATTTGTGAACAGTGCTCGTCGGATTATTAATCGTGATGCGCCCGGCAAGCTTTTGACTGCCGCTGTCTTTGGAAAATATCCCTCCTGCATGGCCGCTGTGGCTCAGGATTGGGAGTCGTGGTTAAATATAAAACTTGTGGATTATGTGACACCTATGAATTACACCGGAAGTTTGGCCAATTTTAACGGATGGTTGAAGGATCAATCCCGCACCCGTTCGCAGCGTCTACGTGTTGTGCCTGGTATCGGTGTTACCGCCAATGAAAGTCGTTTGAATGCAGCGGATGTAATTGATCAAATTAATGCCGTGCGACGCTCGGGGTGTCCGGGATTTGCTCTTTTTGATCTCGATACAACACTGCGTCAGGAGATTCTTCCTGTCCTCCGCATGGGAATGACCGCGCCTTGATATTGTGTGGGGTCCCGCTCATCTTTGCCGCCAGTTTAATGGCCTCAAAGAGGCTGGTGGGAGTGGCTTTTCCCTGCCAGGCCAGATCAAAAGCTGTGCCGTGATCTGGTGATGTGCGGATGATCGGCAGCCCCAGTGTCACATTTACACCTTTGTCAAATGCTGCCATTTTGAAGGGGATAAGTGCCTGGTCGTGATACATTGCGATATAGGCGTTGTATGGGGCCTTTTTACGGGGTGGGTAAAGCCATGTAAAGGCTGTGTCCGGAACAAGTGGATCGGAAATGTCGATGCCCTCTTTGCGAATTTCCTGAATGGCTGGCAGAATGATGCGACTCTCTTCATCTCCAAAAAGACCGCCTTCGCCACCATGCGGATTCAGGGCCAGTATTCCCAGTTTAGGATTGGTAATACCCTGCTGGAGGCATGCCTGATGGATGAGTTTGGCAATGTGCTTTAGATGTGCCGCATTCAGAGCCTTGGGTACATCTGCAATTGCGATATGAATAGTTGCCAGCGCAATAATCAGACCGGGTGTGAAAAATGTCATGCAGGGGTTTTTTGTTCCGCACAAAGAGGCCAGCATGTCGGTATGTCCTGAGTAATGAATTCTCGCCAGGTTGAGTGACTTTTTGTTGATGGGGGCGGTTACAAGAGCATCTGTCCTATGTTCCAGCACGTCTCTGGTTGCGTCCGTAATCCACCTGGCTGCCATAGCACCGCATGCAGCCTGCACCATACCAGGCTGGATCGTTTCCTGCTCATCAAATTCGATATTGATAAGCAGATTGCCGGTTAGAGGGTTTGTCTCATCGCGTAAACTTTGTAACGTATAAATTTTAGAGGGGAAGGGAATTCCACACTCTTTTGATACCTGTTGCAGCAGCGATTTGCTGCCATAAACAACAAGATCAGTAATTTTGTGAATTTCAGGTGAGTTGAGTGCATGCAGAACAAGCTCAGGCCCTATACCCGCAGAGTCACCTGTTGTGAGAGCAATGCGTGGTTTTATACAGGACATGAGCTTGTCTATAAGTTAAAAGGTTTGAGTGATTATGCGCTGACGTGCTTGACGCTGTTCAGAGTTCCGTGATCGTTCTGGATCCAGTCTGCGCACTCAGGATCGGCACACCAGGTGCCATCGATAACATATTTATATTCATAAGAACCGGGGTCAAGAGTAACAACGGCCGTATAAATTCCGGTGTTATTCTTATCAGTCATCTCTTTGGCTGTGCCATTCCATTTATTGAAATTGCCAGCCAGAAATACAGAGCAGCCCTTATCAGCACGATAGGTGAATGTGACTTTTTTCTTAGAATTTGTTTTTGTTGTTTTTGTTGTTTTGGCCTTTGCCGGAGCTTTACCAGGAGTCTTGGCTTTAGCAGCTACCTTAGCTTTTACAGGAGCTTTAGCTTTTACAATTGTCTTTTTTGTTGTTTTTGCTTTCATAGCAGGTTCCTTGTTATTGCATATATGTTGAACTTATTTGAAATCGGTTTAACATTCATTATTTACACAGAGTTTTATTCTTTTTATAGACTTATAAAGTATAAAATCTCTCCTAAACCGCATAGTATGATGGTTCTGACCTTGCAAAGTCAAGTCTGATAGTATTATTTCTATGTTAGATATATTCATGCCGTACGTTTAAGTATATTTTGAACAATATGTTATAAATAAATCGTAATCATGACGGTGATTTCATATTTGCTATTAATAGGAAAGCACTAACTGAAATAAATTTTAAGGGGATGAAAATGAAACAGATGATACTATGCTTTCTGATGATGTCAGTCACTCTTGTGACTAATGCACAATTCACAACTCACAATTTACAGAGCGTAGCGACTCCACCGCGCACTTGAATTCTCTTACCTTTTCCAGAAACTGGGGAGGAATAGAATCAATACGGTATAGAGTTCCAGACGGCCTAGTAACATACAGGCGGAGAGGATCATCTGCCCAGTAGCAGAAATTCCTGCATAGTTCTGAGTGGCACCAACGGCATTAAGACCCGGGCCGATATTGCCGAGAGTGGCCACAACGGAGGTGGCCGCGGTAACGAGGTCGGGGGTGAAAAATGTCATTAAAAATGAGGCAACTACAAAGATAATGACGAAAATTGTAAAAAAGGCTGAGATGTTGGAAAGCACCTTGGCTTCGACCGGTTTGTTTCCAAGCTTAACTTGAAGTACTGACTGAGGACGCATAAATTGACGTACTTCCTTGATCATTTTCTTGCACATGATCATGATTCGGACAACTTTGATGCCGCCTCCGGTAGAGCCGGCGCAACCTCCCACAAACATCATGATCACCAGCAGCATTCGCGATGGTTGTGGCCATAGATTAAAATCGGCTGAGACAAAACCGGTTGTGGTTAGAATGGATGTTACCTGGAAAAAGGAGACCCGTAATGATTCGCCAAAGCCCGTATAAATTGTGCCCCAGATGTTGATGGTTATAAACAGTCCGCATACCAGCCAGAACAGGAAGTACCCTCTGAATTCTGCATCTTTGAAATAACGCCCTGGTTTTCCTGTCAGTGCATAATAATGCAGTGAAAAGTTTACGCCGGCCAGAAACATGAAAAGTATGATAATGCAATCAATTACCGGGCTGTTGTAGGCGCCGACACTGGCTGTTCTTGTGGAAAAGCCCCCCGTTGCCATAGTTGCAAAGGTGTGGCAGAACGAGTCAAACCAGTTCATTTTTCCTAAGAATTTTAGCAGAAAAACTTCCGCCAGAGTTAACAGAGCGTAGACGCCCCATAGTAGTTTGGCTGTGGTGGTAATGCGTGGCGTGAGACGGTCTTTGGAGGGGCCCGGCATCTCAGCACGATAGAGCTGCATTCCGCCGGCACCTAGGAATGGGAGAATGGCAACGCACAGCACCAATACGCCCATGCCACCAAACCAGTGTGTCAGCGCACGCCAGAACAGAATTCCACGTGGAATGCACTCCAGGGTGGGATAAGCTCCGTCCGGGAGTACTGAGGCGCCTGTGGTTGTGAAACCGGACATGGTTTCAAAGAATGCAGAGGCCACATTAGGAATAACTCCTGAGAGTATATAGGGCAGTGCCCCGAAGGCGGAGGCGAAAATCCAGCCGAATGTGACTAGCCAAATTGTAATATTAAATGCGACAAACATATGGACAAAAAAAATGTTCCATGTGACGATAAACCCTCAACAAAAATCGTTCAAAAAATTGCAGAAAGGAAAAAGTAACATGGAA
>JAQIBS010000228.1 GCA_027858965.1 Kiritimatiellia bacterium
GTTCCATGTTACTTTTTCCTTTCTGCAATTTTTTGAACGATTTTTGTTGAGGGTTTATCGTCACATGGAACATTTTTTTTGTCCATATGTTTGTCGCATTTAATATTACAATTTGGCCATCTTTTATAATGGCGGATGAGGAACGGGTTGCCTTTGTGACTGCATCCAGCTTGGAGGTGTCCGTATTGACGGAAAGATGTTCAAATTGTTTGAAGAAGCTTTTGGATAGCTTTTTGAAATATTTATTATCCTCTTTGTGCGAAATGACCTTAATCCCTTTGATTCTTTTGTCGGTTCCTATTGCCACCAGGGTGGCGATCTCATTGCGTTTGCCTTTGCAGAGGGGCGGTGTCTGGTCTGTGCGGAAAATCCATCCCTGTAGATCATCCTTTTTATAGACGGAGTGAATTATGATTTTGCAGCCCTGTAATGTGAGTGGTTGAACTTTTGCCCTCCATCCAAACCACTCTTTGCTCTGGGTTTCAGCGGTAACAGATTTTTTTGCAAATGCAACAAGTGTGGATAATATCAGAAAAATTGATACTAAAAATGAAAGTCGTGTTGAATCTGGCATAATACTAACTTTTTTCATATTAAATATCCCCCCCCCCCCTCTGAAAATAATGAAACATCATTTATTTTGCCTGCCTGATGTTAATGTTGCAAGCGTAAACAGCAAAATGATTGATAAAATCATGTTTGAGATTAACTGAGATATTTGCTAACCTTTTTCCCTAATATGTAATTTTAAGTTTAATTTAAAATACTTATGTTGATGTATTGTGTTTAGAGTAATTGTGAAATGGAGAATAGTTATGAAAACAATAAATTTAACAATAGTCGGCGTTATGAGCCTGGCCATGGGAATTTCAGCTGCTGACTATAGCATGACTAACAATAATGCGTATGGCATCTCGTCCTTTAACAGTGGTGCTGACTGGGAACATGGAGAAGCACCTGCAGCAGGTAACAACTACTTTATTGCTGGAAAAAGCATGAGGACTCCGAATGATTCGGTCTCAACAAATCATTATGTTTTTGCCGGTGATCGTTTGACAGTTAATGGAGGTACGTTTGGCTGGAAGACAAGAGGAAATATTACAGTTGATGATTACCAATTCATTGACTTTGGATGATATTAACCGGGGGCTTAAACTGGATACGGTGACCAGTAGCCCAAGTGCACCTGGAGGAGCTTTTGATATAGGTGGGTCTTCTGTTGCCGAAGTGGTCTGTATGATATCAGGTGCCGGACCGTTGACTAAGCGGGGAAGTGGAACTTTGTTGCTGGCAACTAACGAGACTTATACTGGTATAACAACGGTTGAAGAGGGATTGCTGCAACTGTCTGAGGGTGCGTCACTGATGACATCGGAGATTGTGGTTACAGGTTCAACGGCTGTTGTTGTCGGCAGTTCCCTGACTAATGTGAGCCTGTATGCCGGTGGAACGCTTGCTGCAGCGGGTAGTGGTTGTGATGTCGCAGATCTGGATATGCAGGATGGGTGGCTTTCACTGGATCTTTCCAGTGCAAGCCCGGACACTGCGTTGATCCGAGTGAGTGGAGATCTTTCGCTGGCGGATTATCAGGTTGTTAAACTGACTGTTAATACAAATATGACAAGTGAGACTCCCTACAAGGTGCTCAGTGCCTCTAATCTGAGCGGTTTTGCCGATTATGATTTCTGTCTGGATGAGCCATGGCTGGGTGAGCTCTCTCTGGCTGATGATGGTCTGGGTGGCAAGGTGCTTCTCTTTACTCCTACACCTCCCGAGAAGATAGTTTTCAAGATTGAAAGTGACTTGATTAATACTACCGGATTTGTGCTGGCTGGTAAGTGGTCTGATGGAGAGTCTCCCACCAATGAACCAACCGGTGTTAAAACCTATGTTATGGAAACTGCTGAAATGCGGACGCCGCATAATCAGAGCATGACCTTCGGCGGTAAGCGTTTGATTATGGATTTTGTTCCCTTGGCTCTTAAGGGTCAGTCTTATATGTCAACCATCGAAGATTTGACAGTGATGAATATGGCCTGGTTTAGCATGGCGGAATATCCCCGTGGGAATCTGAATGGCAATATACGGCTCCATCCGGTCTTAGAACAGGGTAAAACCTTTGCTCTGCAGGTATCCTGCAGCAGTGCAGGGCGTGATTTGCATCTGCATGCACAGCTGAGCGGCTATGGGGACCTGCTGTTGCAGGGTACAGGTAATCCGCAATATGATGTGACAGATGACTTTCTATATGCAGATAATACCAATTTCTATGGCAGGATACGCCTTAATGGACAGAGTAATTTATGGCTGCGGGTAACGAGTGAGAAAAAGATTGGTGGGCAGCCTCTTCAGTTTCGGTCGGATCAGCTGGCCTTCAACGGCGGAGGTATGAGTGTTACCAATGATGTTGTTATTGATGATGCCAATCGCGGTATTACTCTTCTTGATATTGGTGGATACTTGTCGATAAATTCAACTGCTGGTGCATTTACAAATGGCACACCGGCTGAAGAGCGCTGGTTTGACGGTGGAGCCGTTCTGCGGGCTGAGAATGCGGCGACGCTGACAATCACCTGTCCTGTGACAGGGGGCGGCCGTCTGATTAAAGCAGGAACAGGAACTCTTGAACTGGGGGGCAGCAACAGTTATACCGGCCAGACCAGTATTGTTGAGGGCGGGATTTTTGCGGCAACGGCTGACGCTTTTGGGACAGGGCCGGTTAAAGTGAGTGGCGCGGGCCGCCTGGTCTGTCGCTACTCCGACTCAATGTTGACCAACGGAGTTGAGCTGGATGGAATGATTGAATTTATTAACGGTGGGGCTGTGAAAGTTGAACTGGCGAATGGAGTCACCCAGCCGACCGGTACGTTTTCAGTTCCTCTGTTTCTTCTACCCGAGGGGGAGAGCATTAATACCGAGGATGTGCCGCTGGAGCATGCTTTGGATAGAGTCTATGGAGAGGTTGTTACATCTGCCGTTGGTTCTCAGACGCTGATATCGGCAGAGTTTACCTTTACTGGTGGAACTCTGATTTTGTTACGGTAGGTGTTTCTTCTCATTCATTGAATAGTTTGTATAATATGCTGTATTACTCAGTATGTCCGCCGTTACACGGTGGATTATTCTCCGAAAGTGTCAGACAAAGATTTTGATTAGAATTAATAATTTTCAGATCCATCAGTCCCGCGACTTGTCACGGCGTAGTCCCGCTTGCGGGCGAAGACGGAAGCGGTGAAGCAGCGGGCTGCTAATAAATCGGCTCTCCATATTGCTATTCCGCGTAGCGGAATTCAGTAATTTGGTGCACCAAATTACTTTTGTGCTTTAAACCACTATGTAAATAATATATTCTTATATGCAATGAGTGATCAATCAAATGAATATAATAAAGAGATGCCGCCTCGCCAGGGACCTGAATCTACTGGCCACGAAAAAACGGCTGGTGGTGCTAATCTGGTAACCATGAGTCAGGCGCAAGGTGCCAGTTCCGAATCTTTTCCTGTTTTGCAGGCATTTCAGGAATATATTGAGGCTGAGCGAAAACAGGCACGTAAGCGCATTCTGCAACTTTCCATTAGCTTTGGCGTGATTATCGGGGTGATTGTGGTTGGTTTTCTGGCAGCTGGCGTTTATATGATGCAGAATACCACCAATCGGCTGTTTGAAGTGGCAATGTCAAAAAAGGATGAGGCTTCTCCTGCCCCTGTTGCGGTGACTCTCCCGGCACAGCCGCAGTCGCAAGCTGTAGCAGCGCCGGTTTCGCCCGCTCTTGAAGCATCTATCAAGCAGATGTCTGAGGTCTTAGCAAAGATGCAGGCAGAAAATTTGCATAAACCGGCTGTCACTGTTCTTGATAGCAGACCAAAAGATGCTAGTTCTCCTCGAAATTCCGAGTTGGATGCATTGAAGGCAGAGCTGTTGGACATGAAGGAGCAGAGTCGTAAATTGGAAGGGCAGCTTTCTTCAATACGTAAGAATGAAATTGCTCCCCCGTTAATTGTTCCGACAGAACGCCCGAGGAGGGCACGCTACTCAGTAGAGGACGCGTTGGCGATTGCCAGAAAGACGGGTGCTGATAAAGCGGCCTCCGATAAAGCGGCGGCGGATAAGATTGCTGCAGAAAAAGCAAAGGCTGTTGCTGCGACTGAGAAAGCGAAGCTGGCTCAGATAGAGATGGATACGAAAAGAGCGCTGGCAATTTCTGCAACTAGCGTAAAGGCTGAACGGAATGCTCAGGTAAAGCGGGAGTCGCAACAAACGGCTCGTGTAAAATCTGTAGCTGCCAATGAAGAGAAGCTGGCTGAACAAGGATTTCCTGTGGCCAATAAAGTTCCGCCGGTTATGCCACAAGGGGTAAAGGTTCCTGCGCCTTTAAAAGATATGATGGTTATCTCGATCCCCTTAAAAACAAAAAAGGGTGATGTTTTGCCTTGGCGGATTTTTATACCTGAATAATCTCAAACGTTTGATATTTTGGGACAAAAGAAATATTTTGAAAAGAGTTTGTTCAGTGTTAAGAAAATAGTGATTAAAATCGGTGTTTAACAATAGACATTATTGTTGTTTTGTGGCATTCTTAAATTTCCGTTTATATTTATTTACTAATATGTTCGGAGTTATTTTTAGATTAATAAAATTTAAATAAATTAAAAAGTAATAGGAAAGGACGTATCATGTCTGTAAAAGCAATGATATTTGTAGATGGTAGCTGGCTTTATCATAGCCGTCAGGTATTATTTGAGTCATTGGGTGAAGAGAGTGGTTTCGAAATTGATTACAAACGTATTCCGGATATTATCGCTCACCATATGGCGGAGATGATGGACTCGGAGGTCGATGTTGTCAGAACAAACTATTTTGGAACAATACCGGTGAATAAACAGGGGTATAATCCGGCCAAACAAAAAGCTTTCTATGAGTTCCTTACAATGCAGTGTGCTTACGATACTGACATCCTGGAGATAGATTTCCGTCGTGAGCCAAATGCCCGTCCCGATGACAAATGGGTGAATGTTGCGTTAGCTTCGTCAATGATTTATTATGCTACCGTATCAGGTGCTTATGATGTGGCTGTAGTTGTTGGAGGAGATGCGGATTATATTCCTCTCTTAAAGCGGGTCCGCTCTTTGGGCAAGCGGGTTCAACTTGTCTGCATGAATAATATTAATGACAAGTATCTTACCAGTGCAATGCTTCTTACTACTTCGGGGATTCAGGATCTGCCACCGCTCTTTTTAGATGAGCACTCGGATGATATTAAATTGATTCGTTCTGAAAAGAAACGCGTATGTAAGAATTGTGGGAATGAAGAGGAAACAACCTGGGCTGGTCCCGACTTCTTCTGCTCCAATTGTCGCAGTGAACATCGCAAACAGGTTCGTACCTGCGATACATGTGGCAAAGAGGAGGAGACTACCTGGGATAAACCTTACTTCTATTGTTCGGATTGTCGTAATAAACATCGCGAAACTGAAGAGGGATAGCTTGTCAGTTCATTAGTTGCTTATAGCTCAGAAGCTGCAAAAAAACAAGAAGTTGAAGCAGCAATTTGAGCTGGTAGTCT
This sequence comes from Kiritimatiellia bacterium, assembly GCA_027858965.1. Taxonomy (GTDB): domain Bacteria; phylum Verrucomicrobiota; class Kiritimatiellia; order RFP12; family UBA1067; genus M55B167. The sequence goes on from JAQIBS010000228.1 coordinate 5,564, forward strand.
GTAGCTGGTAGCAAATACAGCAGAGCAAACTACAAGCTACTGGCTACTGGCTACAAGCTGGGTTGCGGGCAGAGCCCGCCTGAGTTAATTTGTGCGCCGCACCGTGTCCACGGTTTGCGGCGCATTTTTTTGTTCCTGATACCTTTGCGTTATGAGTGAAAAAATATCAGTTAAATTTTTACCTTCCGGAAAAACGGTGCTGGTTCCAAAGGATTGCACTGTTCTGCAAGCGGTGCGTGTGGCGGGTTTGTGGATTGAATCGCCCTGTAATGGAAATCAGATTTGCGGAAAATGTCGTGTCCGTATACTGGAGGGCAAGGTTCACAGCAGTGGTGCTGCGCAGGGAATCTCTTCCTCAGAGCTTATGAACGGCTGGCGGCTTGCCTGCTCGACAAAGATTTTTGAGCCTGTAACAGTGGAAATTCCTCAGGTCTCCTCTGATCATGTGCTTTCAAAGATTCTTGTGGATGGTGCAGAGATCCAACTGCGGCATGACCAGCGTAATAAGGGGCATCTGGGAATCGCATTTGATTTAGGGACAACTTCTGTTGTCGCAACGCTTTTTGACCTTTATAGTGGAGAGGAACGTGAAAGTGCAGTAACACACAACCGCCAAATCAGCTACGGTGATGATGTCATATCCCGTATTAATCATGTTCGTGAGAACTCTGGTGGGTTGGCTGCATTACAGGAAGCGGTGTTGAGGACGCTTAACCGGTTGATTCTTATTCTGTGCCGAAGCTGTGATGAAAAGGTGTCATCTGTTTTTCATATTGCTGTCGCCGGCAATACAACCATGCAGCAGATTCTTATTGGAATAGATCCTTCACCGCTGGGGGAGTATCCGTTTGAACCGGCATTTAAAGAGGCCCAGTATCTCTCTGCTCCATCCATTGGGTTTAAGGCGGCTCCATCAGCGGAGCTTGTTGTTTTTCCTCAGGTCGGTGGGTTTGTGGGAGGTGACACCATTGCTGGTCTTCTGGCTGCCGGGTTTGACAATCTTAAGGCCCCATCGCTTTTTGTGGATATTGGAACTAATGGCGAGATTGCTCTTTTTAACAGGAGTAAAATTTATACGGCATCAACGGCTGCGGGACCGGCATTCGAGGGGGCCAGGATACGTCACGGTATGCGTGCCAAAGAGGGAGCCATTGACCAGATCTGGATGGTTGGTGAAAAACTGCATTTCCATACTATAGGTGATGTAGAGTCCTGCGGCTTGTGCGGGTCTGCCTTGATTGATTGCGTAGCCCTGCTTCTGGAGAATGGTGTGGTTGATGCTACTGGTCGGATGGAGGTATCGGAGAGCGCTCCTGCGGCACTGGTATCACGGGTGTTTGAAGGACCTGAGAAACAACCCGCCTTTGCCTTGACTTACAATAAGGATAATGAACCCAATGTTTATCTGACGCAACGTGATGTGCGGGAGTTACAGTTGGCCTCTGGTACAATCCGGGCCGGAATTGAGACGCTGCTTCATCTGGCTGGTTTGCGTTGTACAGATTTGGACGGGATCTCACTTGCTGGTGGGTTTGGTAATTATATTCGCAGAGAAAAGGCTTTGTTGATTGGACTTCTTCCTCCGGTGCATTATATGAAAATTCGTTTCATAGGTAATGCCGCTCTTACCGGAGCTAAGCGCGGTCTGCTTGCGCGAGCAGAAATGAATCGGGCGGGAAACATATTGAAGATGACTGAACATGTAGATCTTTCCACGCAACCGAAGTTTTCGGAGCTCTTTATGGAGCACATGATGTTTCCGGAGTGAGAGTCAGGGATGGGAGTGATAGGAGGTATGGGAGATGGGAGTAATGGGAAGTATGGCTTGACTGTCGTATCATTCCCAATTACGATCCTCTGACCTCTGACCTACTCTGCAATCTGAAGGCAGTACAGCCGGGTGCTGTCACGCAGGAAGAGGTGCCCATCTGCTATGAGCATGGGGCCCCAGGCATCACGCCCTTTTTTCTTCATAAGTTCGTAACGAGCCATTCGTTGATAACCCGTTTTGCGCACTTTTGCCAGAGTTACGGTTCCGGAGTCGTCCATTAGAAACATCCATCCATCCTCAGTTGCCGTGTACGGGCCCAGTCCGAAACGATCCTCTTTGCTACTGCTCCAGAGATGTTCGCCCTCCGCTGTCATGCAGACCAGCTGCTGTCTGTTTTTTCCGCCGTCGCTGGGTAGCACGGTGTACAGTAATCCGTTTAGGAAGACGGGGGTTTGCTGTTCACTTGCAAACTCTTTCTTGGTGGTTCGGTAGAGTTCCTTGATTTGCCACTCGTCGTCATTCTTGACAATTTGAAACATAACCCCGCCGTAGCCATATCCGGCTGTCATGAAAAATCGGCCTTTGTCCAGAACGAGAGGAGAGGGGGCTATCACGGAAGCTGAAAAGCTGTCGGTTTTCCAAAGCAAGCGGCCGAGATCGCCTGGATCGGCTGAAACTCCAATGATGCCGCCTAGAGCTGCATAGATGTATTGTCGCTTGCCCTCCACTGTGATGAGCATAATCGATGCATGAGACATTTTCAGCCCGCCGGGTTGTGGCGTTTCAAAAGTTGTCTCGCCTGTTTTAAGATTGATACCGCACATGACTACATCTTTGCCTGCCGGAGCCAGGATGAGATTACCGCCGTCAATCAAAGGGCATTGTCCTGTATACCAGAGTGGAATTTTGGTGCCGAAACGGCTCCTCATGCTGAACCCCCACTGATATTTACCACTCTCCACTGCGAGGCAGAGGACATGACACTGTGGTCCTATGCTGACAACAAAATCATCATTGCATGCCGTGACAGTACGTGATATTCCATGGTTGCGCTTTGTTTTCACAGAGTAGAGGTGGTGCCAGCGTTCTTCGCCAGTGTCAGCATTGAGCGCTTTCAGACAGTCGCCTTTGCGGGCCTCATCGTAATCCAGTAAATAGAGTGTCCCGTTGTGCAGTGAGGGCATGGCGTGTCCGTCGCCAACCCCTATACTCCAGAGAATCTCAGGGCCGTCCTCTGGCCAGCTTGTAAGCAGGGCGTCTTGGGCTGGTGCAACATTGTTTTGACCGACACCTCTGAATCCAGGCCATGAGCCTTTCAGGGTTCCCGGTTGAATTTCCCTGTTTGCAAGAAAACAACCGGCAAGATCAGACTCTTTTTCTTTGGAGTTTCGGGCGGCCAGAGCCTCTGCAATAGACCCTGATTTAGAAGCCTTGCGAATGGAGTTGGATGCTTTTTCCCCAGATACCCAGTGAACCAGAAGCCATGCTGCCAGGCAGGCGGCAAGTGCGGTTATAACTGGAGGTAAAATCTTTTTCATGATTTCAGCATTCGTGTCATAATATTCCGAAGCAGGCGTTTCAGTTCAACATCGTGGATGTTGGCCAGAATGCGTTCAGTTTTATGACGATAGTGTGAGTAGAGCAGCTCTACTCGTTGATGCAATCCTGCGTTTTCAATGGCTTTAATCAGTTCTATACGTTCATGGGTGCTCTCTTTATTCCAGACAGGAGAGAGTGCTTTTTGAATTTCCGGCAATTCGCTCATGCAGGCTAACGCCAGAAAGAGGGTGGGGCGTAGAGCCAGCATGTCAGCGGCTCGACCGGGTTCGGAGCGGAAGTCTTCGATGTCATCCTGAATCTGATAGGCGGTTCCGATAGCTGTGCTGAACTCGGAGAGCGTTTCGCATGTTTCTCTGTTGAGGTTGGCTGCGGTAGCGCCAACAAGTACAGCAACTTTAAATGCGGCTGAAGTTTTCTGGCGGTATATGCGTAAAACCTCTTTTTCGGTAACAGGTTGCGGCTTACGGTAGAATGCCAGTTCCTCTCCCTGTCCCAGGCAGAGTTCGCGGTGTCCTTCTGCGGCGGCTTTGATCATTTTTATGCAGGCTTCCGCTTTAAAATCGGAGGTGGCCAGCAAACGGTAACCCTCTCCAATCAGGTAGTCGCCTGCGTTGATAGCCGCCGGAATGCCGTAGTTTACATGAACTGTCGGTCTTCCGTAGCGTTTGTCATCATCATCTTCAATATCATCATGGATTAGAGATGCTTTATGAAAGCACTCAACGGCAATTGCAGCTTTTCTGATTTTGTCGGAGCTTCCACCTGCTGTGGAAAATATGGATGTGGTCAGGATGGGGCGCCAGCGTTTGCCATCGGTTGCAAGCCAGTCCTGCGCAATCTTCTGGGTTTCAGTTACAGGTGATCCCATTACGTCAGTGATGTTCTGTGGTTTGAACCACTCTCTTACGTATTCAGCAACCCGTTCCAGGTTAATGATAGTTCTGCTGGGGGCAGGGGCATAGTCCTGAATGATTTTAAGAGTCCACTGCAGATCAAGTTCTGTATTGCGGCAACCATCGCATAGCAGGGGAATTCCCTGACCGGGAATAGCATGTTTGCTCATTACAGGAAAGATTTTCTGGAGTGAATCCAGACAGCCCACGCCGATGACTGAGTCAACTTTACCACTGCTGAGTAGTTTGCTGACAACGGTGGTGCCTTCAGCCACCAGGGTTATGTAGCCCAGTTTGTCCGCTTCAGCCTGGATGGTGCCGATTACGCACCCACCACATTGGACGCAGAGCAGTCCTATAATATCTTTCTCGGCTTTGCATACATCCGGATTGGAGAGACATTGAGGAAGCAGCAGAAGTCGTCTTTCAAAGGGTATGCTGCGGATTGTTTTAAGCCAGATATGATTATGAAGCAGAAGTGATATGTAGATGATTTCATTTGCATTTGCATTTAATATCTTCTGTAGGCAATAGGCGTGTTGCAGTATCTCGTTTTCGGTTAGAGGAGGAACAAGTTCATTGTGCAAAACATAGGTCGAAACAGCGGCTTCATATAAATCGCGCTTTGATCGTTCCTGTGGAACTTTTGTATATATTTGGTTTTTTTCAGCTTTTGCCTGTTTCTCGTCAATCATGCGTGTATTGTAATATTAATATACCGGAGCCGCAACCAGATTGTTTAAAGCTCATGTTTAAGTTCTAAATTTAAGTTTCAAGTTGAAGATTGGAATTGCTCAAAGCAATCTGATATACAGTCGCCGCTATGCCGCTTAAACTTTTTACTTAAACTTGTACTTTTCTATTGGATAAGGTCCAGGCGTGAGTATGAAACCCAGATGCTCTCAGGATTGAGCGAAGATGCGTATGAGGCGAATTCCAGAGTAAACTCATCACCTAAATAATCTCCTTCATAATAATATTCGACAAATTGATCATCATAAATATATTCAGGATCATGCTCTATAGGATTGTACTCTTCATATCCCAGCTGTTCGTTGGCCTCTTTGATGATGGAATGCTCTTCGATTACGATGTGATCGGGGGTATATTTTGAGGAGTATGTTATTGGTGCGACCTGTAGCTCAGAGGTGCTGACTTCATAGGGCTGATCATTTTCAACAATGACCTCCTGTCTGATAATAACAGGTTTCTCTATAATAATTGGTTCTGGTTCGTAGAGATAGTATGTGCGGTAGACCGGCCAAGGGTTGCATGCATAAGATATTCCGCCGTACCAGTTATTGCGCCATCCGCCATAGTAAACCGATGAATATCCATAACTTCTGTTGTGGTAACTGTTGTAGTAAGGGGTGTAGTAGCGGGAGGAAGAAATATGTGCGCTGCCCCAGTTCCCGTTAAATCCAATGCTGAAACTTGAGCTGTAGCCGTATCTATAACAGGATGGGTAAACAACCGGTCCATGCCAAGCTGGAGTGAAGTAGTTATTGTGCCTCTGCCTATTGTGTTTGTTGTGGGTATATCTTCCGCTGCCTTGTCTGTTGTTCCGGTTATAGTATGAAGGAGAGTTGTTTGAGTGGCGTAATGAACTTGTATTCCGGTTGGGATGGAAAACAGGTTTTTTGTTGTGAGAAGTCAAATTACCACCGTTGAATCTCGGGGTATGCAGTGTATGAGGTTTTTTATTTGCCCTGGACCGCGTTGATGGCGAAAAAGGTTTCTTCGCATTGGTCAAGGAGTTTCCAAAACGTGATGGACGCGAGGACGGTTGTGTTGACGGTCTCCTTGTCGGAAGCTTGCTGAGCGTTGTTCCCGGTAACTGACTTCGCGGGGTGCTTAGTGTTGTTGAGGGTGTCTGGCGTGAATGACTGCCAGTGCCAAAGCGTGAGCTTGATGAGCGGGGCTTTTTAGCGGAGGATAAGGTTGGTTTATTAACACGTGTTGGTGTCGTTCGGGGGGCTCTTCCCGTAGTGCCTCTGCTACTGAAGCGTGTAGGTTTCTTGGTTGGGGTTGTAGGCCGGGTTATTGGTTTTTTTGCGTTTGTCACACGTGACCTGTGAGTGGATGTGGTAGGCTTCTTTGTGGTAACCACTGGTGATCTGTGAGTGGATGTGGCAGGCTTCTTTGCTGTTGTTATGGGGCGTTTGGCTGTTCTTGAGGATGTGAATCTAGTTGATTGCGTGGGCTTTCTTGAACGAATGGTTACAGGTTTTTTGTTAACCTGCGTTGTTCTTGTTGATGGTTTAGGCGCTGTGGATCTTTGCGTTGTCCTTGAGGTAGGTGTGAACCGAGATGTTGATGGTTTAGATGCTGTGGATCTTTGCGTTGTCCTTGAGGAAGGTGTGAACCGTGACGGGGATGGTTTTGAGGTCACTTTTGGCGTCCGTGTGACCGGCTTAGAGTATGAACGTGTGTTTGCTGATGAGTCTGAGGTGGTCCTGGTTGAGGGTTGTGAGTAAGAACGTGAGGATGTCTTTTGTGAAGAAGACCCCAATTGGTTTTTTGTCGAGGAGGAACCTCTTGCCCTGATACCCCGGGCATTAGTTTTTGCAGATGTTAAAGTTGCTGCAATAATTAAATATATTATTAATCGTGTTTTCATGATAAGCCCCTTTCCTTATATTAAAATTCGCCTATATTAAACTCTCTCATTTGTTTTTATTGTAACCTCGCTTGCAGATAAAATTCAAGGCTAAACTGAAAAAAATTAAAAAAGCAATTAAAACGAGCATTTTAATTGCTTTTTTAATAAAGTTTCAGGATAAAATGGATAAATATAGGCCTTTCCAAGAAGGGCAATTCATGTTGTCGTTATAATATATTGTTTGCGTTACAATTTCCAATTGAAGGAGATGTATTATGAAGACAACCAGAAGAGGGATTCTAATTTCAGACCTCATGCACGTTGTTATTTCGTTAGTGCGGGGAAGGCGGTCATTTTGCTATAGTATTTGCAATAAATTAAGTGAAGGGGGATTAATATATGTTTCAGGTTGATGACCAAGTACTGATGGAGGATTTGAAGCTGCGCTGTTCTAAAGTTCAGAGCGCCATGGCTGATTGTGGTCTGGATGCGATCTTGATCAGCACGAATTTGAATAATCTGTATCTTTCGGGGCGTATCTTTGCCGGGTTTACCTATCTTCAGGTTGAGGGGAAACCGCTCTTCTTTCTCAAACGTCAGGCTGGTTTCACCGGGGATAATGTTTATGAGATACGCAAGCCGGAGCAGATTCCTGAGATTCTGATGGAGCTGGGATTAAGCCTGCCGGGGTGTGTTGGACTGGAATCCGGGGCGGTGTCGCATAGCAGCTGGCTGCGTTTGAGTGCCTTGTTTCCCGGAGCGATATTAAAAGATTGTTCCGCGCTTCTGGCAGAGGCTCGCGCGGTGAAAACTCCGTATGAGATCACTTTAATGAAAAAAACCGGCAGTCGACATGCTGCGGTGATCAATCAGTTTCCATCGGTGTATGAGCCCGGTATGACAGATCAGCAGTGGATGACCGAGATGGTCGGGTTGATGCTTAAGGCGGGCAGTCTCGGAATTTTCCGGGTGGCAGGTGAGTCGATGGAGGCCTTTATGGGTACGCTGCTGGCCGGGGATAACGGCGGAGCGGTTTCGCCCTATGATTTTGCTATGGGTGGTGCCGGGATGCATCCCTCCTATCCGGTGGGTCAATGTGGCATTAAGCTGGAGCAGGGGATGGCTGTGATGGCCGATATTGCGGCTAACTTCTATGGCTACCTGACCGATTGCTCCCGCATCTTTTCTGTCGGTCGGCTGGCGCAAAGAGCTTTGGATGCGCACTCTCTTTCGATTGATATTCATAACGCCATTGCTGCGAAGGGTGTGCCGGGTACAGCCTGTGAGGACCTTTACAATTCAGCACGGAATATGGCTGAGCAGGCTGGCTTTGCCGATTGCTTTATGGGCGGTGCACATAAGGCGCGTTTTGTCGGACATGGAACCGGACTTGTGATTAATGAGCAGCCAGTGCTGGGAGCCCGCTCCAAATCTATTCTGCAGGAGGGGATGTGCGTTGCGCTGGAACCTAAGTTTTATATAGCCGGTACGGGCGCCGTCGGCCCTGAGGATACCTATCTTGTTACCGCTAAAGGGTTGCAGTGTTTAACCTCGTCATCGCGCGAGATTGTAGAGTTGTAACTACGAAAAACACTAAAAGCACGAAAGAATAAAGTTTTTCTCTCCGTATGACTAATCGGGGAAAATAGATTTCGTATTTTTCGCACCTTTCGTAGTTAACTCTTTTATTTGCGGCTCCGCCGCGTTAGGATATAATAAATTATGAATGTAAAAGTATTAGTTGTTGGCCCATATGAAGTGAATTGCACTGTGTTATGGAATGATCCTGAAAAGGCCTGGGTGGTTGATCCTGGATATGATGCAGAAGAGATTCTGTCGGTACTGAAGGAAAATGGTTTAACTCTCGGTATGGTGGTATTAACGCATTCACATTTTGATCACATATCTTCAGTTAATAAAATTCTGGAGGGGAAGAAGATCCCGGTTTATATGCATAGAGCGGATGAACAATTTGCCTTCTCTCCTATGAATGCAATGCCTCCCTATTCGCCCACAGAAAAACCGGAACTCATGAAGTTTGATAAAGATGATGGTGATGTTCTTGAGTTCGGCGGATTGAAGGCTGAATTGATCGCGACTCCCGGCCATACCCTTGGTGGCTGGTGCCTCTATTTCAAAAATGAAAATCTGCTGATTGCCGGCGATACCCTCTTTGCCGGCTCTGTAGGACGCACTGACCTGCCTGGTGGTGATTGGGATACACTGACTGCTTCACTGCTGAAACTGAAGGTGCTGTCGGATGATACGCGGGTTATCTGCGGACATGGCCCGGGAACCACGATCGGAATAGAAAAAAAGAACAATCCGTATTTATGAGCACAGCAAGCAAGATACTGGAACAGCTTAAAAACAGTGGCAGGACAGAACTTTCCAGCAGCGCAATCTGTGATCAGTTAAAGATATCACGCAATGCGGTCTGGAAGCATGTCAAGGCCTTGAGGGAGCAGGGATATCAGATAGAGGCACAATCCCGTTGCGGTTACAAGCTGGTTGCCTCGCCTGATCGTCCTGATGCCGCTGAGGTGCTGCCGTTCCTGCAGACCAAAAAGATCGGGCGGGTGTTATGCTATAGTGATGTGACTGATTCGACAAATCGTGATGCCGCCGCTGCGGCCCGGGACGGCTGTGAAAATGGGACCGTGTTTTGCTCCGGAGAGCAGCAAGGTGGGCGAGGGAGAATGACTCGCAAATGGTTCTCTCCTCCGGGTGTGAATCTCTATTTTTCGGTGGTCCTGCGACCGTCAGTTGCAACAAGTCTGGCTGGATCTCTGCCGCTGGTGGCCGGTATAGCCGTGGCTGCTGCGGTAAGAAAGATGGCACCGGAGCTTAATCCGCGTGTCAAGTGGCCCAACGACATCTTGATTGATGGTAAAAAGGTTTGCGGTATTCTGTGTGAAATGCAGGCCGAGATTGACAGTGGCGTCAGCTACATTGTTGCCGGTGCCGGGCTTAATGTGAATCTTGATCCGCAGGCAATACCCGATGAATTGAAGAAAATTGCTACATCCTTGAAAGCTGAGACTGCCCGCGAGTTTTCACGTGCAAAGATGTTGGCCTGCGTGCTGAATGAGTTTGAATATTATTATGAAATATGGCTGCGCAAAGGGTTTGAACCGCTTGTAGAGGTAATGAAGGAGCTTGATGCCTTAAAGGGATCTGTTATATCAGTTCAACAGGGGACAAAACTGATAACCGGTACAGCCTCAGGGGTGCACTCTGATGGAGCTTTACAGATTCAGACTTCCGAAGGAATGGAGTTGGTTTATTCAGGGGAGACACGAATTGAAGGTTGTTAGTTACGGGTATAGCCCGCATTAAAATTATAGAAGGAGGGGATTTCATCATGGAAATGTCGTATAAACCAGAGCAGGATAATGTCGGGGTGATCAGAAAAATACGAAGATGTGTTAATGGATTCGGCAATAAGAGCACTTGCGGTATCTGTAATAAAACTTTTTTGAAGTTCTCAAAATATCGTGGCGGATGGGATGCCGTTTCTTCGTATTTAAAAGATCTTGATTGGACTGGTAGCGATTTTGATAATTTCTGGTGTCCGTATTGTCGCAGCCATGATCGCGAGCGCCATTTAAAACTTTATTTTGATGCTTTGGATTTCTGGAAAAAGTTTGAACACGCCAATGTTCTGCACTTCGCTCCCGAAAAACATATTGCCCATTGTATTGAGGCGTGTACCCCGCAGCGCTATGTAAAAGGGGATTTGTATCCGTCGCGTGACGGTGTCGAGATGATGGATGTGACCGATATTAAAGAACCTGATAAAAGTTTTGATGTTATCCTGTGCAATCATGTTCTGGAACATGTACCTGATGATGCAAAGGCACTGAAAGAGATCTTCCGGGTCCTGAAACCGGGAGGGGTTGCGATTCTGCAAACTCCCTATTCTCCCAAACTGCCCCAAACCCGTGAAAATGATCCTGCAATTACGACTGACTCACAACGACTTGAATTTTATGGGCAGGAGGATCATACCCGTCTCTACGGTATTGATTTAATGGACAGGATTGCTGCAGCGGGGTTTGAGCTTAAACTGCATCAGCACAATATGCTTCTGAAGGGTGTTGATTCGCAAAGAGCCGGGGTTAACCCGGATGAACCTCTTTTTGTGGCGCGCAAACCCACTATTTAACATAATGCAGCGGAGCCGCAACCAAATAAGTTAACTCCGAAAGGCGCGAAAAACACGAAATTTCTTTTTGACGATTAGTTATACGGAGAAACAAGACTTTATTCTTTCGTGCTTTTAGTATTTTTCGTAGTTAAAAAAAGTGCATGAATAACAAGACGTTGATTTTATAGCAACTAATAGCCTGTTTGTCAGGGCGTAGACTGATGCGTCCAATGGGACGCTAATGAAATGGATTATCATTTATGAAGAGAATTGTATTGGGGGGGCTCTCACTGACGGCTGGCCTTTGTCTTGGGGTGGCTTCGTATTACTTTATTACACGCGACACGCGTCCTGTTGTGATCTGTCTGGGTGACAGCCTGACTTCGTGCGGTGGAAACGATGGAAAATACAGCCATCATCTTCAGCGGATGCTACCGCATGTCCGCGTAATCAATGCCGGTATTGGAGGCGATACCCTTGATGGTGCCCGTAAACGCTATAGGGAGGATGTTCTGAAAGTACGGCCGGATGTTGTTCTCGTTGCCTTGGGGGCCAATGATTTCTGGCGACGCGCACGTTCAATTGCTGAAATGCGCGATGACCTGGTTACTATGATTATGGATTGTCAGAAGATCGGAGCCCGGGTTATTGTGGCCGGATGTTTTGGAGATCGTGATTTCTGGGGGGAGCATTCGGTTGAGTTTGAGTCAAGGCGATTTGATCTGGCCTGGCGTTTTGCGCAGATGGAACGTGAGGTTGTACAGGAGTATAACTGCCTCTATCTTCCCAATATGCAGATAGATATTAAACCCAACCGGCTTAAACCCTACTGGGATATGACCGACCATCCCAACTCTGTCGGTAATGAACAGATCGCTCTTCGGATGCTGCCGTATATCAAAGCGGCATTGCGTAACGCCTCGACCGTCAACTGATTTCCATGACTTGGCGAGTTTTTGCTGTAGCGTTGGCTCTCAGAGCCAAAATTGCTTCTGAGAAGCAACCCTACAGTTTTAATCGACCTACAAAAGAAATACTCTGCCTGACTCTGATTTCAGTTGCACGGATGTACTGACATGCAGGTTCGCAAATTTTTTTTAATTTTGACTTGTCATGTCCCAATCATAGGCGTAACCTTTAATTCTAGTATAGAGGATTGGTTTAGAATAGAGGAGTTGATTATGAACAGGAATATTGCTTATTGTTGTGCATTTGTGTTTGCGTGCTTTGTCTCTCAAGGAATGGCTGCTGATGGTGTCTGGACTAATCAGGTTAACGGCAATTGGAGTGACACTGCCAACTGGGAAAACGGTGCCATTGCCGGGAGCGGCGGAGTAGCCACATTTAATCTTACAGGAACCAGTTACCGTGTCAGTAATGATCTGGGAACGGTTTCACTCTCTGGAGTTACGCTCACTGCTTCGATTGCTAGTCAGTTAGTCACGATTGCAGGCGGAACAAATGAGATCATTGCTCCGGCTGTGATAAACGCATCAAACAGCTCGTATCTCTCCTTCAAGAACACCACCCTCCTGTCCAGCACCAATTTGCTGATAACCGGGTCGGGACGTCTGTTTTTAGGATATGACAATCTTCTCTACGGACGTACAATTATCTCCAACGGCAATGTCCGTGCCTTTAACGACAGCGCTTTTGGGCCAGCTCCCACAGCGCTGGATGCGGATGCCATTACTCTTGATGGCGGTGGGTTGATGAACGATGCCAACGATAGAACTCTTACTATTACCCCCAACCGTGGAATCACACTCACTGCCAATGGCGGTTATATCGGGGCTGGTTATATAAATGCCGAAACAGAGATCAGCAGTCCCATCACTGGCCCCGGTTTTCTGGGAATCAACTATGAGCACAGTTTGGTCATTCTGGGCAACAGCACCAATGATTACACCGGAGGTACGCAAATCGGTACACAGGGTCCTGGCGTGAGCGTTGGTCCTTCGGCCAGATTGCAACTCTCTCAGAATGAGGTGATTCCGGATGCCGGCGGTCTGATCATCGCTGGCGATACTGCTTTTACGAATACCCTTCCCGCAGGAATCCTCGATCTGAACGGAAAGACGGAATCGGTTGATACGCTTTCTTCCGGTCCCCGTGCAACGATTACCTCATCAGTGGCTGATCAGGGAAAACTCGTTGTCGGCTCTCAGAATGACGATAGCAGTTACAATGGAACAATCACCGGGGGTGCAACTCTTGAGAAACAGGGAATTGGTAATCTGGATCTGGATGGCGCCTCTTTGACAGATGCGGGGACCATTGATCTGCGTGCCGGCGTTGTGCAGGCCGGTGGGCCTAACTTGGGTAGCACCACTGTTCTTTTCAATGGCGGATATCTGGAGATCGTTGCCCCTGATGAGCCTCACATTTTAGCAGCGGGTGAAGCTAATGTTCTTAATGCCCGGATGCTGCTGGAGACAAATGCAACCCTGGCAGTTGATGCCAATGCCGGCACGTTTGTGTTTTCCGGTATTGCCACTACTAACAGTGTGCAGACGCCTGAACCGACCCTGACCATTAACAATAGTAATGCGCCGGTTTTTTTCGGCTCCTCCGATGTTCTTTCCCCGGCGGTGCTGGATGCTGATATTGCCTCCAGCGGCGGTCTGGTCCTGACGAATAATGTCTGGCTGCGTCGCTTGCCCGCCGAATCCTATATACTTGCAGATAACGTGAACATGTTCCTTGATGGAAATGATCAGTTGAATGGCGGACTGGTGCTCAGCAATTTCAGCGCAACAGTGGTTGCCAATACCATACTCGGGGGCGATGGAACGGTGACGGTACTTAACGGCAATACACTTTCGTTCAGTACGCTGCAGTTTGTTGACGGCTGGTTGCAGGATGGCCCTGAAAATTCGTTAACAATGACAAACGATTTCTCATTGAACGATTCAACCGCCGTGTTCACAGGTGAGGGCGTTATGACTTACATCGGTGACTTCTCCGGAACCGGTACGGTGGAAAAACATGGCAGCGGCACAACTCTGCTGACAAGTAGCGATTCCTCTCTGACCGGTGATATTGTGATATACGATGGAATTCTTGAGGCTGGTAGCGAAGATGTTCTGGCTGGTGCTGATGTGACGCTGGCAGGGGGCGCGCTCTCGAATGTGGATGGCGATGATCTGACTCTGAGCTCCACGGAGTTTACAGCGCAGAGTGGTGGTTTTTATGTTACGTCCAATGACGCTATCACCATTGAGTCTAAGGTTACTGGTGACGGATCTATAGCAAAAACCGGCGAGGGCACTTTGATCCTGAGCGGTACAACTATCAATACAAACCTTGCGCTGGCTGTGAGTTCCGGTTCTCTGGAGCTCAATAAAACCGGAGTGGCTGATGCCTACGCGGTTGATGCTCTTGATGTTGCCGATGGTGCCTCGGTTCTGTTAACCGGTTCCAACGGAAATCAGATCAACGGGGCCGTGACTCTCAGTGGTGGTACACTTGATATTGGCGGCAAAAATGAAGTTGTCGGTGCTTTGTCTTCAGCTTATTCCGGTAGTACGGTTGTGAATAATGGTGCCGCTGCCACCCTGAGCGTGGGCGCGGGTGATCAGGATTTCGGATTTGTGGGCACATTGAACGATGGAACCGGAGCATTAAGTCTCACCAAGGTGGGTGCGGGCACTATGACCATCAATGCAGGTTCAATCTTATATTCAGGTGGAACGGATGTCGATGCCGGAACGCTGCGGCTGATGCCGGCTCTGCTGCCGGATATCGACGGTCTCTCCTATCAGCTGGATGCGGTCAATTCAGATACAATTACTTTGGCAGGCTCCAAGGTGGCGGCGTGGGCGGACTCCTCTGCCGCCGGGGTGGATTTTTCGCAGGGAAATACATCTCTGCAACCGGAATATGTTCAGAATGCGATTAACGGACTCCCTGCTATCAGCTTCAGTGCTGATATTGATGCGGGTCTACGTAATCGGATGGCGGCCAGCAAGAGCGCCACGGCCCAGACGGTCTTTATTGTCGCGAAAACAACTTCATTTGGGGAGCATGACGGTATCTGGGGGCACAGTGTAGGAGATTACGGTATTCGTGGTGACGCTCTTGGAACCTGGGCGTATCCCGGTGATGATGGAGATTTCACCCAGTATGGCACTATGTATATCAACGGTACTTCAGGCCAAAACTATAATCCTGCCGAACCGTACATTTTGACGGCAGCTAGGAGTACAGCCTATTCGGAATCCACACACGCCATCGGTGACTACTGGAACAGCGCGACCTATGTGCGCTCTTTCAGAGGATACATCGGTGAGGTGCTGGTTTATAACAGAGCCTTGAGCACGGCAGAGAGAGAGACGGTTGAGGCTTATCTCTCTGATAAATGGTTTGGCGAGCTGCCACCGGGGATTGCCTATCAACTGGATGCATCCGACCCTTCCACGATTACACTGGATGGTTCCAATGTCACAGCCTGGGCCGATGCAACGAGTTCCGGTGTGAATTTCTCTCAGGGCGACTCTGCCCAACAACCGGTCTATGTCGAGAATGCGATTAACGGCCTGCCGGCCGTCCGGTTTGGTATTAACGGCACTACACGGATGGTTGCGAATAAGAGCGTTACAGCTCGTACGGTTTTCATCGTGAGTGAAATGAAGACTCCTGTGAGTCTGGCCGGTGTCTGGGGACAGTCTGGACAGGATAAGGGAGCGCGACATGCCAACTCAACCAGCTGGCGTCATACCGGCAACAACGCGGACGAGGGTGATTTTACGAATAATGGAATGATGCGTATCAATGGGGTTCCCGGTTTCTCCTGGGGAAGCGAACCGTTGCATATTATGTCGGGAGTCAGTACCTCTGATAAAATCTGGACCACGGCGATTGGTAATTATTGGGCTGCTGGCAGTTACGGTGTCGTTCGTTACTTCCGTGGATATATTGGAGAAATACTGGTTTATAACCGAGCCTTAAATACAGCGGATCTTGAGAGAGTGGAGGCTTATCTTTCGAAGAAGTGGCTTGGCTATGAAATCGGTTCTGAAACTGACTATGCTTTAACTCCGGTCACAATCGCTTCCGGTGCCCAGTTTGCTGTCAACGACCGGGATCTGAAAGTGGGAGAGCTCTCCGGTACAGGCGATCTGGCCGTTGAGTCCGGCTATGTGGCGGTTACTAATTACGCAGGCTTCACCGGAGCTGTTTTCGGAGACGGCACTCTTGCGCTGGCTTCCGATGACGGCGCGGATGCAAGCTTTATTCCCAGGAGTCTGGGTGTCACAATTCTGAACGACGGTACTATGGCTGCCGATCTTGTGATTGACAGCACCGAGACAAATCTCTTTCTTGTGGGAGCTCTTGCGGATGGGCTCAACACTTTAGGCCTGATTCACTCCGGAAGCGGGACAACCCTGATGAGTGGACTCAACAGCACCTATACGGGCGACACGAGCATTGAGAACGGCGTCGCTTCTGTCGGTAGCATTGCTTATGCGCAGTACGTCAGATTCTTTCCGCAGATGATGCGGGAGACTGAGGATGCCGGTCAGCACCCTAATTCCGGGTATCAGATTTCGGAGTTTCAGATTATGCTGAATGGGGAGAAGGTCGAATATCCTGCCGGTACACAGGCCACATCACCCGGCATAAATCCAGATGGTAATGAAGGTCCGATGAAGGCCATTGATGGAATTACGTCTACTAAATTTTATACAGGTGATCCGTCAAAACCTCTGGTAATTGAACTACCTACGCCGACCCTTTTTAATGGCTATAGCTGGACTACGGCTAATGATGCTAATGGACGTGATCCTGTGGTCTGGGTGGTTGATATCAGTGATGACGGCGTTAACTGGACGACAGTAGACTATCAGGATTATTCCGCCAGCCAGGGGGATATCACTAAATCAAGGCAGACAGAGGTTGGAACCTGGAGTATGAATGTCGGTTCCGATATGAATGTTCTTTCTGATATGTCGGCTACAACCGTGGCCGCTCCGGGTGAGTTGAGTATCTCCTCGACGACCGAGACTGTCGGTGCGTTGAGCGGTGATGGAACGATCTCTCTGACCGACGGCACTTTGGGTATCAATGCATTTACCAATGCCATCTTCTCCGGCAATATATCGGGTTCAGGTTCAATTGTGAAATGGGGTTCAGAGACTCAGACTCTCTCCTGCGCTCTCAGCGTGGTCGGCGAGATTGTGGTTGAGGCTGGTGTGCTTGACCTTGAGGGCGCGGTTCTGACCGGTATCACGAATATCGTGATCAAAACCGGAGGAGAGCTGACAGGCGCAGCAACGGTTAACAATGATCTGACAGTTACTTTTGAGGGCGGCATCTATAGCGGAACGCTGGCAGTCTCCGATTCTCTGACTACCAGCGGGACGGTGAATCTGGCAGTGCCTGAGGGTGCAAACTATCCGTTCAGCCAGCTGCTCTTCAGCTATGTTTCAGCGGATCAGGCCACTCTGGATGCGCTTTCAGCCGCAGTTGTGACCACCTTGCTGCCACCTGGACAAAATGCCAACGTGCGTGTTGACGACACCTCCGCCCGGTTGATGGTGGCACCGGCTGGTCTCCTTATTATTCTGAGGTAAGAGTCCTGTAACTTTTACAGAAGTCGCTCACAGAGTGCCCTCTGCTGTTATTTGCTGATCTTATTTTTGCTGTAGAGTTGGCTCTATCCGCTTAAACTTTAACTACTGTGGTTATTCGAAGAATTTCGTGGGTAGTGCGTCCGAGCTCCAGTCTTCGCCAAGGCTACGCCGGGCAAGCAAGGAAATTGGCTACAGAAATTGGGCTCCCTCTTCTTTTTCCCCCCGCCCCCCCCTAGGATTGCAGGATATGCCAGCAGCTTCTTTCTTTGATCGACAAGTGATCCAACTAATATTGGAGCTTTCATGATATACATTGTATGGCAATTGTGCTATAAATTAACTCAATTGGAGGCCTAATATGACGACTACGATTCGGATTGATAATGATCTCAAAAAGGAGTGTGACTTGATTTTCGAGGACTTAGGATTGAGCATGTCCGCAGCCATGACTTTGTTTCTCAAGCAAGTTGTGAAAACGCGCGGCATTCCATTCGAACTGAAAGCACACGTTCCAAACAAGGAAACTCGAAAAACATTGGATGCAATCATCAGCGGAAAAGAAAAGCTGAACGGTCCCTTCGACTCACCCCAAGAGATGATGAAGGAGCTGACCCGTGTATAAACCGGTCTATACAAACCGGTTCAAGAAAGATGTCCAGCTTGCGTTGAGACGAGGAAAAAGAGTGGATAAGTTATTCGCTGTCATCGAGATTTTATGTGCAGGTAAACCCTTGCCTGGACATTATAAAGACCATTCGCTTGCCGGAGATATCCTCAGCGAAGATAACAGTTATCAGACTCTTGCTCTTCCGATTGAACTGAGCAGTGATATTACGGTTTCTAATAATGTCAGCGGTGGCCGCATTATTATCACCGGGCATGTAAGCGGTTCCGGTGGTATCATTAAAGACGGTGATGATTATCTGCAGATTACCGCTTCCAACAGCTATGATGGAGTCACTCTGATCAAACGTGGAGCTCTGATTGCTAATGATGCCTATGCCTGCGGTTCAACAAATGGCAATACTCTCGTGCAGAGAGTGGTGAATGGTAACGGTGTGCTCATCTTCGATGGTGACGGGATGGATATCTATGAAGCTCTTGAATTCAGGAATGTCAATTCAGACGGCAACTGCTTTATTAATAAGAACGGAAGCAATACACTGCATTCAACCTATACCATTCAGGGTGGCCGCCATAGGACTGAAACCGGAGCGACCTCTGTTTTTATTGTTAACGGTGGAACGCTCATCGTTGAGGATGGTTCATCACTGGGCAACAGCATCAATGTGGTGGCCGACAGTGCGATTATCCATATCAAAGGTGATGCGGCTGTCTCGACTGATGCAACCCTCTCAATTAACGGCAGTGGCGTATTGAATATTGATGCGGCGAAATTTGCTGTGGCTGATGCCCTTATTATTGATGATGTTGTGCAGGCGATAGGCGACTGGGGTACAACAGCCAGTGGAGCTTCCCATGTGGATGATGTCCATTTTTCCGGTAGCGGTATTCTGATTGTAACAGGATCCAGCTCCAGCACTATCTTAAATCTGATCTGGGATGCGGGCGCAGCGGATAATAACTTCAGTAGTGCGGCCAACTGGGAGGGTGATGCTGCACCGGTCTATGACGGCGTTGACCTGTTAACATTCGGCAGTGCAGGTAATACATCTACAGTTGATGTGGCTGCCAGTGTTCATGGAATTAAACTCAATCGCGCTGCGGACTTTGTAATAGGAGATGGCGCCGGGATGATCGAACTTGGCAACAGTGGAATCCAGGCTGAATCCACAAATTCCATCTCGCGTAGCTATCTGATTGCGGAGGATATCAAACTCTCCGGTTTTGGTCAGACATGGGAGGTCCATAAGAATGGAGCTCCCTCAGTTGTTCTTGATATTGCCGGTGATGTCAGTAGTGATGACTGGTTTAATGAACTCCGTCTAACCGGGCAGGGTAATGTTTGCCTTTCAGGGGATAACAGTTACAGCGGTGCTACCTTTGTTGAGGATGATTGCGTTCTTAAGATTTATCATGATAATGCTCTTGGCAGTACCAACCAACCTACGACAGTTGAAGATGGCGGCATTCTTCAGGTTTACGGAGGTGTTAATATTCCCGAGCCTATTACAATCTATGGTGACAGTGCTGTTGAGTATCAAGGTGTTATCCGAAGCCAAGGCGGTAGCAATACATGGAGCGGGTTGATTAATTGTCCCGGTTCCCGTATTCGGTGCAGCAGCGGCAGCCTGGATATCATAGGCGGTGTAACGGGATCGCAGGTTGTTCTTGGTGGCGATAACGGAACGTATATCCGCATTGCGGAAAAACCGATGACTCTTATTGGTAACGGATTTTATTCTCATAGCTCCGGCGGTGCTATTATTATTGCAGTGACCAATAACACGGCAGCTCAGGCTAATGTGAACAGCACTGAGTTGCGTTTTGATGTGGTCAATGCATTCAATACGGATATTCGTTGGGATATCAGTAATAACGGAGGGGCCGTTAATCTTAACGGGAATGATCAGGAGATCGGACGATTGCTGACGCGCTATGCCACTCCTGTGCAGGGTACAGGCCGAGTATATACCTATACACCCGCAACCCTCACTGTCAATCAGAGCTCCGATGATGACTATCGTAATGCCTTGGAAGGCGCTCTCAGTTTTGTCAAAAAAGGTGCCTCTGAACTGCGCCTCTATGACACCCACTCAACTACAGGTTCTATTACGGTTTCCGAGGGTAAACTTACTATGAAGGCGGGCTCCTCTTTTGAGGCAGTTCCTTCAGTTTTTGTAACCGGAGGTATCCTCGCTCTGGAGGATGAAACAACCATTAACAACGAAGCGGTGCTCTCCATCGAGAACAGCGCTGTGATTGATATCAGCGCAGGTCTGGAGGAGAGCGTGGGCTGGTTGATCATCGATGGTTCTGAGCAGCGTGGTGGTACATATGGCGCAACAGGTAGTGGTGCACAAAATATTGACGACATCCATTTCAGTGGCTCCGGTGTGATTAAGATCCTGCATGATAATTCAGGTACTATGATTATCCTGCGGTAGTTCTCTGAGTACTAGTATGTCACGTCACAGCCTTGGCGACGGCGGGCTAGCTACTGCAAAGAATCAGGATTGTGCGGCAGGGGGGAGATGGTCAGCCGCATAGCGACTGACCTCCTGTACCGGAAGTCGGTCGCTATGCGGCCGACCATAAGCGACGCAAAGTAGGAAGTCAGTCGCTATGCGGCCGACTATAAAGCGACGCAAAGTAGGAAGTCGGTCGCTATGCGGCCGACTATAAGCGACGCAAAGTAGGAAGTCAGTCGCTATGCGGCCGACTATAAGCGACGCAAAGTAGGAAGTCAGTCGCTATGCGGCTGACTATAATGGAGCAACAGTAATATGTCAAATCCACAGACACTGCGTTTCTTTCGTAGTAAACTGCCGCATTGGCTGGTTGCGGATAAGACATATTTTGTTACAATCAGATTAAAGAATACACTCCCGGCGCATGTACTCGAAGAAATTAAGCAGGATCAGGGGATCCGCAATAAAAGTGAGCTTGCCAAGCGTCGTGATCAGTTTCTTGAAATTGAGCAGTTTCTTGATGCTTCAGATGTGGATGCCAGACTTTTGGATAATCCCGAAGTTGCGATAATGCTTATGGAGAGTATGTCATGGCTTGAGACTAAGGGTTGGGTCATATATGCAGCTGTGGTTTTGTCAACGCATATGCATTTTTTGATGCGGAATGAAGATGGGCAATCGAATAAGCTCTTTAATCATGTGGCGGCATTTAAGAATTATACGGCATGCATAGCCAATAAAATGCTTGGCCGTAAAGGTTCTTTCTGGGCTCGTGATTGTTTCGATCATTGGATTCGTACACCCGAAAAGTTTGAGAGTACTGTTCGTTATATTGCAAATAATCCAGTTAAAGCAAGGCGAGTAAAAGTGTGGCACGATTGGAAGTGGGTTAAGATTAATAATGATGTGCTGTATTGTTTAGATGACGAGTGAAGGTTGTTTGGTTTAGTCAGCCGCATAGCGACTGACCTCCGGCAAAGGAAGTCGGTCGCTATGCGGCCGACCATAAGTGAAGCAAAGCAGGAAGTCAGTCGCTATGCGGCTGACTAAACGCGAAGGAATGATGGCATGAAGTATAAATATTTGTTTTTGGCAGTGATTATGTCGGCGGCATTAATCACATTTGCCAGTCCCGTAAAACCAAACGTGCTCTTCATCGCTATTGATGATCAGAATGACTGGATCGGTTGCATGGGTGGTCATCCTATGGCAAAGACTCCTCATATTGATGCATTGGCTGAGAGAGGAACTCTCTTTCTTAATGCTCAATGCCAGGCGCCGCTCTGCAATCCATCGCGGACCTCTCTGATGACCGGTCTGCGCTCAACAACAACGGGTGTTTACGGACTGGCTCCCTGGTTTCGCAATGTTCCGGCAATGAAGGATATCGTCACTCTGCCGCAATACTTTAAGAAGGGCGGTTACAAGACCTACTGCACCGGTAAAATTTTTCATGGCGGCCGTCCTGGAAAGAAAAAACCGGTGATCGAAGAGTTTGATGTATGGGGGCCACATGGTGGCGTCGGCGTTAAACCAAAAAAGAAGCTGATTCCTCCCACTCCCATGGGCAATCATCCGCTGATGGACTGGGGTTGCTTTCCTCATAAGGATGAGGATAAGGGCGATTATCAGATTACGTCCTGGGCCGTGAATCAACTTGCAAAAGCCCCGGAAGATGAGGTCATGTTTCTCTCGGTTGGTTATTTTCTGCCGCATGTTCCCTGCTATGCTACACAAAAGTGGTTTGATCTCTATCCGGATGACGATTCCGTTCTGCCGCCGATACTCAAGAGTGACCGCAGTGACATTCCACGTTTTGCATGGTATCTGCATTGGCAACTGCCTGAGCCCCGTTTGAAGTGGATGCAGGAGAATGGACAGTGGCGTAATCTAGTGCGCTCCTATCTGGCCTGCACCAGCTTTGTTGATTCTCAGGTTGGTCGTTTGATTGAAGCACTGCAGAAGAGTGGTCGCTGGGATAATACCATAGTTGTTCTCTGGGGTGACCATGGCTATCATCTGGGGGAGAAGGGCATTACCGGCAAGAATACCCTCTGGGAGAACAGCGCCCGTGTTCCGCTGATTTTCGCCGGTCCCGGTGTTAAGGGAGGACAGCGCTGCATGCAGCCAGCTGAGTTGCTTGATATGTATCCAACTTTGATTGATCTTTGCGGGCTGCCAACTAACAAAAAACTGGAAGGCATCTCACTGAAGCCCCAGTTGAAGGATGCTCTAACAAAGCGGGTGCGTCCGGCTATCACCTCACATAATCAGGGAAATCATTCCATACGCAGTGAGCGCTATCGTTATATCCATTATGCGGATGACAGCGAGGAATTTTACGACATGGGCTCAGATCCGAATGAGTGGAAGAATCTGGCAAAAGATGAACGTTATACCGAATTGATTCGGGAACATCGCAAGTGGCTGCCTACAAAAGATGTGCCGCCTGCTCCCGGCAGTGCTCATCGTGTGCTGACTTACGACAAAGAGAAGGATGAGGCTGTCTGGGTTAACCGGGCATCGACGACTATTCATCGGCATGATCTTATCCCAAACTAAAAAAGCTATGCTTTTTTTAGGAAAACGCACTGCGTGCGTTAGGACGTTTATAGTGAGAAAAACAGCTTCAGTTTTTGCACAATTGCATAAGGGAGTCGGGGACTATGAGATTATCAATCTATAGATTCATATTGGCATCGGCTTTTGCAGCATGTACGTCATCTGCCGCGCTGCCAGATGTTATCTTTGAAATTGGCAAGAGCGATGGCAAGGCCTCCGAGTTTCTTCTGGGCCAGGGAACTGGTTGGCAGAAATATGCAAAGCAGGTTAAACTCCCTGTTTGCTTTATTGTTGGGCAGTCGCATTCCGATCAGGCATGGCCATATATCCATCCGAATGTTGATGATCCCTGGGCCGGGCATAAATCACACACATTTACAGTGAAATTTGATCTGGGGGAGAAACCGACAAATTCGCTTCATCTTATAATAGACCAGCTCAACTCATGGAAAACCCCAATGGTTGAGGTTTCTGTTAATGGAAAGCGAGCTGGCATTCAACCGGCCCCGGCTGGTTCAGGTTCCGGGAGCGGAAGTGCTCAGGATAATTTGAGACCGGATCGTATGATCTTCTCTATTCCGCTTTCTATGTTTAATAAGGGCGGTAACGAAATTGCCATTACGTTGAGCAAGAGCGGCTGGATTATCTATGACTGTTTGCAACTCTCTCGGACCCTTCCAGAAAAACCGGGTGTCAAAGAGATGGATGAGCATCTTGAAGAGCTGTATGCTGGGAAATATGGTGATTTTGATGAGATTGTTTTTGCGACCCGGTCCCTGAATAAATCTGATGGCCACTGGTATGCCAACTTCGGCTATTACTGTGTTGGTCCTGAACTGACCGCCTACGGGAGTGAGGGCCGTCTCTGTGTCTGGAACTTTAAAACAAACAAACTGCGTTTTCTTGTCAATGAAACAGGCGGGACGGTGCGCGACCCCTGCGTGAGCTATGACGGCAAAAGGGTTGTCTTTTCATATCGTCCTGAAGATGACGCTCACTTTCATCTCTATGAAATCAATGTGGATGGTTCCGGGATGCATCAGCTGACGGATGGAATCTATGATGATATTGAGCCCTGCTATCTTCCCGACGGAGGAATTGTATTCTGCTCCGGTCGCGCCAAACGTTGGGTTAACTGCTGGTTGACTCAGGTAGCAACTATATATCGTTGTGATTCTGATGGCCAAAATATCCGCATGATCTCATCCAATATTGAGCAGGATAATACGCCTTGGCCTCTGCCGGATGGACGCCTCCTCTACATGCGTTGGGAGTATGTCGACCGCAGTCAGGTAAACTACCACCACCTCTGGACAATGAATCCTGACGGAACTCAGCACAGCGTGTTTTTTGGAAATAAACACCCCGGTGGGCTCTTCATTGACGGCAAACCGATTCCCGGCAGCGATGATGTGATCATGATCGACTCTCCTGGACATGGAAGTATTGAGCATGTTGGATTCATAGCTCGGGTCTCGGCTAAGCAGGGTCCCGATGAAAAGAAAAACCTGCGACGCATCAGTCGTAGTCGCGACTATCGCGATCCATGGGCCTTCAGTAATGATCTTTTTATGGCATCCAAAAACCGCGAGCTTGTGTTGATGAATAATGCCGGTGCCGAGAAGGTCATTTACTCGCTACCAGAAGAGTTTGAAGGCTGCCTGCTGCATGAGCCGCGTCCGGTGATGGCACGTAAGCGCGAGCCTCTGATTGCCGATAAGACCGACCTTAGCAAGGCGACCGGTGTTCTGTTTCTTGAGGATATCTATGAGGGGCAGCAGATGCGTGAGGTTAAACGCGGTACTATTAAGAAGCTTATGATTCTTGAGTCGCTCCCTAAACCGATTAATTTTACGGGAGGCATGGACCCGCTCAGTTATGTTGGCACCTTCACTCTGCCGCGTGTTCTGGGAACAGTTCCTGTTGAGCAGGATGGCTCAGCGTTTTTCGAAGTGCCTGCATTACGCCCCGTCTTTTTTGTAGCACTTGATGCAGAGGGTAGAGCAGTTAAAAGGATGCAGAGCTTTACTCAGCTCATGCCTGGTGAACATCAGGGATGTGTCGGCTGTCATGAAGAGCGTACCAGAGCTCCGACTCCTTACGCAAGTGGACGTGGTATTGTAAAGGCTGTGAACCGTGCTCCCTCTAAGATAGATTCATCGAACCGATCTTTCGATGTGCCGGACTTTCCGAAACACGTGCAGCCGGTGCTGGATCGCAATTGCGTGAAATGTCACAACCCTGATGACCGTAAGGGGGGCGTTGATCTCTCTGCTGATCATGGACCTATGTTCTCGATGGGATACTATTACCTTGTTGCCTGGCGCCAGATTGCGGATGGACGCAATTACGCCAAGAGCAACTATCCTCCCTATGTTCTGGGTAGCGGTGGCAGCGCCTTGATGAAGAAAGTGGATGGTTCGCATCATGATGTCAAGGTCTCTGACGAGGATATTAAAACAGTTGTGCTATGGTTGGATTCCAGTGCGCCTTATCCCGGGACATACGCTGCTCTGGGTTGCGGATCAATTGGTGGCTATCAGCGTAATAAACAGATCATTAACAACGACAAAGAGTGGCCGACATCCAAAGCGGCTCAGTCGGTTCACCAGAAACGCTGTGCCAGCTGTCACAATAAAGAATTTAAGAAACTCCCTCAATATTTGAGTGATGAGAATGGTCTCAGCTTCTGGATGCCGAAGATGGATGATCCACGGCTTCATTATAACCGGCATGCCCTTTTTAATTTGAGCCAGCCTGGTAAGTCGCTCTATCTTAGAGCTCCGCTGTCAAAGTCAGCCGGCGGGTTGGGCCTCTGCCGCAAAGAGAAGAGTGTTTCGGACATATTTGCATCAAAGGATGATCCTGATTACAAAATTCTGCTGGCGATGATTGAGGCAGGCAAACAAAAACTGGATGAGGTGAAACGGTTTGATATGCCCGGTTTCAAGCCCCGTCCTGAGTATGTTCGCGAGATGAAACGCTATGGAATATTGGCAGAAGATTTTGATTTAGATAAGGATGATTTTGATATCTATACGATCGACCGACTCTACTGGAACTCATTTATCTACAAACCTAAAGCAGCGATGCCGTAACCAAACGCGATTTGAGTGATATGCGATCAATTGTGACTCATTGCCTAGGTGAATGATATGCATTGCTGCTTTAGACAACAACGCTTCGCGTTGCATAGAATAGAAAAAGAAAAGAGTTGTTATAAAACAACCTGCTTGTCTGTCGAGTTGAAAAGGTAAGATCTGGGAACGCCGAGCACCAGCTCGGCACTGCGAAGAATCAGGAAGTCGGTCGCTCTTGTCACGGCGTAGCTCGGAGAGCGTAGACGGATGCGGTCGACTAATGCTGAAAGTCCAGCTGTTCCCTGTCTGCTACCTTTTCATCCTGATGCGCATGGCTGAGTTATCTTCGCGCACCTCAATCTTGAAAAGGCCAATTATCTTAATAATATCGCTGAGTTTCTTGTATCCATAGTTGACGGGTGAGAAAGAGGTGTTATTTGAAATGTAAGTGCCGACCCTGCTCAGGCTTGACCAGCCGTCGTCGTTCTCAGTCTGTTCAACTGCGGTTTTCAGCAGTCTGATCAGAGCCGAATCTGATTTAAGTTCCAGACTTGTCTTCTTCGAGTTTGATTTCTTTGGTGCCTTTTCCTTGTCATCTTCATTGTTTTCAATTTTTTCCGTATAGATAAATTGCGAACAGGCATTTACAAATGGTTCCGGAGTTTTCTGTGCTCCGAATCCATAAACCTTTAAACCCTGTGATTTTATCCGCATTGCCAAGGGGGTAAAATCGCTGTCACTTGTCATCAGGGCAAAAGCATCCAGTTGCTTAGAATATAGCAGATCCATCGCATCAATGATCATAGCGGCATCCGTTGCATTTTTCCCCTTTGTATAGTCAAACTGCTGGACGGGGGTAATGGCATGCGGATGGAGAGTATTTTCCCATCCTTTCAAAGTATTCTTTTTCCAGTTGCCGTAGGCCCGCCGGATATTGACGGTCCCATACTGAGAGAGCTGGTCAATCACTCCCTGAATCGATTTGTGACTTACGTTATCGCAGTCGATCAGCAGTGCAATATTGGTTTCTTTGTTCATGGTAACTTTGTTTTGTTAATGTGTTAATGTAAAGGACGATAATGCAGGCATCCTGCTTGCATTAATAAATCAGATTAAATGCTAAGACTAGCTTTGATCACAATTTATTGTATTAATTGTAACAAAATACATTGGATTCACGGAAATTAAATATGCCCTTGACTCTTATGCGCGATTTGACTCACAATAGATGACACCGAAGCAAGTTCAGTAACTACTTAGAACATCACTGGTTGACTCATAATACATGACACCCAACAATAAGGGCATGAAAATGAGTAAATCAGCAACAAATGAGTATATTATAAATTAAGCATGATCCCTCTGCTGCTCTTCACGAAGCAGCTATCGGCAAGCGGTTCCGTTCGATTATTACCTCGAGGTATTGCTCAATTCCGAGAGCGTCTGCTGAAATCGTGTGCGAAAAGGTCTCGTAGGCAATCATAAACTCCGCGGCATAGGCTTTGACCTCTTCGCGACTCATCCCCGGCAATCCCTTAGCCTTCATGTTTTCCTCAGCCTCAACCCTCCAATCGAGAACAAAGCGGTGGTCCCGGGCGTGGAGATAGATAAAGGCGTCGAAGAATGCGTACCACTCTGCGTATTTCGGGAGCGCCTCATTGATCGGCACAAAGTAAGGATCGCTCTCTTCCGCCTGGGGATTGGGCCGAAAGCCCAGCATCCATCCCTCGATGAAAACGATATCGGGGGGACTTTCAAGGGTTTTCCACTCTGACTTGGGGAAACGGTCGCCTTTGCCCTCATGCGCAGATTTGTTGTACCGCGGCACAACCGCCGATTGACTCTCAGACTGCACCTTGAGAGCGCGAAGGGTCTTCGTCCCCAGCTCGATGTCGTGTGTGCCGGGGTAACCACGCATCTGCAGATGCGGATTGTCGGGATTTGCTAGGGCCAATGCCACCTGCGCCTCGTGCGTCAGGTAGAAATCATCGATAGACATCGTGATCGCAACTAGATCAAGTCCTGCAAGCTGCTCACAGAGCCACCTCGTAAGTGTTGTCTTCCCCGCACCTTGAGGAGCATTAAAGCCAATGAAGAAAGGCTGCTTCCCTGCTTTCTCGTTGGCCGAGAGAACCCACTGCAGGATCTGCCGGTAGAATGCGTGTGTCGATTTTTTGTGATCCAAATCCATTGATAAAGTCTCCTTGAATTTTCCGCCGTTCATGGCCTAAGCGCCTTACGCTATTGTGTTCACGAGACTTTCGACACAAATCAGCGCGAACCCTCACCAACCGAGAGTCAGCATCAAAACCTCGGCTTTATCGGCTCACCGGTTGTGACTGATACAGGATAGGACGCTTGGTTTCTATCCAATGCGTTAACCATGGCCTTGGCCATTGAACCAAATATTTCCGGGGATTTACTTACCAGATTTAGTGTCTCATAGGGATCGTTTTTGAGGTTATACAGTTCCCAGCTAGAGGAGGCATAACCATAGATGACCTTCCAATCGTCTTTGATGAAGGTGCTGAATAAATTATTTGCGTGAACAGCGTAGTGACTCATGTAGGCAAAGAAGGGTTTCTTTGCTTTAACCGATTGCTCGATGGCCTGATTCATTTCCAGCGTGATGGCCTCTGTAAGGAATGTATCCGTGCCGTGGTATTTTTTCAACCCCGGTACATCCCACACATGGGCGCCGGTGCGGTGATTGGCTGAATAGTTGTATTTTCCCCAGTAGCTTCCGGGGCCACCGCCACCAAAGCCTGCGATATTGACATCGAAACCAATATTCTTTGGATCGCCATTTGGTGTGTCATCCGGGCCGAAATGAGCCTTGCCGGCAAAGAGTGTGGCATAACCCGCTTGTTTGAGAAGGGCTGGAAGGGTGGGTATGCCACCCGGTAAACCTTTAACCGCCCATTTGGGGTTTCTTATGGTTTTGGTTGTAATCGAGCCCGGCTCTGATTTGTACGTTTTCGGGTGGGTCCACTGCGTTACTTTGTGGTGTGGCGCGTTAAGCCCCGTGATCAGGCTAATTCGTGTTGGGGAACATACCGTGTAGGCGTGGGCTTGGGTGAAAAGCCGCCCATTCTTTGCAAGCTTCTCCATGTTAGGCGTTCGGTAAAGCTTATTCAGCTCCGAAATTACGGGCTGGTTCTGTTGATCGTAAATAAAAGGAACTGAGGTATCCTGGGTACCCATATCATCGACCAGAAAGAAAAGGATATTCGGTCTGTTGGCAGATTGGGCACAGAGCTGAAATGCTGAAAAGCTCAGGAAAATGGCAGAAAATATTTTTGTAGTTGGTTTCATATGTCACCTTGTCTAATCTTGCAGACTCGCCCCGCCAAGCCCGCGTATGTCGGTCGGACTCGTCGTACATCCGTGCCAGCTACGAAAGGATTTGCCGTCGAACAGGGGGGCAAGACCGCAATACAGAATTAGTTGCTATTCTCTCAACTCCTGTCACGGAAAACAAGAAACTTAAGCGACCATTTCCGTAAGTTTTTGAGTGGGATCGGTTTCAGCATGGCTCGACAAAGCTCACGACAAAGGAGATTGACGAAGATCGGGACAAGGTTGAATACAACCATTAACCCAATCCCGCCTTTATCAACTTCATTCTATGCAACGCGAAGCGTTGTTTCCTAAAGCTGCGGCGTTTAACGCACAAAGGGACATATGGAACAAGCAGGTCCGTTCATCACAAGAGCTTAATTTGGTTGCGGCTGAAAGCAGCTTTAGTGTTTGAGGAGTTCGTAGAGGTGGCGGTAGTAGCCGTCGCGCGCCATGAGTTCACCGTGGGTTCCGGCGTCGACCAACTCTCCGTGGCGCATGACGAGGATGCAGTCGGCGTTACGGATGGTGGAGAGGCGGTGGGCAATGACGATGCTGGTGCGGTTGTGCATCAGCTTGCTGAGCGCGTCTTGAACTAGCTGTTCGGTGGCGGTGTCGACGCTGGCGGTGGCTTCGTCGAGCACGAAGAGAAGTTCCGGATCCTGCGCGAGGGTGCGTGCCATTACCATCAGCTGTTTCTGGCCGAGGGAAAGGCCTTCGCCGCGTTCGTTGAGGATGGTGTCGTAGCCATAGGGTAGAGCGCTGATGAAGGGGTGGGCGTTGACGGCTTGTGCGGCGCGGATGAGGTCGTCGCGCGTCAGGTCGGGGTTGAGCAGGGAGATGTTGTCGGCAATGGTGCCGGCGAAGAGAAATGGCTCTTGAAAGACATAACCGATGCGGCCACGGAGGTCGGCTTTGTTGAAGTCTCGCACATCAGTTCCGCCGATGCTGACGCGTCCGCGCTGCACATCGTAGAAACGGCCGATCAAGTTGACGATGGTGCTTTTTCCTGCACCGGTCGCGCCGACCACGGCAAGGGCCTGTCCCGGCTCGACCGAGAAGCTGAGCTCTTTGATGACCCAGTTTTCATTATCATAGGCGAACCAGACGTCTTCGAAGGCGATGGTGTCGTTGAGGGGTTTTCCCAGTTCAGCCTGTTCCGGATCAGGGAGCAATTCCGGCGTATCCATCAGCTCGAAGATGCGTTCGGCGGAGGCCATGGCCACCTGAAAGGCGCCGGCTTTGTCGGAGAGCGACCCGAGCGGACGGAAGAAGTCGCGGATGTAGGCGAGGAAGGCGATCAGCGCCCCGAGGGTCAGGACGGCGTCCCCGCGTCCAAGCAGCCAGAAGCCGCCGGCGCCGAGGATGATGGCAATACTCAGTGCCTGTCCGGTTTCGATGACGGGGAAGTAGGCGCTGAACCAGCGGACTTCTTCGTAGTGGGCGGAGCGCAGGGAGGTGCTGCGCTCATCGAATTGCTGCCGGGCATGCGTCTCACGGTTAAATAGCTGGATGGTCGTCATGCCGGTGAGATCTTCTTGAAGCAGGGCGTTGAGGAGCGATTGCCGTTTACGGATCTTCCGGTTGGCGGAGCGCAGCCTGCGGTTGACGAGTACGAGCAGGGCAAAAAGGGGCGGGAGCAACAGGAAGAGCACGCCGAACAGGTGCGGGCTGATGACGATCATATAGCTCATGATGCCGAGCAGCATAAACAGGTCGGCTACGGTGCCGACGACGCCCTCGGTGACAAAGTTTTCGAGCCGTTCAATATCGGAGGTAACGCGGGTCATGAGGGTGCCAACCGGCATGCGATCAAACCAGGCCTGCTGCATCCGGAGCGCTTTTTTGAAAACCGCGCCCCGCAGGTCATAGATGATTCGCTGACCGATCCATGCGGTTAGAATGCCCTGAACATAGCGCAGGGAATAGCCGACGACCGCGATGCTGAGATAGAGCAGACCGATTCGTCCGAGTCGGTCAAGTCGCAGCTCCGCTGATGTCGAGCTATCCAGCAGACACTGGTCGATCAGCTGTTTGATGAGCACCGGCAGATAGTTGATGGAGGCGGAGACCACGAGGATGAGACCCAGCGAGACGAGCAGGGCTTTCCAGTAGGGCATTGCGTAGCGCAGCAGGCGGCCGGCGAGTCCGCGTTTTTTCGGAGGTGCGTTCATTCGCCTGCCTCCATTTGCTGTTCGAGTTGCTGCATGGTGTCGAGCTCGGCGTAGTAGCCGGGCTGAGCAATCAGTTCGTCGTGTGTGCCGCGCTGTGTGATGTGGCCTTCTTCGATGACGACAATTTCGTCGGTGTAGCGCAGGGTGGAAATGCGGTGGCTGACAAACAGGCAGGTGCGGTCCTGCATGACCGGCTGCAGCTTGCCCATAATCGCGGCTTCGGTTTGTGTGTCGACAGCCGAGAGAACATCGTCGAGAATCAGAAGTTTCGGGCGGCGGGCGACAGCGCGGCCGATGGCGGTGCGTTGTCGCTGTCCGCCGGAGAGAGTTACGCCGCGCTCGCCGAGAATTGTCTGGTATTGCTCCGGGAATGTTTCAATGTCCCCGCTGAGGTGCGCGATGTCGGCGGCCCAGCGGATCTGCTCTTTGTCATCAATATCGATTCCAAACCCGATGTTGTGTTCGAGTGTCTGCGAGAAGAGAACGGACTCCTGGGCGGCCATGCCGATGTGGTGGCGGAGCTGATCGAGAGGGATGGTGCGGAGAGGGGTGTTTCCGATACGCACGGAGCCACCGGTCGGATCCATCAGGCGGGCTGCCAGCGAAACCAGCAGCGTTTTCCCGCTGCCGGTCGGGCCGGTGATGCCGATGGTTCTTCCGGCGGGCACCTTCAGGTTGATATCGCTCAGCAGTTGCATGCCGTCGATTTCCAGTGAGACATCCTTCCACTCTATGGAGGCATCCAGATCGGTGATCCCGAAGTCGGTTTCTTGGGAGTCGGTGATGGTTGGCTGACGTTCAAACAGTTCTTTGATCCGTTTCCAGCTCACTTTGCCACGCTGCGCCAGACTGAGCACCCAGCTCATTGCGAGCAGGGGCCACTGCATATAGAGCAGATATTGCAGAAACTGAACAACCACTCCGACGGTGATGGTTCCGGCGATCACCTGTTTGCCTCCGTTGTAGAGCAGTAGCATGACTCCGAGGGTGAACCAGAAGGCCATTAGCGGCCAGAGAACCTGTCGCGTTGTCTGCACACGCAGGGTTTTGCGGATCAAGCCGCGGTTTAACGCCTCAAAGAGCCCGTTGCGTCGTTTTTCCAGCGCAAAGCCTTTGATGCAGTGGATGCCTGCAAAACTTTCCTGTGCAAAGTTGGAGACGTCCGAGAGATGCTCCTGCAGCGCCTTCTGGCGATTGCGCATGATGGTCAGGATAATAAAGAAGAAGAGGATGATCGGCAGGTAGAGCGAAAAAATGAGCAGGGCCAGTTTCAGGTTGATCCAGACCATAACTGCGGAGGCCATGACCAAAGCGAAAAGAGTCCGGAGGCCCTGCAGGAGACCCTGGCCAATCGAGTCGCGCACAATGGTCAGATCCGATGACATGCGGGTCATCAGATCCCCGGTGCGTTCGGTGCGGAAGAACTCCTGATCAAGGCGGGTCATGTGCGCAAACAGATCGCGGCGCAGGTCGTACTCCACACGGTGGGACAGCTTGAGCGGATACCATCGCAACTTACGGGCAAACCATACAGAGATTGCCGCCAGCAGGATGTAGATGCCCACATATTGCCACAGGTCGGCCCGCTCCAGTGTTCCATCGCTGAGGCCATCGATGGCCAGGCGCAGGATGTAGGGCATGATCAGGTTGATCCCGACCGTCACCAGCACACACAGGATGGTCATGGCCAGCGCGGGTTTATGGCGGGCAATGTAGCGTTTGAGTTGTATGGGTTCGTTTTGAATAAGAAAATTTCCGTTCTGATCATCTTTTGTTGGGCAACTTACCGTGGTCTGATCCCAATATCTGGTTATTCGAAGAATTTCGTGGGTATGCTCCCCACGGGGTTTATCCCCGTGGTAGCGATGATGGGTGAAAACAGTCGTTTATCACCCAATCATGGTACCACGGGGGCAAGCCCCGAGGGGACCACCTTCGCAATATCCACGAAAATCTAAGAAAAGCCCAATATCTAAAGTATATCAACATCATAAAATTTAATTTTATCATCAACCGTTATCAGAGTCATCTCCAATTAAGAAAATAACATGATGCGCTAAGTCCACTGCTTAGTCAAGTGTCTGAATATATTCTCAATTCAACCGGGCGCACGTCAGAAGAATTGCTCTGTAAAATAAACCCGAAGGGTTGAAATTATTGTAGTTGCCATATTAAACATAGATAAACCCTGAAAGGGTGACATTATTTTGCAGCGGGTTTTACAATTTAGCCACGGGTGAACCCCGTGTTGTTCTCAAAGCCCGCGCAGCGTGGCGAAATAATTTAGCCACGGGTGAAACCCGTGGAATTAGGAGCATAAAAGATATTTAAGTGCCCGCTAGGGTACGACAGAAATTATTTCGCCACCCTAGCGGGGGCTTTGTCGGTAGAAGTAACGCCGGAACTTAGCCGCGGCATGTCACGCCGTAGGAACGGAGGCGGAAGCGGCGTAGGTCCGGACGTAGCGAAGCCTCCTGTATTTGCTACCAGCTACCAGCTACCAGCTACCAGCTACAAGCTGCCAGCTACAAGCTACAAGCTACAAGCTACAAACTATAAGCTACAAGCTACAAACTATAAGCTACCAGCTACCAGCTCAAGTTGCTTTATTCCGTTTCCGTTTCCGCTTCTGTTTCTCTCTGCGTGGGCAACGGCTTGGCCTCCACAGGCCAGCTTGCGCGGAACTCATCAGTGTAGAGCCCCATCTTATCAAGAGGCAATGCCTTGAAGCCAAGCTGCCAGGCAGGGGATTCCGGCTTGATGGCAAAATCTGTGGCCTGCGGGTTTGGAGGCAGCTCGAGGATCTTCGGATTGATGAACAGGGGGTCCTCGTTAATCAGATTGTTCTCGATCACGCCATGTTCGCGGGCATGCTTGTTCACTTCCTTGTCCCAGAGTCCGCCAAAGCAGATGTTGTGTGTGATGCGATTGTATTTGGGGATCTGCGGCTCGTCTTCGAGCATGCCGACGAGGCGCGGATAGTGCTCTTTCCAAGGCGATTTCTGGTAGGGCATCTGCTTGAGGCGCTCGGGTTGCATGGAACTGGCACCGTAGTCGTATTTGCCCATGCCGCGGGCGTCGACGTGAAGCGCGGGTTTGCAGTCCACAAAGATGTTGTTGTCGATGGTGCAGTCAGAGCCGCCGCCAAGAAAAGCCGCCCGGGTGACCTTGTAGAAGACGTTGCCATCGATGTGATGCCCACTGAGGATGTCGTCGAAGTACACGCCGACGCAGCCGCGGCCGCGGAATCCCTCAATGTGGTGCAGGTAGTTGTTGCGGATGTAGGTGCCTCGGTAAGACCAGTTGCAGCCACCGTAGATGGCGCCGGCGTCGTTCGATTCGTGGCAGACGCTATGAATCTCGTTGAGCTCGATGATGTGGTCGTTGCCGCTGAAGCCGATGGCCTGATGCGGTGCGTCGTGCATGAGGTTGTTGGCCACTCGGTTGCCCACGCCGGCCACGCCCACTGCGGGTGTGTACATGCGTTGCCAGCGTCCGTAGTGCCAGATGTGGTTGTTGACCGCGTAGAGATCGGCGCGTGTGAGTGTTTTTCGGTTGCCGCCGCTGAGGGACACTCCGCCGAGCGCCGTGTCGGTGATGTCGCAGCCGAGCACTCCGTTCCAAGTACCTCCGCTAATGCTCACGCCCTTGGCGCCGGTGTTGCGGATAGTGCAGCCTGCGATTCGGTTGTGGGTGCCGTTTTTGATGATGGCGGCTGTGCTGCGGCAGGATTCCAGAACCATTCCCCGAACAGTGATGTGGGCAGCGTCGGTGATGCTGACGAGGGTGTTGATCATGGAAACGCTGGGTTTGGCGTGTTCCCAGTTAGTGTGCGGAGGCCAGAAGTAGAGCACACCCGCTTCCCGGTCCAGATACCATTCGCCCGGTGAATCGATTTCGCAGAGGAGATTGAAGGCGTAGAACCACTTGCCCTTCCTGTAGCCGTAGCTATGGAAAGGGGGGGCGACGGCGATGACATGCCTGGCCACGTCGATGTTCGCGATCGGGTGGCGTTGGTCCGACCAGTCGTGGAACCAGTAGCCATGAACCCATGCATCCTTTTCCTTCACCCAGCGTTCCGGTCGATCGCCTTCGTAAACAAAACGCCCCGTGCGGCAGACATCCTGGTTGCGTCTGTTCTTGGTGACGGGCCCGTCCGTGTCGACCACGGGGCTGAAGCCTTCGTTGGGCCAGCGGGAGAGGGTCATCGGCTTGTCGTCGAAAAAGAGTTCCAGACCTGGAGGCGCCCCGCGCTTGTTCCAGTTGACCTCGCCGAAGTCGGTGATTCCGAGTGCCTTGAGGTCGGCCTTCCAGACCTTACCTCGGGCGGATTCGTCGAGCAACCCCAGTTCCGCCTCGTCCGTGACGGGCTGGAAGTTTGTGACCAAACGGCCGCCTAGTAGCCGTGTCTTGCCCGGTTTTGCAGCGCGGTAGATGACAGGTTGCGCTTCTGTGCCCCCATCCTGATTCGTCAGTTCGAACGTTTTCTCCAGTTCGTAGGCGCCGGGCTGCAGCACGACATTGATAGCGCCTGCGGGAAGCGCACCTGCGTTTTTCAGCATCCGGATTTCGTCGCGTGCGCGCTCCAGCGTACGAAAGGGGCCTTTGGTTCGGTTGAACCACCCTTGGCTGGAGGAAGATCCGTTCCACAGGTCATTTCCGTCCGGAGCCACGTGAAGTTTCAGGCCATTGCCCGACGCTTCTACAGATAGCAGGATTGTCAGGACTGTCAGGACTGTGCCCCAGCCCATTCGCGATGTTCTTTTCGTGTGGATCATGGTATTCATTTCTTTCCTTCCATCTGACTACAGGAACATAGAACTCTTTATGTTGAGAATAAAAACGTTACACTTTAGGGGCTCCCAATACTCCAAAGTATATCTATTGTTGTGCAACGTTATTATTTAAACTTTATTGGTTTTGGAATCTTAATCTGTTTGTATGCATTTAAAGCATAGCCATCTGTCATACCTGCAATAAAATCACAAACAATCCTTTTAGGAATAAAACCTTCTGATTCATAGACGTTTTTATAATTGTTTACATATCCTCCAAAGTGCTTTTCTAGTTCAATATTTGTAGTCGAATAATTCTCCAATGTTTGACCTTTTTCGGAGTATAATTCGAGTAAGAAATCAAATAATTCCTCAAGAATATGTTCACCCATTTTTTTATACTTATCAATTGTAGGATGGCTATAAATATACTTGTAGTTGAACTTTTGAAGAAGAGATACTTTCGCAAACATTTCATCAGAAAGTTTAATTTCATCATGTTTCTCTGATGTAGTAATAATATCAATAATTAAGTTATTTATTATTTCTCCATTGGAAGAACCAACTTCATCCCTTATTTCTTCAGGTATTTGGGTTAATGTAATAAAATCTGCAATTAAAGCATCTTCAATATCTCTCCCTAAATAGGCAATTTTATCAGCAAAACGAACAATACAACCTTCAAAGCTAGTAGCCAAAATTTTTCTGTCATGTATCTCTTCTAAATTATTTTTTGTAATTGTTGGCTTTAAACTTTGTTGTAAGACTTCTCCATTGTGATTAATAATTCCATCTCTTACACCATAAGTTAAATTTAACCCGTTACCATTATTACATAATTTATCAACGACTCTTAAGCTATGTGCCTCATGAATAAACTTAAAATCAGAATTCAATTTTTTATTTAGAGCAGTTTCTCCTGCATGACCAAAAGGTGAATGTCCTAAATCGTGTCCTAAACCAATTGCATATGCCATTTCTGGATTTAAAGACCAACCTTTATTATTTAGTCCTTTACAAATTGTCGCCCCAATAGTTGCAACATGCAACACATGTTCAATTCTCGTACATACATGGTCATTCTCAGGAGAAAAGAAAACTTGTGTTTTGTGTTTTAGTCTCCTAAAAGGCATTGAATGAATAATGGCTGTTTGGTCCCTAAAATAATCTCCTCTAATTGGATATTCTTTAGGTTCTTTGCGAGTTGTATATTCTTCGGGTGATAAAGGATTTTTCATAGTAAATTATTTAGTATTTAGGTGTTTTTGAAATGGTGCATAACGTTACGAGTGAGCCGATTGGGAATCAAACTTAGACATCATCGACGGGCGTTGTCCAAGTAGGCTCCACTTGCTGGTTCGATGAAACTATCATTCGTCTGGCGAGAATGGTTTCGTTAGCAATTCTACAACTGACTTAGCGCTAGGGGCCGAGGATGATCCCACTCTGGAATACCCAGTGGACTGTGGGCTGAAGATGCACGATGAAGCGTTAGCAAGAATAATATCTTTCTTGTCATCATCCTTTGCTGCATCGGCAAGTGCCTTGTATGTGACAAGTGCGTTCTGGCGATGCTTGTTGACGATCGCGTTATGCTTGTGTGACAGAAAATTCCTTGCCGCCAAATAGAGCATGTAGGAAATGACAGCAAATATAAGCATCTTGCTTACGGCGAGCTGGATGCTGTCGTACGTGGATGCCGGCGCCAGCCATGGAATCTTGTGAAGAAAGAGAGACAATGCTGCGTATGCTCCCATTAACCATGCCATCTTGGTAGTCGTCTTCCTCCAAGACTCTGCCTCATCATCGTGATGCTTAGCTTCCTCGCTGAAATAGTAGGCTTGCTGAGATACACCTTGCTCGCCTGCTACTTGACGAATCTCCTCAAGAACAGAACTGGCCGTAGTCTTATCTCTTTCCAGCTGAGACACGAGAGCTGTTGCTTGATCCTCCATGGCCTGCAAAGCAGCTCTGGCCTGTGTCTCAAGTCCTTTGAAATCTGCCGATCTGCTGGTCGAGTACGAGATCAACGGGTGCAGCTTGTTAAAAACTCCGTCGTATGATGAATCGAGTTGCTTAAGGAGAGAGTTGCGACGATCGAAGGCATTTGCATCCTTCTGTGTGAACGCCAGAATTTCTTCAAATCGGTTGTAGGCCGCATTTGCCTGATTCTTGATGCTCTCCAAATGAGGGTTTGGGAGGTCAGCAAGCGAAGTGAGCGATATTTGAGAAAAGAGGCCTATCAGTCTCTTTGCATCAGGCACAGCCGCAGAAAAATTGAGTTCGCTGCCTAGGACATCTTCACGTGGAAGTGCGGAAACATCAAACTGCTGCAGTCTTTCCAGTGCTTTGTACGTGTCTGTCCATATGGGATTGTCAGTATTCTCTTCTGCCATGTGAATTACTCCTTCTGTTTTCCTGCTATCGAACATATGATTTTGTCTGATATCCTAATATTGGATGTGGAAACAGGCAAATTTGCTTGATATTAATATCAAGCAACAATCACAAGACTATTCGCATAATACCTAGAAGGTGGTGCAGTGTCAAGTTGGATTAAGGATGATGTACTGGCACGCGAGTTATTTCTGCCAGAAAAGCTACCATAAATGCATCCCGCTTATATAAAAGGTGATAATTATGAAAAAAGAGTATAATTTTTCAAAAATGAAATCGCGAAAAAATCCTTATACGAAAGCACTGAAAAAGCAATTTACTATCAGTGCCTGACCCCGAAGCCCCTGCTATTTTCTATTTTTAGGTTTGACCCCAAAGCCCCAACCAGTAGCTTGTAGTTTGCTCTGCTGTATTTTCAAGTCAACCAGTCAAATGTTATTTATTTAAGTACGACTTCTCTGGGTACTCATTCCATCTGAAGATTGAGGAACGAGCGGTCAGGTGGTGCAGCTTGATGTTATAATTTTATAATGCTTTGTTTGCGTCAATATCAAACCCAGAGGATTTTAACTCTTTAACCAAAAAAAGTTTCCAGGCTCCTCCACTATCAATCGGGATATATACAACTCCTGAATAATCAGATGGGATTTCGACACCTTCACGTAACAATCCTAATACTTTGTTTCTTCCAAGTTTCCCGATGAAGTACCCAAATTCAAAGATAACATTTTGTCTAGCTCTTGGGGTGAGATTTTCAGTTTCAGCAACCGGTCCTCCAATGTCATCAGGCGTTAATAATGCGATAGCGTATGATACGTCGGCATACTGCTCAAACTTCTCAATAATTGTGTTTCCTTGGCTTGCTTGTTCATGAAGTATTATAGGATCTAGGCCAATTTGCGAAAGGAAACGAGCGACTGTTTCTTTAGTGCCAGCATCTTGACCATGCACTACAAATACTTTGTTATTTGAAACCGGATCGTCGATTTGACTTCCTTCTGAATTTTTGTCAGTATCAATCTCATTGTCATTCCAATATTCCGCAATCTCTTCAATCATGGATTTCAGAATTCCTTCTGCATGGTTTAATCCATCCACATATGCTTGCTGGAACCTGCTTTCAGGAGTGTGATTCGTAAATGCTCCGAGGCAGTAACGGATCTTGTTGAAATCTGTTATATGCCTAGATTCTTCACCAAATATATATTCAATTGCAACTTGGGTATCTCTGATCCATTTTTTAAAATCAGGATTTCCTTTTCTCTTCTTTGATAGGGCATCAATTTGATCGATTTGTGTTTGAACCTTGGTGATGGCTTTGTCTTTGGAAAATACTTTTTTCATATTGATTTTCTAACGTTTAGCATCAGGCGTGGCCTTTAGGACGTCGCCTGGATGCTTTGGTTGACTTCTTCGTCGACATATCGAAGTCCTCGGGTACGACGAAGTTTTCGCCAAAGAGCTTTCGGTATGAGGAAAGGAACTCTTTGGACTGACGGAAGGTCTTGAAGAGTGGCCACGTTGAGTATTGTTCGCGACTTACAGCACCATTTTTTCCAATGACTTCCATAATTGCAGAGGCCTCAGCAAAGCTGTCTTTATGTACTGCAACAGCCAGCTGAAATTCTGGGGCGCAAGCCGTCCAATCTTCCGAATCGAGCAGTTTGATACAGCTCTGTTGATTTCCAGAGAACTTGTACGCAGTACATAGGTTGATGAGGTTCGTTCTACGAATTTGATCGGACGACACGTTTTTCAACGTTTCCGTCGCAAAGCGAAGTATCATCTTCGCGAGTTCGAAACGCTTTTCCACTAGTAGCTCATAGCCAGTATTCTGAAGGGCCTTGTCGGCGCTACCAATATCATCAGGCTGTAGTTTTCGCCACAGAACGTGCCCCAGTTTTATCCCAATCTCCAGCATGCAATCAAATGCTTTACTGAAGTAGGCGATATCCACCTCCAGTTGATCACCCACTTTGAGGTCGCTTTCAAGCTGGACCCCTTGTTTCTTGCACACTTTCAAATACTGAGATGATACTATGCCGTCACAGTGAACAAAGAGATTCCGTCTCTCCGTTATTTCAACAAACGTCGCCCATACGTCAAGCTCTTTGCGCAAGGGAAGGCCAAAACGATTCTCCATCCAATTGAAATGGTCAATATGGCTATCCCGTATCACTGACTCGACTTCTTTCTCTATTAGTGACTCACGGGCAGCTGTTAATGATGTGAAGTCTGCGAGATCTGTATAGGTCAGGGTCTTTTCTGATGCAGCTAGTATCTCGGGTTTGACTGAAAATGCGACACGAAGCAGTCTGCCTAAATACGCATCGTACTTGTGAATGAGGGAGCACAAGAAGATTTGGGGGATGTTTGTTACAGCTAGGTATGCAGAGCGTGCCGCTTTCAGATTTCTTTCAAATTGGTGCAAGTCAGCCGGCTTGATCTTATAACTCTCGGACCCATCTTTTTCTGTCTTTCTGACGCCTTTGTTCTTGATAAAGGCGTCGATGATTTCGCTCGACTTCTTGAACGACTCCACCATCGCATCCATAGTGGGCGTTAAAGATTTGGAAAGGCTCTCAATATGCACAACAAAGCTGTCTATCTCGCGCTCAAAAGAAGGAGGTGGAGGTGTTTTCGCTCTTGTGCTTGCTTTCTTTTTCGTTGCTGGCTTGAGTAAAGGTTTCTTTTTGGCAGGCTGCGAGGATGCCTTTTTCTTAGGGGCATCTTTTCGCGCTGCAGCTCTTCTAGGAGCAGATGAACCTTTTGTCTTCTTTATTGAAGTCTTTCTTAGCATGCGCCTCTCCTTTTCGATTCTTTCACGAAGCCAACATATGATTAATATGTGATTTTGCTTGATACCCTGATATTTGATGCGGAAACAGACAAATTTGCTTGATATTAATATCAGGCAACAATCACAAGACTATTCGCATAATACCTAGAAGGTGGTGCAGTGTCAAGTTGGATTAAGGATGATGTACTGGCACGCGAATTATTTCGCCAGAAAAGTTATCAAAAGAGAATCCCGCTTATATGACAGGTGATAATTATGAAAAAAGAGTATGGTTTAAAAAAATGAAATAGCGGAAGAACCCTTATGCGAAGGCACTGAAGAAACGTAAACGCTAAGGCGGGCTCTGCCCTCAATTCAGCTTGTAATCAGTAGCCAGTAGCTTGTAGTTTGCTTTGCTGTATTTTGAATTCACCCAGTCAAATGTTATTTATTCATGTTCTCAAGATCTTTCCTGGGGTTTGGAAACTCAGAGCGAAGCGCCTGGAGGCCAGACGGTTGGTCTACACGACCGACAACTGATGGCCTTGTGCCGGCAACGACGCCGAACGCATGGAGGGAAACTCGACAGGCTATGTCGATCGCTTCGTTCTCGGGGAGCACATCTTGGGGATGACTCAGGAGGTCGGGGAGGCTCCAAGGCTGAGATGACCTCGGTATATATCCGATCAGCGATGCGTTGGGGATGTTGTCATCCGAGGTTGTGGTTTCAGGGAGAAATCTGATTGTGAAATCGCCATTCCTGCCCGCTGCCCTGACTGGTGTTGCTAGGGAGCCGAAGGGACAGGACATCCTCAAGAAATGAAGATTCATGCTGGCATCAAGAATCGGGGCATCCGCGGTTGCGCACCATGCGTGGTCATCTCCCGACCCGATAGAACAAAGGCGGTACCCGTTGCACCGGAGCAGGAAGTCGCCGCGGACGATAGCCATGGACAGACCGAGGAGTGAGCCGACAGCCACGGTGCAGAAGGCATGCTCCCGACAGTACCACCCGAAGTCAGTCCCTGTGGGGGTCTCAAACGGGGGCTCCGTGAGCAACCAGTTTAGTTCCGGCACTGCCCTTGCGCAGAATCTGTCAATGTACTCGCTCATGTTTCCGTTTCGCCGAACGAAATGCTCACCAGACCACCGGGCTAGCGAAGCGCCCCGGTGGGTATGGAACAAATTGTTATCAGGAATTATTATTTTCCAAGATACTTTTTGACATCATCAATGTATGTGCCTGCTGCATGAACAGCATTGGCTAACGTGATCTCATCAACACCAAGACTGTTGCACCAATTGCTGACTTCTTTAGGGTCATTTATATCAACTCGTTGTCCATCTTGTGGGTGTCTTTTTGTTTTATCATCAGGCATTTGTTTTCCTTTTTTTGATAACATATGATTAACATGTGATTTTGCTTGATACCCTGATATTGGATGCGGAAACAGGCAAATTTGCTTGATATCAATATCAGGCAAAGATCACAAGACTACTTTCATAATATCTAGAAGGAGGGGGAGTGTCAAGTTGGATTAAGGATGATTTGGGGAACGCGAATTATTTCTGCCAGCAAAGCAGCCATAAATGAATTCTGCTTATATGACAGGTGATGATTATGAAAAAAGAGTATGATTTGTCAAAATGAAAGCGCGGAAGAATCCCTATGCGAAGCACTGAAGAAACAATTGACCATCAGTGCCTGACCCCGAAGCCCCTGCTATTTTCTGTTTTTAGGTTTGACCACGAAGCCGTTCCGGGAATGACTTGGCCATTAATGGCAGATTTGTGAGTCATACGACAATTTTTAGTAATTGAGTTGAGCGCATATATCTGATAAATTTCTAGTATGTTTAGAAGACAAAAAATATTGCTGTCATTATTGGACACTTTCGGTGGTGAGTTATCTCGCAAAAAAATGCAGAAGTTGCTATTCCTGCATTGCGAACTTAATGGCGACTCTGCATATTCATTT
This sequence comes from Kiritimatiellia bacterium, assembly GCA_027858965.1. GTDB lineage: Bacteria > Verrucomicrobiota > Kiritimatiellia > RFP12 > UBA1067 > M55B167. The sequence goes on from JAQIBS010000228.1 coordinate 49,291, forward strand.
GTGCCGTATAAATATGGCTGCTATTCATTTCAAGCTGCTGCGGATCATGCAAAATTGATCACCAAGGGCTTTCTGAATAACACGGAGGAATGGTCATTACTCGACAAAAGTAGTTTTGCCGATGCATTAAGTTACACGGAAAGACAACAGCTATGGGAATTACGCAGGCGCTTTAAAGGATATTCCCAGGACAAACTCATTCATTTTGTTTACACAAGTTATCCATATTATGCAACACGTAGCGTAATTGCAGAAGAGTGCCTTAACAAAGAAGAAATGGATAATGTGGAATCATGCCGCAAAGAGATGGCAGGATCATTAATTGCCAGTATAGGTTATGAGGGGCTTTCTTTAGAGACCTATCTCAACCTGCTGATAAACAATGATATTAAAGCAGTATTCGATGTCCGCAAAAACCCTCTCAGCCGAAAGTTTGGTTTTTCAAAGACCATTTTAAGACAAACCCTTGAGCATATGGGTATTGAATATTATCACGTTCCTAAATTAGGCATTACTTCAGACAAACGTAAGAACCTTGTAACTCAATCAGACTATGATGCTTTGTTTGATGATTATGAAAAAACAACTCTTAAGCATGAAACTCAAGAGTTGTCCGATTTAAACCGGATATTTCAAAAAAAGAAGCGAATAGCCCTACTTTGTTACGAGCATCTACCAGAACAGTGTCATCGCACTCGAATTATCAAGGCAATCCATAAAATGAATAAGTCCATAACCCCTGTTTGTACTGCATAAATGAACGAGCAAATCCTTATTACGGTTAAAACATATCCAACCCTCTCCAAAAAACATGGCGAGCTGGTATGCACCGCAGGAATAAGGGAAGATGGTAGCTGGGTTAGAATGTACCCTGTTCCATTCCGTAGGCTGAGAGATTATAAAAAATATAAAAAGTACCAGTGGCTCTCCACAAGGCTGAGAAAACGCAAAAATGATCCACGCCCTGAAAGTTACACCCCGGATCTTGATAGCATCAAACTGGGTGGAGTGCTTACAACTTCAAATCAATGGGCTGAACGTTGTCGCCTTATTCTGCAAAAAGGCGAAGTCTATAATGACATGACCGAGCTCATCGCGAAAGCGAATAACAACGATTTGTCTCTTGCGACTTATAAGCCCACTGAAGTCATTGACTTTGTTGCGGAAGCGGTTGAACGACAATGGTCTGCTGATAAAGTGCAAATGATTAGACAAGCCCGCCAACAGGGCGATCTATTTGCTGGCGACTCTCAATTTGAAGAAGAATTCAAATTAGTTGACAAAGTTCCCTATAAATTCTCATATCGCTTTAAAGATGCTGATGGAAAAGATCGAAAGTTGATGATTGAGGATTGGGAAACAGGAGCTTTATATTGGAATTGCTTAAAGCTGTCTGGCGGGGATGAAGACACTGCTGTCAAAAAAGTAAAAGAAAAATATCTGGCTGAATTCTCAAATCGTGACCTATATTTCTATGTTGGGACAACCAAACAGTATCATGGTTGGGCTTCAAACCCATTCGTTATTGTCGGGACATTCACTCCTCCCAAAAACCGCCATCCAGAATTAAGCTTGTGGGATTCTTAACACAAGAGCAGCGGGCTATATTCCAGATATTTTCTACTACATCCTCAACTCACGCACTCGCACAATTTCATAAAAGCGGCAGGGTCAAACCTCAATCGCGCCAAGATAAATCCATAGAAAGGGAATAATGAGATGAGGTAAATCGAATTTGAAACTTTTTGTTGAAACCTACTCAGTGAAAGCTGAGACGGAAAATAAAAAAGTGCAAAGCCCAAGTCGGAGGTGAAGGGTAACCGCGATTTTAAAGCCGTGCGAATGCACGGAGTGAGGAGCTTACAGCACCGCAACGGCAACACTAGGCTAACCACCACCGTAAGCGAGTCTTGCGTAGTCGTTCCGTAAGGGCGGCACGAAGCGTAGACAGCGAAGCACCGGGCTGTGTGATTGAGCTCCGAAATTGACGCATTGTTGATGTCCTTGGCTTTTTAGGCTCTGAGGACAGCATGTCTGCTACCGCAATGGTGATGTGCCAGCAATCGGCCGGGGTCGTAGAGCAGGGCACCCTCCTTCGCCAAGGCTACGGCGGACATGCAGGTGCGAGTCGGTTCTCAATGAGAGCAGGTGCAAGGGTTTCGTGGGAACTGAATTTAAAAAGCGGTGCCGCAGTCGCCAGCCAGATACGGAAATTATTCAAGGTTTTAGCAGAGAATGAGACATTGACGAGAGCGGTTGAACAAATCTCAGAAAAGCTGGATAAGGAGTAAAGGTAATAACGCAGAATCGTTACTTTTAATTTTTAAGTTTGACCCCGGCGCGTCTGCCGGCGCGTCTCAGACCCCAGCGCGTCTCAGACCCCGGCGCGTCTCGACTAATTCAGCTCAAGCCCCAACCACTGGGGTGCTCTCACAGTCTATACTGCGCATTCAGCCCTGATATTTGTGAGGGTCTTGCCCGTAGGTGTGCTCCGTCTGTATTCTGCCATTCTCTTTGTGGATTCGAATCTGTCCCAGCGGAGCCGCTTTCGCTAAACTTTTGGTTTTTGCCACCGCTTCAGCTTTTGTCGGTGCTGCGACAGATGCCTTGCTGGCTCCAGTTAGCTTGCCCTGCCAACGGTCGTTTTTTTTTGTTACGTGATAGACTTTCCTTTTCATTGTCTTTTCCTTTCGTTACTGCTTGTTTCTGTAGATAGGTCGAACCACTTGCGCCAAGCAGACCATTTTCGTTTAGTGGTGTACTTGTGGGGATTTGCCCCGTCAAACCAGTCGTTGACCCATATTACGCGATTTTTTTTTATCCAGTAGTGCGATTGGCATGGGTAGCCCCAGTTTCCGATTGAAGGACTCAGTGATACAGTCTCGCCGTCAAACATTATTTGCCAGTCATTAGGGGTGAGTGGCGTCACCACCTCTCGTCCACAGCCACAGAAGCAGAGATGTACGGCGGTGGCATAGTCTACGGAGATGTACAGCACTCCGGCAAGCAAAGTGTTTGGAACGCTTTTTACGAATTTGTGGTTAATTCGACGCGGTCTTCTTTTCATTCCGTCTCCTCATTGATCAGATGATTGCCGTCAATCTGGTATACGCAGTGATGTTCCTTTTCTAAATCACAGTAGAATCCCAAGAGTTTCTTCCATTTCACGACAGCCAGACAAGCGTTCAATGCGTTGAGATCAGCGACCTGGATATTAGTATCATAAGGGTTATTACCTGAATTCCCATACGGTATCAGTTTCCGACTATGCACGTGTTCGCGATGTGAGGGAGTGCTAGTTGTCACGCGTAACTGCCCGTAGAGCATCCCATCTGCCTCATCAATCCCCATTCCTACGTCGATGAATGCAATTCCTTTAGCCTCCAAATAATCGACGATATGTCTTTTGCTTTCTGAACCATCCATACATAGGAACACATGGCTCATGCCGTCCAGTAGATCCAGACAGGATTTATCAATATAGAGATTGTGTGCTTTGATGCCTCGGCGGAACCGATCATAGAGATTCTTCAAATAGTCGACTTTAGTGGGATGATTGTTGAGGTCATCAATACTTGTAGCACCAGGGGCTCTGAACGCGTTATGCGATAAGAAGTCATCACCGTCAAAAAGGTGAATCTCCTCGACCGGTGTTTTCGCGACCAGATCCAAGATATAGGAACCCGTGCCACCAAGCCCGACTATTGCAATCTTGGCTACGTGCAGTTTCTCTGTAACTGCGCCAATTCCGGCACGACTTGATGCTGTATCTAAGTAATTAAAAACCGAATCCTCTTTGGCCGTTACTATCGGAAGGTGCGGTTGTGCTGTTACGGACGGGTCTAGAGTCTTGGCTGGTCCAGAGATAATGGCGCAGTACGTAGACATCTTGTGGTGGTAGTTCGAGTAACCCTCACTCGGTTTTGCTGAGAATGTATGGTCTATCGTAAGCTCAGGTCCAAGTGCTTTCTGACCGCTGCCGTTAATGATCCCTTTGATCTTGGTTCCGTCAGTCTCGCAGGGATGTTCGCCACAGAACATTGCCACATGTGTGCGCGGTCTGACGGTTTTCTCCCCAGAAAGATCCAAGGAGGATACTAGAGTACCATACTTGATTTCTTTCTGAGGAGTTACGTAGGGGATATTTCTCACGACCAAGTGGTTTTCTACTATTCCTACATCAAACCCGTCGTCGCGGAGTCGTTTTAGGTCTTTGTTATGACTTATCAGTTGCTGTGACATTGAAAATCATCCCCTCTTTGATTTTGACGGTTTCACCCTCAACCAGAGAACCTTCCGGTTTATTACCCTGGCCGCGGCGGTACGTTACGGTAATTATAATGTACGGTCCTGTTGGAACAGGATTAAACGCTAGCGCCACTACTTGCCCATACGTAAGTTCCCTTTCGGTTACCACCTTCTCGCGCGTGTTAACAACGATAGTGTACTCCTTGTCCGGTTTCCCGACTGCGTGATCGACTTTGTTTTTGTCATTCATTTTGAATCTCCTATGGCCGAGTAATTCTCGGCTTTGCCATAGTAACTGTAACCATGGCTGATTGTTGAACTCGGAGTTGTAGCCGTTTCCGCAGTAGCCTGAATCTGCGTGATATGCTAAACTCCTCTATAAAGATATGCGGAGATTGACCGCATTTTCTGGGATGAGATTGCCGAAAAGTAGAATTTTTTCCGCATATGTATTTGGAAGGACATATTACAAGAGGCTGGTATCGATGGATCTGGACAGGATTAAAGTGTTGCAAGAGCAAGATTGGGACGATATCGCACCGAGATTATTGGGTTTCGTCAAAGGTCTTGCAGGGTCGCGGGGCATTACGTACATTCCTGGGGGGCTTTCTCCTGAAGACGTGGCCATGGTATGTATTGAGAAACTTTATAATGGTGACCGGAATTGGGACCCCCAAGGGAGCGTTTCGCTATTGGAGCACCTCATGGGTACTGCACGTAGCCTCTTGAGCAAAAAGGGTTTTCTAAGGAAGGAGAGAGACAAGGGGGTGTCATACATTGACTCAGAGGAAATGTTGGATGTGCTGTCGAAGGACCCAGAACAGGAACCCACCGATGAAGCCACACATCCTCTTGTTAAAGGCCTCTACTCCGAGATAGATGGGGATGATGAACTAATGAATGTGGTGGCGGCCATCGAGATGGGATGCGAGAAACCGCGGGAGATAGCAGAGTTAGCTGGTATTGATCGTAAACGTATCCACGAAGTAAAACGACGACTATTACGCAAGGGGGTTGTCGTCAGAAAGAAACTTGGGCTGAAGCCTGACCTAGAGGAGGGTAGGCAATGAAAGAAATTAAGAGCACTTTTGTGGACAGGTTTGCGAACTTTGTCTGTGATAATGAAGATGTCTCAACCGCGCAAATTCGGTCTGACTTACAGGAAGACGGAGTGAATGTAGATGGTTTCATGGGACGTGTCCGTATGCTTGTTGCAGAGCAGACAAGTGCGGCTATCCGCGCGAATGCTGAGATAGAGATCACTAAAGCGCGAGAACGAAACGATGACGTGTCACGACAAGTGAGCCAATATTCCCGTGAGGAACTGCTTCGGACCTATCTTGCGGCACAATCGGGACAGATGGGACACTCGGGGCAGGAGATTGCACTTGCCGCCAGAAACGCAAGTGGCGATGAACCAGATACGGAAGAATTGCAGGCGCTCATACATGATATTCTGCGCTCTCGCGATCAAGACAAGCAATCATGACAACAGAGTTCCAGGAAACAATCTGCAGAGATGCGGCACGGCGTGTACTGGGAGAACTCTCTGTGCAAAAGCCTGATCATATCCACCTCCCAACCCTCGCATGGTTAGGGGGGCGGCGGCTTATTATTGAGGAAGGAGGGCTGAAAACGGCCGAAGGACGACTGGTCGCCACAGCCGATGGTGGTGTAATCCGTATCCGATCTGATATACAACCCGCTAGCCGCAAAAGATTTACGATAGCCCATGAAATCGGGCATAGAGTTCTTCATGGACTATCACCTTCGACTGATACGCTACAAGATTTACGTACTTGGTCTAAGGGAAGCAAAGAAACGGAGGCCAACATCTTTGCCGGAGAATTGCTGATGCCAGAGTTCCTGTTTAAACCCCTTGTCATACGTGAATCACCTAGTCTCGCCTTTATCGACTCATTGGCCAGCGAATTCAGGACGAGCAATCTTGCGGCAGCAGTTCACTTTGTAATGTACACTTCCGAGCCGTGCGCTCTCGTTGTCTCAAAGAATGGCAATTATTGTTGGTCAAAAAAGAGTCCAACATTCGAGTTTTATATTAAGAAGGGTATCTTGCATAAGTACACGGGGGCTGCAAATCTGTGGGCGGGCAAGGCCGAGCGGTCTGGCATGCAAAGAACTGCGGCAGGGGCTTGGCTAGAACGTTTTGATCTAGACGACCGAGGAGACATAATGGAGGATTCAAGACGGCTGGATGAGTTTGATATGACCGTATCGCTTTTGTGGGTATACGAGTGTATCTGATTGACTCGATCCCATGAATCAGAACAACTTTTTCAAGCGACGTTTAAGCGACGGGGTCAAACCTCAATCGCACCAAGCTAAATCCATGGAAAGTGAGGCGGTGGGGTCATGACTTTATTCAATACGGGCCGGTTCTTGCTCAGCAATTCTAATTTTGACTTTTTTTGTTTTGTTATTGTATAGAGTATGATTTATGCTCTATACTATTGACATGAATAAAAAGAAAGCAAAGCTTACTAAGAAGCGCGACGCGTTG
>JAQIBS010000157.1 GCA_027858965.1 Kiritimatiellia bacterium
CACAGAGTAATATCTTTAGTGGTTTTCTCTCCGTGTTCTCTGTGACTCTGTGAGAAATAATCCTTGGAGCAGTAATATCCTGTTAATTCTGTCAAAAAATTTGGTTGCGGCTATGCTGCGCTACGTTCTTTGTGGATAAATAAAAAAATGCTCTCTTGACGGCCATAGCCTTAGGCGACGGCTGTTCGTGTTCTTCGTGGTTAATCAAGATTGCTCGCTGTCAGATCAGCAATCTACAATTACGATAGCGATAGCGAATAAAGTCCAGTATTGCGTTTCAGTACTAAAAACTGTAAATTTCATATGTATAAAAATTTATATAGAGATACAGACAAAAGGAGTGCAGGATGCAAACAAAACTTACGAATCAAATATTAAGGATTATTCCAGCTGCTGTAATTGCGCTGTCCATGCAGACAGTCAAGGCAGCACCTATCAGCACCACCGGCCCAGGCGGAAACTGGGGCGAAACAAACACCTGGGCGGGAGCTGTCGTACCGGGGAGCGGTGATGATGTGACCATTCTGGACGGAGCTTCAGTTACCGTCTACCCTAACTCCAGTGCAAAATCGCTGACAATCGATTCAGGTGGAGTTCTGAAAAATGGCACAAATTACACTCTGAATCTATATGGAAACCTTGCCGCCAATAATGGAACAGCAAGCTTTTACTACGGTGTCCAGCACCAATATCTTAACATTCTTTTTCAGTCTGATTCTGTCTGGACAGGCTCTGCGGACATGAGCAGTCTTAAAACCAGTGTCACTGTGAAATCAGGGGTGACCCTGGACATTTCAGATTTAACAGAACCGATGAAGTTCCTCCCCGGATTCGGTGGAGGAATCAGATTAACCATTGAAGGCACACTGATCGCGGGGACTCAGGTGATCGAAGGAAACCTGAGCGCAGGCGGAACAGCTCCTTTCAACCTCAATTCCGGAGCAACACTGCAATGCGCCAATGTTAACGGCATTGTCAACGGAGACATGGGAACTATTTATAATTTTACCACCGTTAACCTGAACCCGACAGCAAGCTATGTGTTCAACGGAACTGCCAGCCAGATAACAACCGGCATGCTCACAACTAACAACAACCTGACCATCAATAATGCAAGCGGCGTTACCCTCAGCGAAAGCGCCACTATCAACGGCACATTGTCGCTTGAGAACGGCACCCTGACAGTCGCTGCTGCCAATACTCTGACCCTTGCGTCCGGAACGCCAGCAATCTTCAGTGCCGACGGCACCGCACTCGCAGTAATCGGAGATGTTAACGGCGCAGGTAATCTGACACTGAATGCCAATGACATCACTGTCAACGTGCAGAACACCCCGCTGATTCCCGGTGACTACACGCTGATGCAGTGCGACGGCACTCTCTCCAAAACCGGCACATTCGGCGTGCCCTCCATCACTGGTGCCGGTCTTGCAACCGGATCAACTGCTTCGATTGTGGTTACAGCAGGGGGCAGTGGCACACTTGTATTACGCATCACATCAACACTGCCTGCAACAACCACAACTCTGACCCGTACAGCCGGTACATCTCCCTCTGAATACGGTGACTCTCTCACTTTCCATGCTGTCATAGATCCTGCCCCCGGTGATGGCGAAACAATCAGCTTTACTGCTGACGGCACTTTGATCGGCACAGCCTTCACCAGTGGCGGAACAGCAGATATCACCACCACGACACTCCCCTACACAGGAGGTTCCGCTACGGATATTATAGCAATCTTTGCCGATAACGCAACCTATGCAGGCAGTGCAGGCTCATTGAGTGGAGGACAGCAGGTTGATCAGCGCACACTGACAATCACCGGCGCAACAGCCGCCAGCAAGATGTATGACGGCACGACCGATGCGACCATCAGCGGAGGCGAATTAGACAATATTGTCAGCGGAGATATCATAACAGCAGCGACCGGCATGTTTGCTCAGTCATCGACCGGAATAGCGATTAATGTAACTGTTCTTTTAAGCGGTGCCACCGCAGAAAGCTACACACTGACTCAACCCGGTCTGACAGCCGACATCCGCGACACAGCAACCTGGATTGAAACATCAGGTGGTCTGTGGAGCACCGCAGTCAACTGGCAGGATAATATTATCGGATTGGGCGAGAGCAACACCGTTGATTTCAGTTCGCTGGACATTAGCGCAGATGCAACTGTGAGTCTGGATTCAGAGCGGACAATCGGCAAGCTGATCTTCGGCGATACAGTTACCAACAGTGCTGCCAGCTGGACTCTGGATAACAACTCCTCTACGGCCAACACACTGACTTTAGGCGGCACAACACCGACCATAACGGTCAATTCTCTCGGTGCGGACAAAGATGTCACCATCAGCGCAGTGATGGCTGGCTTTGATGGAGTCACAAAAGAAGGTGAAGGCTCCCTGACAATTACCGCGGAAAACAGCTACAGCGGCACAACAGCTATTAATGAAGGAACACTGAATCTTGATGGAGGTGACAACCGTATCCTGTCAACCGGGGTAATAAGCTTTGATGGCAGCAACGACTCGGTAGCAACGCTTGACATCGGAACCAACAGTCAGACTCTTGCAACCATCTCATTCCCTTCAACAACGCTCACCACAGCAATGACGGCAAAGATCATGGGGAACGGCGGCTCCCTGATCGTTAATGGCAACAGCAGCGAGCTGAATCTGGGGCCGAAAATTGTGGCGCACACTATTATCGATCTGAGCAAGTTGTCCGACTTTACTTATGATGCATCAGCGAGAATCCTGCGGATCGGTTTTGCACCGGGAACAAGCGGGCAAACACAGAACCCTGCAAGCACTGTCACGCTGGCAAAAACCAACTCAATCACAGTAAACAGGTTATACCTCGGCGATCAGACACTTAATGGCGGCGGTGGTTTATCCACACTACATCTTGGAAGGGTTAACACGCTTAATGTTAATTATATCCGTATAGGCGCTAACGGACGGAGTAGCGGATTAATCGATTTTACTGAAGAAGGATCAACAGTCGTTATCCGCAACACCGCCGGCACCGGTGCTGTCAGCACCTGGGATATTGGCAATGTCTCCACCTACGATGTCACCACCTGGACTGCAGATATGGACTTTTCAAAAGGTATAATAGACGCTCTGGTCAATACAATGACCATTGGAACTGCAAATGCCTCCAGCAGTTCCAACCGGCAGGGAATCGAAAACGCTTCGTTCACCCTGGGCAAAGGAACCGTCGGTATAACAACACTGACTCTCGGAAAAATTACAAACACAACCGGCACAACCGGCAAAAATAAGTTCACAGGCAAAGGCACATTCACGATCAACAACACCAACGGCACCCTGAATGTAAACACGATCACAATGGCGGAAAACACAATTACCGCTACGGGCGGCGTCAGATCAGTTGCTGGAATGTTCAATTTAGAGGCAGGAACCCTCAAAGCGACAACGGTCCAGAAGGGCGTGCAAACCGGTACAGCCACGGCAACCATTGCGTTCAACTGGACAGATGGCATCATCCAGAACACCGATACCGCTGACCTTGATATCACAGGAATACCGATCACACTACTGCCTGGCACACACACCTTTGACATATCCGGGGCTAACACCGCCACAGTTGACAGCGGCTCACCTATCAGCGGCATTGACTGCGGCATTATCAAGGCGGGTACAGGCACTCTCTCACTGTCGGCAACAAACACCTATAGCGGAACCACCATTGTTACCAACGGGGTTCTCTCTCTGACACAGGATGAATGTCTTTCAGAAGAGAGTGATGTTGTAATATCAGGTGATGGACATATCAATCTTGATTTTACGGGCATCAATATCATCAAGAGTCTGACGGTTAACGGCATCAAGAAAAGTGCTTATAACAACTATGGGGCCGGCAATCTTTCTCCATACCTGACAGGCACGGGATATCTGCGGACAACGGATGGAGTACAGGGAACCATGATCCTCGTCCGCTAAAGCTGCTTTCATCGCAACCAAACGAAGCTCTTGTGCTGTACGAAACCATGTTTTTTAAATGTCTGGTTGTGTGTTAAACACCGCAACTTTAGTCAACAATGCTTCGCGTTGCATAGGAAAAATGTGAAGGGTGTTTATTGTTAATTCCCTCATTTGCATCGCAGATGCGCCCGGCGCAACACTCTGGCAAGACAGCTCGGAATAGGTTAAGAGAAATAAGTTTATAAGTTGATAACAGATCCGATTGACCTTTATACTGTTAATCCTATTTTTTGAAGATAAATAAGGCCGACGAATGAAAAAAACTATTGGTTTCACCAGCATATTCTGCATCTCTGCAGGGGCCATGATCAGCTCGGGGCTTTTTGTACTTCCTGGCCTCGCCTTTGCCAAGGCGGGCCCGGCGGTCAGCCTCTCCTACCTGGTGGCTGGATGCATTGCACTAACAACTGTGCTGAGTTTATCAGAGCTGATTACGGCCATGCCGAAATCAGGTGGCGACTACTACTATGTTTCACGCACCTTCGGCCAGCTATTCGGAACCGTATCCGGTCTTTTAAGTTGGCTGGCTCTTTCTCTCAAGAGCGCCTTTGCCGTGATCGGTATTGCTGAGCTGATCTACCTGACCTTTAATATCAACTTAACTGTTTCCGCAATTATTCTGGCTATTCTCTTTACCGGACTGAATCTCTTTGGAGTTAAGGAGGCACTGCGATTTCAGGTGGTGCTTGTGATTGCGCTGATATGCATACTAATCTCATTCTTCGCTTTCGGTATTCAAGATATTGTTCTGCAACGTTTTGAACCATTTCTCACCCATGGCGCCAACGCCCTATTCTCTACAGCCGGATTTGTCTTTGTTTCTTTTGGCGGCGTGCTGACCACGGCCAGCATTGCAGGAGAAGTTAAAAATCCAGCTCGCAATATCCCCCTGGGGCTGATAGCTTCAACAGTGACTGTGACAATCCTGTACACACTGATCACCTTTGTTGTTGTGGGCATGATAGACGCAGAAACACTTAAAGGATCTCTGGCCCCTATCGCTGAGGCAGCTCGGACATGTCAAGGCAAGGCTATGTTTCTTGCGATCATGGCCGGTTCTTTGCTGGCCTTTATTACAACCGCCAACGGTGGCATCCTGACAGCTTCGCGCTACCCGGTTGCACTTGCCAACGACAATATGCTGCCACCAATCTTTTCAAGAACTGCAAAGTCAGGCACTCCGTTTATTGCCATTGTGGCCACAGGGGCTCTGATCGCTGTGGCTGTAACCCTTAAGCTGGATCTGCTGGTGAAAGCTGCTTCCGCAGTGATCCTGCTCTCCAACATATTTGCCCATCTCTCAGTGATTGTCATGCGGGAGAGTCGCATAGGAAACTACCGACCAACCTTTAAGGCCCCCTTCTATCCATGGCTCCAGATTGCGGGTATCATTGCATTTACTCTCTTAATCATTAATATGGGCATTCAACCAATTCTAATCAGCCTGCTCTTTATCTTAGCAGGTGTTGTGCTCTACTTTGTGCGCAGAGCAAAATCTGATATGGTTTCTCCCGCGTTGCTTCATCTTGTTCAACGCATCACAAACAAAGAGATGATCAGCGGTGATCTCTCCAGCGAGCTGCGCGATATTGTTGAAAACAGGGATGGCATTGTTAAAGATGAGTTTGATCTGATTGTTGAGGAGTCATCATATCTTGAGCTAGATAAGTCAATCGACATTGAGGAACTCTGGAAACATATAGCAGCCAAACTGCACACCTCTTTACCGCAACACTCAGAGGAGCAGATTGCAACACTCCTGAGAGAGAGAGAAGCCGATGGTAGCACTGCTATCAGCAGCTACGTTGCGGTGCCACACATTATCGTAAAAGGCGATACCGCGTTCAAGATACTCTTTATCAGAGCACCGCAAGGCATCTGCTTCTCCGACGAACATCCATCTGTGAAAGCGGTATTTGTTCTGATCGGCACCAAGGATATGCGCAGACTGCATCTGCGGGCACTGGCAGGCATTGCCCAGGTTGTACAGGGGGATGACTTTGAAAAATCATGGAACTCAGCGCGTAGCCACAGAGGTCTGAAAGATCTCTTTCTTGTCAGTAAACGCAAACGAAATAAGTGAGTTAAGAAGTTCTAAAGCTTTGCTTTAGCCAGCCCTGCTGGCCCCGCGTCTGCGGGGTGCGAGAGTTCTAAAGTGCTAAAGTTGACTGGATTATGCAAGGGCAGGTAACTCCCAGCCCGTTCTGTAAGTACGTTTCAGAAGACGGTTAGCCGCCTCCGAGTTTGTAATTCGTAATTTTTCAGCATCCCATTTAAGAAGAGTGTCCGGCACACGGATAGCAACGGTACCAAGCAGAATGGCTTCGGTCATCGGTCCGGTCTGTTCGAAGTGAGACTTGCTCATTTCACCACCCAGGCAGGCATCAATAAAAAGATGATAGTGATTGCCGCCTTTTACTTTAGGTCTTGGAGTATCTTTAAACTTTGCTTTGGGTAGCAGTACAGGGCCACCGGTATGCGGAAGAAGAAGAGCGCCCTCTGATCCGATCACCATTGCGGATTCGGCGGGATACTCGCTGAATCCGGCCTCCTTAGACATTGCCTGCACATCTTCAGGTGGATAGATCAGGCCATCAAACCATTCGATGGTAAAATCTCTACCTCCGCTCTTTTCATTGCCAGGGAATACCCAGGTGATATGATCACTTTGCGGCCATACATCTGCACGTCGGGATGCGGAATTCTTCCATGACTCCTGCACCTCTGCCTTAACAGAGCGCGGAGCTTTCAGATCGAGTCCCTTCCAGACAGCATCGAAAAGATGACAGCCGATGTCACCCGACCAACCTGTACCGAAGTCCTGCCATGCACGCCACTTGGTAGGGTGATAGATATCAGGCGAGTACTCGCGCACAGGCGCAGTACCAAGCCATAGATCCCAGTTAAGATTTGCAGGAACCGGAGTTCCCTTGGCCGGCCGCGGCCCCACCAACCGGTAGGCATCGATTGCACCAGGGCGGTTTGAACAGAGAATAACACGTTTGACACTCCCGATTGTGTTACCGCGCAGCATCTGAACTGCCATGCAATCGCCCACTCCTGCGGCATGCTGTGTCCCCAACTGAGTTATGCACCCTGATTTGCGCGTTGCCTGTGCCAATGCGCGACACTCGGCCACATCATGACAGAGCGGTTTCTGGCAATAGATGTGTTTACCTGCCTGAAGTGCGGTTACGGCAATCAGCGCATGCATGTGATCTGGCACAGCGGCGTTAACCGAGTCGATCTTATCGCCCTCTTTAGCAAGCATCTCGCGCCAGTCGGTGTAGCAACGGGCATCAGGCACCACAGCTGCAGCTTTGGCTAAATGATTCTTGTCCACATCGCAGATTGCCACAATCCGTGTACGAGGATGCGAATGGAAATTCTGCAGATCATTATATCCCATGCCGCCCACGCCAATGCAGGCGTGGTTGATCTTTCCGGTTGCCGGTATCACCCTCGGTTTCCTCTGCGGTAAACCGGCCATCAGCGCTGTGGCTGAAGCGGCAGCAGATGCCGCCAAAAACTCTCGTCTGTTAATCATATTAATATTTCCCTTTCACTAATATCCTATGGGACGTATCACTCTCCATCCCGCAAGTGCGCATACGTGTCAACCTAAGAGCCATACATCTTCAACCCGCGCAGCGGGTGTTACAATGTAGCCACGGGTAAAACCCGTGGATAACAATCTTTCGCCACCGGCGGCGGTTTTATAAGTAAAAACACGTTTTTTCTAGCAATTATTGGGCAAAAACCTAATTATGATCCTAATCAGGAACTTTTTGGATTAAGATAATGATTAAGATAATGACAAAGATTAATTCACCGATACCGCCTTGCGGGATTCTTAACGGCCCATCAAGGCATTCACAATCAGGAGATCCAGCTCTTCATAATCACGTGCGACCACTAATTCGTTTATGCGGTTTTCATCCAGAGAGCGGACAACATCCAGCAACGCCAGAAAGATTGTACGACTGTTAGCTAGATGTTTGGTGCTCACATCAAGCTTCTGGGTTCGCATGGCTTTGATATCCAGACCTATGAACTCCCCTTTCTTTCCATAACCATGTTTATCAAGGATACGCACCTGATTAAAGGCGCGACGCAGATTAATGCATCCAAAAGTCCGGTCTTCATCAAACTTCAATCCATTCTGATCATTCAGATGTACGGTAAATAATTTTTTATGAGCAAGAGCAAAGCCCATTTCATCAGAGGGGTCGAGTCCGGCCAGAATAGCATGAGCACTCTCAATATTCACGCCCACCCGTGACGG
Organism: Kiritimatiellia bacterium; assembly: GCA_027858965.1. Lineage (GTDB taxonomy): Bacteria > Verrucomicrobiota > Kiritimatiellia > RFP12 > UBA1067 > M55B167. The sequence continues at coordinate 8,296 of JAQIBS010000157.1, forward strand.
GTCAGAACAGAGGTGGCCGAGAGCTATAGCGTGACCAATGGTGGGAATATATGCTTGGTCAACAGGTTCATTCGGCTTGGGTTCAATCGCTATACGTATCTCAGGATCATGCGCCAGCATACGGTTAATAGCCTCCACAAGTTGATCAACGGCCTGACAGCTGTCCTTGGATTCACGGATATATGTGCCTTCACGAGCCAGCCACAATACAATCAGCTTAGTATCCAGGGCATTTGCAATATCAATAGCTTTCAAGCTGCGCTCAATGGAATATGTGCGGCTGGCAGCATTGTTGGAGGTATAGCCACCATCAATGGTGCGATCATCCTCCCATAGACGAGGAGCCACAAACTCGGCCACAAGTCCCTCTCCATCCAATTGAGCCTTGAGCTCTGAAGCCTGTTTGTTTATAGCGCCGCTATCGAGATCGTTCATTTCGGGAACGGCATCATCATCATGAAACTGAACTCCCTCATATCCCAGAGGCTTGAAAAGTTTCAATTTGTCAGCAAAGGTCATAGTTTCGCGCACAGGCGGACCAAAAGGATCCTGGCCTTCGTGAATGTTCCATGGACCAAATGAGAATCTATAATCTGTTTTCATAATAATGTCCTTTTTTTTCGATGTTTAGCAACTTATGCGAATAAAAAAAATTAATTGTTCTTTCCAAACTTTAAACCTCACGCACTTCCTCTTAACCGTTTCAACCCTTTAAACCTCTTCAACCTTCTCCTATGCAACGCTAAGCGTTATTGACTAAAGCAGCAATGCATATCACTCAACTGATCAATTAGTGCAAATGTAATCGCACATCACAGCGGCTCAGTTTGGTTGCGACTTCGCTGCTTTAGAAATATATTAACGCAATAGGCCCCAATAGTCTTTCACTCTGGCATCATTTTATTGTACTATGGCATCAAAACACAGGAATAATATGAAACTGCATGCTGAAAAAATACAACTTCTACCAGGAGAGTCATTTCGACTGTTACAATGGCGAAACAATATCCATGATGTTGAGATTGTTGCGGGAGATGGAACACGATATCCGCTCAAAGGATCGGGCGACCAGTGGCACTACCACTCACACATGGAGCTGACACTGATTACGCAAGGCATGGGAACGCTATTTATCGGAGATGCAATCAAACATTTTACAGCACCGGACCTGGTGATGATTGGTCCCAACCTGCCACACTACTGGCAGATGCGCAATCACTCTTCGGGCTGTGCTCTTCAGTTTGACTTTGAACCCGAACACCCCTTCTGGCATATTCCTGAAACAAGGGGGCTGGATCAACTTTGGAAAGATGCCGAACGCGGCATCCACATAACAGGTGATATTGTAACCGAAACCGGACAATTACTTCAAACCGCTGTTGAGTGCGGAGGAATGGAGAGACTGGTGCAATTCATGACAATTCTGAGTATGCTTTCAAAGACGAAACGGAAGAACCGTCAAACAATATCCAGCACCGCTTTTGCACCAGTGACCCGGCACGCCACCTACAGGAGTCTGCAGAAAGCTATCCACCTGATTTTCCAAAATTTTCAGGAGGAGCTGCCTTTCAGCGACATATTAAGCGAAGCAGGTATGAGCAAGGCAACTTTTGAACGTCACTTCAAAAAACTGACAGGTAAAACCTTCACCCGTTTCCTGACAGACCTGCGGCTCAACTATGCAGGACGTCAGTTAATAGAAACCGAATTGCCAGTCAGCGAGATTGCCTTCTCGTCAGGCTACAACAACCTCTCGCATTTCAATCATCAGTTCAAGGCTTTGCATCAGATGTCGCCACTCGCTTTTCGAAAGAAAATGACACAGGAACTATCACCCTAAAAAGAGCAGTTGAATTGCTCTTGAGGCACTCTTAAACACACACTTCGTCGCCACACTTACTCGATTACACTTAAACGACCTACTTGCTCAAGCTATGGTTTAAGTAAGTCGGTTAAGCGTACCCGGTTAAGGGTGGCGGTTAAGAAAGCGAGTAAGAGTGTGGTTCACCGATTAGGTAAAGCTCATAAAACGGACAACTTCCTTATTCAAAATAACTTAACTCAGTTTCTGAATTTCAAAAGCCGCCGCATCTAATCACCGCAGTAGAATCAGTGTGCCGAAACTACGGGGATTATAAGTACAGGTCAATGTCGGCCGATAACTCTCCACAGAGCTTTCCTTGCTGAAAAAGGTCAGCGATTTGGCACTGTTGGCCGGATTTGCTGTCGCCACATAAACATGGAGCTGTAACTGATCACCAGCCCGGCGGGCTGCGGTCAGCTGGGAGCTGACATCAAACTCGTAAACCGTACCCAGATCGGCGTCTTCAGCCTGGAATCGGGCCAATTCGTAAGTCGGCACATAGCCCGTACTTGTCGGCAGGCTCAGATTGGCTGTGGCCAATGACCAGTTGAGCGTTGCATCTATCCATGCGAATGGTTCAATACGTTCAATCACAACCTGCGTGTTACTACGATCAACATTAGCCTCCTGTGTTGCGGCAACAATGCGCAGAACGGCATTGGAATAAACGCGCGCGGGCAGGTTAGTAATGTCAAACTGAAGAAACCCTTCCCGATCGTAACCATTGTAGCGTTTAACCCAGATGGTAGGAAGTGCACCCATAAATTTATCTTCGTTGTACTGCACATGCGCATCTGCCGTGGGAGATAGAATCTCGGTTACCAGCGGAAAAACCTCCACGCTTTCTGATTGCGGGCCCAGTGAGTCATCCACAGCCACAGGTTCAATACGGTAATAAGCCGCAAAGCCATAAACCAGTGAGGAATCCTCATAGACGGTGTCAGTGGTTGTACCCAGCAGAGAGAAGGGACCGGATGCCTGCGCTGCTTTGAGGATGCGGTAGCTCTTGGCCTCCAGCAATCCTTCCCAGGAGAGTGTTGCCGTGGTGTTGGTCGACACTGCTGAGACCGGTCCCGGCTGACCAAAGGGACGTCCACTGACAATCAATTCAGGGGCAGTTGCACCGGCCTCTTTCGAAGAAAAAAGGAAAAGAGAGCCGCCATCAGCCTGATAAGCTGCGCACAGCTCAAACATCACCACGCCGTTAGTGGCATATCTATTGACGACATCACTGACATCCAGGTCAAACCACTTGGCGTTCGTGCCAGCCGTGTAAAATCGGCATATCTCGCCGCTGATCAACGATGCACCCGGGTTGTTCGGCAAAGTGAAACCGGAAGCAACGAGCGTGTTCCATGTAACAGAACCCTCATCCCAACCCGTATCATCAACCTTGCGCAGTACAATCAGTCCGTTAGACCGGAAAGGAGAAGGGTTATCATTATCACCGGTTGTACTTCCATGATAAATGCGCAGACGGGCACTGGCAGCTCCCAGACCTGCTACGTTAAAGCGCAGCAGACTTTCCCGGTGATAAGAAACGCCCCCCGAATTCTTGACCCTTAAAACCTCTCCTTCTCCGTAAAGGTCATCTTTATTCGAACTATCCACATAAGTATCTGCCAATGCAGCCCGCACAGCCTGTCCGACACAGCGGACAACAGGTGATGTATCCGATTGTGCTACCGGCAGCGTGGCAGTCACACGGTAATAGCGCAGAGAGCCGTAAGAGATGCCCGTATCCACATGGGAGGTGCCACTGACAGATTCCGTTGTCCATGGCCCATCCTCAGAGTCGGCCATCTCAAGCGTATACCCGGTTGCCTGCGGATAGGCGCGCCAGGAGACCGTGACACCACCACCTGTCACGGGTGCTGCGGCTGCCAGCCCCACCGGATAGGTCCGACAGACCACCTCCAGACGCGGATGCTTGTCCGTGCTCCCATGTTCCAACGCAATAAAGTAGGCGTAAGGGGATGAGTTAGGTGTACCGCCGTAGATATGAACCGTCACGCCGGTCCGGCCGGCATCCACATACTCATTCAGACGGTCCGTGAAATCCACCCGAAACCAGCTGGTTTCCCCGGGGGTCATATCGTTGGCGAATTCACTGGCACGCGGATTATAATCGGTCTGAGAGGGAAATTGGGAAATGGCCATGGCTGGCGGATTGGACCATGTGATGTCATTCGCTGACCACGCCAGATCCGTGAACGTTTCGCAGACTGCATGAATAGGTTGCCCTCCTGAGCCATTTGAACGATAAAGTTCGATGGTGGCTGATTCAATAACACCCGGCAGATTTGTCAGAGCCGCGAGATCAAATTTATAATAGATCTCACGTGTGTTTTCCATACTGCCTGTATGATACTTCAGCTGAAGCTCAGAAGCATCATTATAATTTGTGTGCGCATAAATGCCTCCCCGCACGTAGGTATCTTCAACCGCATTGGTAGTCACAGTTAATGCCTGGGCATTGGATATAAAACCCGCCACACAGAGTACTGTCACACATTCTAAAATCATTTTTTTCATGATGTTTTTCCTTAAAAAGAAACTTAGTAGGTCTCTTTTCTAAATTAGAGAGCGAAAGCAACTTCAGTAGCACAGAAGTACACACTTTCTGAATACTAGTAAACACACTTAAATTATTATAAACCAACTCTTCTGATTGTGTAAACCTTAAATATAAGAGAGGATTTCCCGCCAAATTGTAATATTAAATGCGACAAACATATGGACAAAAAAAATGTTCCATGTGACGATAAACCCTCAACAAAAATCGTTCAAAAAATTGCAGAAAGGAAAAAGTAACATGGAACA
>JAQIBS010000222.1 GCA_027858965.1 Kiritimatiellia bacterium
TTTCCCTTGGCAATCGCGTCAACTACTTGTTGTTTGAAAGCCTCGCTGTATTGTGTTCCATTCTTATTCACTTTGGTGTTTTCCTTCCCAAAGTGACAACCTATATCAGGACCGGACAACTCATATTACTTTCCACATCCCACTTCTCACATTCTACAATTTCTTCACCATACGCATAATGGCATTGAGTCTTTTCTCTGGCAAAACCCCTTTTACCAAAGGAATGCGGTCATCAACTAATATGGGTTCGCGTCTGCCACTCTTATACATATAGAGCTTGTCGCCCTTGGTTTCAATCCGCCCCAGACCAGTTGCGGCTGCCACAACCCGCAGTTCACACATTTTAAACAAACGAAGCGCAGCCTGTGGAGCACGCCCATAGCGATCCTCCACCTCGCGTTTGATAGCTTTGACATCCTTAAGTTTAACCGCCTCAGCCAAACGTTTATGCAGTTTCATCCGGTGGCCCTCATCTTCCACGTAAGCATACGGAAGACAGGCTGACCTTGATTGATCAATCAATCCGGGGGAGTAATCCAGAAAATCCAGATCAAGTGCCACATCCACCAGCATAGGCGGTGTTTCCCCCTTAAATCGGGCTATTGTGCGTTGCAGGAGCTGACAGTAGAGACCAAATCCAATTGCCGCAATATATCCGCTCTGCCGGGCCCCCAGTAAATTGCCTGAGCCACGAATCTCCAGATCACGCAATGCCAGATTGAACCCCGCACTCAAACCGCTATGCCGCTTAAGCGCATCAATCCTCTGCCGGGCATCGGCCTCCACATGTCCAAATTCAGGTAGCAACAGCCAGGCAAAACCGCGCCGTGAAGAGCGACCAACCCTACCGCGCAGCTGATAGAGCTGCGCAATTCCAAATCTATCGGCGCGATGAATAAGGATCGTATTTGCACGCGGAATATCCAGTCCGCTCTCAATGATGGTGGTGCTTAGTAACACGTCAATCTCACCAGCCTCAAAAGAGCGCATCACAGCCGCCAGTTCATGACCACCCATCTGACCATGCGCAACCGCTACAACGGCATCTGGCACCAGTTTTTCCACACGCTGGCGCATCATACCAATTGTCACAACCCGGTTATAGAGCAGAAAAACCTGTCCCTTACGATTGAGTTCCTGACGGATCGCATTGGTTATAACGCTATCGCTATCGCGTGCCACCTTGGTTTCAACAGCAACCCTCTCACGTGGCGGAGTCTGCAACAGGCTCATATCACGGGCACCAGTCATACTCATGTAGAGAGTACGCGGAATGGGAGTTGCCGACATTGTAAGCACATCCACCACCTGCCGCGCCTGCTTTAGCCGTTCTTTATGTTTAACACCAAAACGCTGCTCTTCATCAATAACCAGCAACCCAATATTTTTAAAAGTCACTACCGGATTCAAAAGGGCATGCGTTCCAATAACAATATCAACCGCACCGCGACGGAGCGCATCAAAGATCTTCTTTTTACCGGCAACGGAGTGCAGACGGCTGACCACCTCGATTCTAAAGGGATAGGCGGCCATTCGTTCGCGGAAACTCTCGTAATGCTGTTCCGCCAGGATGGTGGTTGGCACAAGAACCGCAGCCTGGTATCCATTCATAACCGCAATAAAGGCGGCACGCATAGCCACTTCGGTTTTACCATAACCGGCATCACCGCAGATCAGTCGGTCCATGGGTTTAACCTTCTCCATATCATGCTTTACATCGGCAATTGCTTTTACCTGATCCTCTGTCTCCTGATAGGGAAAGGATGCTTCGAAATCATCCAGCCAGACATGTTCGAGCTTAAAGCTATTACCTTCAACTACCTCACGTTTAGCCTGCGTTTCCAACAACTCCGCCGCCATATCCGCAACCGCCCGTTCGGCATCGAGCTTATCCTTAGCCCAACGCTTTCCATGCAGGTTATGCAGCTTTGCTTTGTGGCCTGCGACCCCGACATAGCGACTGATAAAATGCGCATGGCTGACCGGAACATGAATCTTCATTCCACCGGCATATTCAAGAGTCATGACCTCAGAGCGTTTACCGGAGAAATCGATCTCCGTGGTTCCCACAAAACGTCCCAGACCATGATCCAAATGTATCACCAGTTCACCGGGTTGCAGATCAGCCGCATGCTCAAAGTGTCTGCCACGGGTGTCGGCCGCGGTGGTTCGGCGAACAACGCGCTTACGGGAGGCATAGAGATCAGACTGAGCTGCTACAACCAGCCCCGGCATAACAAAACCACCGGAGAGCGCCAAATGCAGAACATCAACCGGACTATCGGGACCAAGTTCATGAGCTAGCATCTCGCAGGTTCCAGCTGTATCCACACATACCGCCACCATCTCTCCAGCCACAGCCCTATTATCAAGATCCTCCAGTAACTTCTGACGTGTACCGGCAATCAACTCGGGGTGAAAACTATCAGACGAACCCAATTCAGACAATCCAGGCAGCGCGGCAATCTCAAACGCCATAGAGGGCACATTCTGAGGAGAAGGATCACCGGTAAAAACAGAGAGCCATGGCTTGCGTTTCTGAGACTGGGCAAGCAACTCATCCCAGCTCTGTGGTTTCTTGATATTATCCTGCGGGTAGTCAGCCGCAGTGCTGAGCGCATCATATTCAATCCACAGAATTCCGGAACTCTGAGGCAGCAGATCCAGCAGCTGAATCATCTTCAGATTATCCTCATTACAGGGCGGCAACCAGACCTGCGTTCCTTTTTCAATGGAACACTGCGAGGCGGGATCAAATGTCCGCAACGACTCCAGTTCAATATCAAAGAATTCAGCTCGCCACGGCAACTTCTCCGCTGGAGGCCACAGATCAACAATGCCACCCCTGACGGCAAGCTGCCCCGGCTCCTCAACATCCATCACCCGTTCATAACCACATCCGATCAGGTGTTCAAGCATGGGATCAAACTCATAACTTACCCCAACCTTTAGAGTGATTGATGCATTATTGAGAGATTCCGGGTCAGGCACCCCCTGCTGCAGGGCAGTTAAGGATGAAACGATGATAACGGCGTTGTCTTGGCCAAGAGCACGCAGCACCTGCAATCTATCACCGGCAACCTCCCGATCGCCATCGACATATTGTGGAAATATAACAGGTGTTGCTCCAACAGATCGACCTAGCGAACAGAGGTCCGAATAAATGCGTTCTGCCTCCATCACTCCGGGCGTAACGATTAACAGACAGTTTCCCGGCGCATTTTTGACCATCGCAGCACCAAACAGAGCCCCACCAGCACCGGGAAGAGAAGACACAGCAAGTTTATCCACACCCCGAATCAGAGCACGTTTAAAAGATGCACTTATGTGTTTTAATATGTTCTTCACAACTAAAGCGGGCTCTGCCCGCAACCAAGCTTGTAGCCTGTAGATTGTAGCCCGTAGCTTGCTCTGCTTTTTTTGCTACCAGCTACGGGCTACAAGCTACAAGCTGGATTGCGACCAAACCCTATTTCTTAAACCGCCATGTCGGTGCACTGGCCCCCTCAACAGAGTCATAGCCGGGCAGATATCCTTTAAGATCCAGAATCGGTGTTCCGTCAAAAGCATCTATATTTTCTACCTCAACCAAATTTTCCTTAACCGATATAATCTTGCAAAGAGTCAGTGCCAGCAGATTGGGGCGCATGGGACAACGACAGGCAAAAATTCCAGTCAGCGGATTTTTTTTATTACCGCGTGGGTGCACCTGCAGGACTGAACGCTTCTTCGGGGTATCATTTTTATCAAACCACCAGAAAACCTGCACATGCGAAAACCCATCCAATCCAAGCAGAGCCGGTTCGACATCCTTGTTCATAACAAGCATGGTTTTGCCATCTGCTTTCTTAACCGTTCCTATCTGGTTGAGAGCAAAATTCTTCGGCTCACTCTTTTCCTCGGCAAAAGAACAAAGTGCGGTAAAAAGAGAGATAGAAACAACAGAAGTAAAAATATTAGTAAGTGTGTTCATACATAGATCCTATTCGTTTAGTTTTTATAATAGTATCACGCATAGGTTGCCGAGGCGAGGTGTCGGCCGCAAGCGACCGGCTGAGCTATGCTACTTCTCCCGCAGCGCCTCAATCCTCTGGAGGACCGGAGGATGCGAATATTCAAGAAACACCTTCAAAGGATGCGGAGTGAGATTGCTGAGATTATCCGCCGAAAGTTTTTTCAGAGCATCAATCATTACACCGGGGGTTCCGGTTATCTCAGCTGCAAAGCGATCGGCCTCAAACTCGTTCTTACGGCTGAGTATGCTCTGAAATATACCGATAACAAAGCTGATGGGTGCATAGACAAGCCCGAAGAGCAACAGGCCGGTATAAACCGAAGGATTTTCAATTCCGAAGGCAGTGAACACGACTCTACTTTTCAGAAAAAGTCCCAGCAGGAAAAGCATCAGGGCCGAGGTCATGAAAGAGAGAGCCATGGACTGAAAGATATGCTTTTTCTTATAATGGCCGATCTCATGCGCCAGAACGGCCACCAGTTCTTCAGTGGTATGTTTTTCAATCAGGGTATCGAAGAGCGCGATTTTCTTGTTTTTTCCAAAACCGGTAAAAAAGGCATTGGACTTAGCCGACCGCTTGGAGCCATCCATGGTATAGATGCCCTTCAATGTAAAATCCGCCTTTTTACACATTGCCTTTATAGCAACGTTCAACTCACTGCCCTCGTCCAGTGGAGTAAATTTATTAAACAGCGGCATAATCCAGACCGGAGCCACATACATCATCACCAGACTGAACAAAGTTAAAGCACACCATGCCAGCAGCCAGCCATTGGTGGAATAAGTACGGAAAAACCAGATCAGGGCTAAATATACCGGAACCCCAATTACTATTGTCAGACCGAGCGATTTTAAAAAATCCATGATAAAGGTTTTGACAGTTGTCTTATTGAAACCAAAACGCTCTTCAATAACAAAAGTGCCGTATGCAGAAAAAGGAATGGATGTCAGAGTTGAGAACGCATAAAGCACCCCGACAAAGGAAAGACTGCGCCATACCCAGAGATCAGCCCAGGAAGAGACAATGCCATCCAGCCATCCAGGACCTTTAAGTGCAAGAAAAGCAACAGTAATGGAGATGCTTACCAGCGAGTTAATCCCGCTGAAACGTGTATTGACCTTCAGATAGTCCTGTGATTTCTTGTATTTCTCGCGGTCAAAGACACCCTTGAACTCATCAGGTAGATGTTCATCCAGAGCCTTGATATTCAGATAATCAATAACCTCCGAGAATATAAACTGAAGAATGATGAATGCGAGGATGAGAAAGTAGATTAGGTCAGGTTTCATATGGGAGTAATTTAAACATGGATTGGGTGAGTTGTCAATTGAGTTACATGGAGATAAGAGTGATTAAGCTCATTTATCCGTATCATTCGCCACACCCATGGAGGGCCCCAAGCTCTGGAACCGCGGACGGTGAGGCCACCGTCCCTCCAGATATACCCGTATCATTCGCCACGCCATGGAGGGTCCCAGGCTCTAGGAACCGCGGACGGTGAGGCCACCGTCCCTCCAGAATTACATAAACCTCATATCACCTCTGCGTGCAATTCATATAGATAAGTATGTTTGCAAAGAAGACTCAACTTTGTTAAATTTCAACTTCAGAGGTATTTACGATATGAATCACTTTAAAATCATTTTAACAATTCTACTCCTAGGATGTATTGGCCTGACAGAGAATGCTCTTGCAATGGGCACAAAACCGAATGTCCTATTGATCTGTATTGATGACCTCAGACCCGAGCTGAACTGTTTTGGCAAAAACTATATTAAATCACCCAATATAGACAAACTGGCATCACAAGGACGCGCCTTTAAAAGTCACTATGTTCAGTCACCGACATGCGGAGCTTCACGCTTCACACTGCTTACTGGCTGCTACGGAAGCTCCAATAACGGTGCTCTCTTTAACCGAGCTAAAGCAATCAAGGCAGGCAAAAAGGTTCCGCCCAGTATGCCGGAGTGGTTCCGCAAGAATGGATATACCACGGTCTCGGTCGGGAAGGTTTCGCATCATCCCGGTGGGCGCGGAGGTAAGAACTGGAACAGCGACTCCGAGATTGAGATGCCTGATGCCTGGGATCGACACCTGCTGCCAGTCAGAGAGTGGCAGCATCCTCGCGGCATAATGCACGGACTTGCCAACGGCGAAATCCGGGTGAAAGCCGGCGACATGGATGTATTCCAATCCAAAGAGGGGCCCGATGACATTTATCCGGATGGCTGGATCACAGATGAAGCGCTCAAACAGATGGATATTCTGACGGAGAAAGATCCCAAGCCCTTTTTTCTGGCCGTAGGACTTCTGAAACCGCATCTTCCCTTCGGCGCACCTGCCAAATACTATGCGCCCTATAAAAACATCACATTGCCCCCCACTCTTAACCCTGAAAAACCGGATTGGAAGAGCACATGGCACGCCTCAGGCGAGTTCATGAACTACAACCGCTGGGGCAAAGATCCCAATAAAGATCCTGCATTTGCCATTGACGTACGCAAACACTACGCCGCCTGCGTAAGCTATTCCGATGCACAGGTGGGTAAAATACTGGCAAAACTGAAGGCAAGCGGGCAGGCAAACAATACCATTATCGTGCTCTGGGGCGATCATGGCTGGAATCTGGGTGAACATGCCATCTGGGGCAAACACAATCTCTTTGAAGAGGCTCTGCGATCTCCGCTGATCATCACCTACCCGCAGATGAAAGAGCCAGGCAAGTCAACTGATGCCGTTGTCGAGACACTGGATATTTTTCCGACTCTCTGTGAGTTGACAAAACTGCCGCAACCGGATTTTACAGCGGGGACATCGCTCGTTCCAATGCTGAAAAATTCAGAGATAAAAGGGCATCCCGCCTACTCCTACTGGGCAAAAAAACAGTCAATCCGCACAGCAACTCACCGGATGATTCTTTATAAAGATGGTTATGCCGAACTCTATGATCATACATCCAAAGAGAAAGAGTCAAAGAATATATCCAAGGAAAACCCGGAGCTGGTGAAGCAGCTGAGCTCTATGATCAAAGCGCGGCTGTAGTTTGTTGTGGAATGTTGACCGTTGGATGTGGGATGTTATTGACGCACGACGCACGACCGAATGACGCACCTGAAGCAAGATTATAACTGAGTCGTGCGTCATTCCGTCGTGAGTCACACTTTTGTTGCTTTAACAATCCCACCGGTATTTGAAAGAATCTTAGCAACATCAAACAAGGAGGACATATTATGAAAAAGTTTATCGCCGCTGCTTTAATTACACTTGCCTCCTGCCACATGGCTCTCGCCGGTGAGCCGGAATCTCTATTTGACGGCAAAACGCTGGAAGGCTGGAAGATTGTGACCTGCGAGGCCGAGGTAGTTGACGGCGCTATTCTTCTTAAAGCCGGCAATGGATTTCTACAGGCTGAGAAACAGTATGGTGACTTTATCCTGGAGTGCGACTGGAAAGCGCTGAACACAGAAATGTGGGATTCAGGCATTTACTTCCGCGCTGGTGACCCCGTTGGCAAATTCCCCTGGCCAAAACAGCATCAGGTCAATATGCGCAAGGGCCAGGAAGGGGCAATTGGAGGAGTGGATAAGGGCAAGGTTTCAGCGCTTTACAAGCCTGGCGAATGGAACCACTTCAAACTGACCGTTAAAGGCGAGACAGCCGAGCTGGAATTCAACGGCAAAAAGGCCTGGACCCGCAAAGGCATCACACCGGCTAAAGGCAATCTGTGTCTGCAGGCAGAGGTTCCTCAAGGTGGCCAGTTCCTGTTTAAGAACATCACGATTGAAGAGCTTTAATTAGGGGTTAGAGAGCTGTAGGGATTAGGGAGCTGTAGGGGTTAGCGAAGAGAGAAAAAGGGTTGATGTTTTTTTACTGAGAGAGCCAACTCTACAGTGCTTGGCACCAATTTGCCGAAGGCTGTAGAGTTGCTTCTCAGAAGCAAAAAAAGGCATGCGAAAGTTTCTAATGGCCCTTGAAGTCAGTTTATTTCACTGCTGGCAGAGATGCCCGTTCCACACCATCAGCAGTCAACTGCTGATTGGGGCGTTTCCATTTGATTTTGCTAAGCCATGTATCGCCATTCTTTTTGCGTCCATCGCGTGGCCATTCCGTTACAACCACAAAGCTCTCTTGCTGATTAACCGGCCATACCCAGAAATTTCCCACAGGCAGTCCTTTGCCGCTCTTTGAGCGGTTGGGAACAATAATGCGTTCAGTTGATCGCTTCAGCGAGAGGGTCTTTACATCGAAATCGGCGATGTGCAAAGGAGAGCGATTACGGAAAGCATTATCATTATCATCCCGGATACGGGTGTAAACCAGCACCAGACCATCGGAGTGAGAGAGCATCTTGGTCATGGTTTGATTCATGGGAATCTCATCCCCATTATCCCATTTCCATGGCGAAGGTTTGCTCCATGATCTTCCCCGATCGCGACTAACCATATAGTAGCCGCGACCATCCTCTGCCCGGCCTGTCATATAACAGACACCCTTGCACATAGAGATCTGCGGCTCATAGAGTCCTCGTGACTTTTCATTGGTCCAGCCATTGGAGATATAGAGTGGCACATACCCATTCTTTCCAATCCGGGCGGCAACACTCTGAGTCGTATAAAATTTTCCATTCTTAGTTGTAAATGCCTGCAGGATTGTCTGTGAATCCAGATAGGCAAAGGCAGAGCACCATGTATGCCCCAGCATCGGAGGCAGCTTAATCTTCGGATCAATAGAATCTGCGAAATCATCTATTGAAAGATCTTTGCGCTTCCAGAGAGAGGACGTAGACTCAGGGATAGGTTGCAGTGTTTTAAAATCGGCATCTGTTTTAAAGCAATTCCATGCCTTGTGCTGATCACGGCCTTTGCGATCGGTATCGCGCACCCGCAGTTCAATCTGAACCGGGTCCCCCGGTGTGGTCATAAGCTCAGGATGCACCCAGAGGGTCTCATGCGATTCTCCGGGAATAATGACAACCGACTCAATCTCATTCACAATCGACTCAGCCGCCCCCTTTGTAACAACAGCCTTTTTATAGTCAACTGCAAGAGGCTCTGTAAGTTGCGCAGCATTACTGCAAAGGCTCATCAATAATGTCAATCCCCATAATCTCTTAATCATTTTTTCAACTCCTTTACTAAGATAAATTTCACCCTCATCACGAAGAACACAGCGCAACAAAGTCGCAATAAATTTTTGAGCAGGATTAACAGGATTGACAGGATTTTACAATGATAATCATTGCCCACAAAAAATATAGCATAGCATAGCCACAACCAAATGAACATACGTGAAAAATTGTAGCGTGTTAGATTTTCTCCTCCTATGCACAAATAAAAAAGAAATTGCATGGGCTTGGGAGTATACGCGCCCTCCCGCTTCGCGTGAGAGGCACATCCTATAATATTATCCAATGATGGAGGGCGTTAGGCTTTAGGTGGTTAGACTTTAGGAAAATCACAATTTCATACACTTCCTTTTTAAAGCTCATTTGATAATTCCAAACAATTGCCAAGCGCTTTTCACCCAACAGCTTATAGCCCAAAGCCTCAACGTCCCAATGGGACACTAGTAAAAGTAACCCAAGCATCCTGCTTGGCTTATTACTGAGGCAAGCAGGATGCTTGCACTACTTTATTTGCATTAATTCACTTAAATGGATGTTCAACAGAACTGAACTCTATTTTGCTGAAGCATTGCAGTTGACTTACACCGCAAGTCATTAGATAATGTTGAACTTTCAATTTAAGCCCCAACAAAGAAATGGATTTATTAATGACAGATGTAATGAAAAGAATTAATCAGCTCAAACTTGTTCCGGTTGTCGCATTGGACAATGCCAAAGATGCAGCCCCCCTCGCTGAAGCCCTGATTGAGGGCGGACTGCCCTGCGCTGAAGTGACCTTCCGCACCGCTGCTGCTGCCGATGCCATCAAAGCGATGTCAAAATATCCGGAGATCTGCCTGGGTGCGGGAACTGTGCTCAGTGTTGATCAGGTAAAACAGGCTGTTGACTGTGGTGCAACCTACATTGTATCTCCTGGATTCAACCCTAAGGTTGTCAGCTATTGCGTAGAAAACAAAATCCCTATCACACCGGGTGTCTGCGCCCCCACACAAGTTGAGATGGGATTGGAGTTCGGACTTGAGGTCATGAAGTTCTTCCCCGCTGAAGCCTATGGCGGACTCAAAACACTCAAAGCAATCTGCGCCCCCTACAACATGGTAAAGTTTATCCCGACCGGTGGAATCAACGCCTCAAATGTCTGTGATTATCTTGCCTTTGACAAAGTCTTCGCCTGCGGCGGCAGCTGGATGGTAAAGCAAGACTTGATCACAGCCGGCAACTTTGCCGAGATTGTTCGTTTGACTAAAGAGGCGGTTGAGCTGGTTAAGACAGCATAGCCCATGGCGCAGAGGGCATAGCGAGAGGGAATTGAAAAAGGATCGACAGTAACGGCCAGGCTTACATCTCTGACCGATATTGCCACCTGACTCCTGACTCCTGACGCCTGACGCCTGACGCCTGACGCCTGACTCCTGACGCCTGACTCCACTTACTGTATGCCGATCTTATCTAAGGGGATCGGTTCAAAATCAGGCATCAGTTTATAGATCTCTGAATCTTTTCTAAGATTAAAATCTTCTCCATCAAGATCAACAAAACCGGGGTCCTTATCGGTGGTATAGTTGCTATCATCAACCTCCCACGCCTTTTTATAAACTTCATCGCATTTCACAAAAACATTGCGCTTCGCGTAGTTGACCCGTTTATCTTCTTCTTTCGGTTCCATAAAGCCCTTGAGAGCCGGATAATGTTTCAGGTAGACATCGCCTGTGATATCCACCTCTTTCAACAGGCGTGTCTGCCATAGAGGCGCTTTAATAAAACTGCTCCAACGCTTATAGTTCCAGGGAGCCGAACCAAGGGCCCGTTTACAATCAATGAAGATGTTGTTCTCAGCAACAATATCATGTCCGCCATGCGAAAAGACTGTACCAAAACTCCCCTTGCCGGGGTCACCGCAGCGGAAGAAGATATTACCGTAAACTGTATCGCCACCATCGCCATCATCAAAATATACGGCAGCATTACCATGCCCACGTGGACTTCCGATATTCTTCCAGAGGTTATACCGGATGATATTACCGCGGCAGGAGGGATTGCGTCCCTTGTAGTATGCGGCGGCATCATCAGATGACATACATACATTACTGACAATGTTATACTCAAAGATATGATCGTTGCCCGAGACTCCGACCGCCATATGCGGAGCTCCCTCAAGCAGGTTATGCGCGGCAATGTTACCTACTCCTGACAGATGAATTCCGCTGGCATACGTTAACAGATTAATTGAAAAATCATAGATATGGCAGTTTTCAACACGGTGTCCGCCTGGAACCAGCGTCTTGCGGTCACCTCCGCTTATCCCCAAGCCACCTGCACCTGTATCATGAATTGTGCAGTATGAGAATACATTGCTCATTCCTCCTGAAACAGAGGCCGCCCGCTTTCTGAAGTTCTTTAACGTGCAACCCTCAACCCGGACATTTTCACAATCCTTAATGGAAAGCCCATCATAGTACCCCTCTTCAAAGGTGATCCCCTTCCACACAAAATCCTTTACGCCCTTCATCTCCACCAATTCAGATTTCATTGTCGACAAAGCAATACAGCTATCCTTGGAAAGTTTGCTCTTTGGCCAGAGATAGAGTTTGTTCTTATCAGGATCAATATAATACTCACCCGGGGAGTCCAGCTCTTCAAGCAGGTTGACAGCGCGCCAGCGACGCGGAGAGGGATTACCCTGCCGCACTCCATACTGATGAGGTGCCTTAAGTTTGATCTCTTTCTTTACCGTATCAATACTCTCTACCTGAATGGCTGAATCATACCAATCGAAGCACCAGAAGCCATGCAGCCAAAGACCCTTATCAACACTCCAACGTGAGGGGCGGTCACCTGTATACGTGAAGATGCCTCCCTTTTTCTCCTGGTCTCGTTTTTTATTAGGATCAGCACTATCAGAGACTGATCCGGTATTCATACGCGTGCCGCCATCGATAATCTTCTCAATGGTGGTCCAACCCTCATTGGGCCAGCGGGCCAGCGTCATACGTTCACCATCAACAAAGAGCTCCGAAACATTGAATGGTGTTCTAAAACGAACCGGCAGTTTTGAGCACTTGGCAATTCCCAGCGCATTGAGATCGACAGCCAGAACTTCGGCATGAGATACTGAATCAAGTCGTTTCAGAATGGCGGCATCCGTAACCGGCTTAAACGAGGAGAACGGAATCTGCGTTGATCCATTCACAGAGACATCGGCGTCAGCAGCAGCTCTGTAAACAACGGCAGCGCCGGGCAGACCTGAGTCCTGACTATCAAACTGAAGTTTCTTCTGCAGGGAGTAACGACCACCAGCAATGACAACCTCGACTCCATTCGAGAGCGCACCGTTCTTGTTGGCAGCACGCACCGCATCGCGGGCTCGAGCAATAGTAGCAAAAGGCAACTCCATAGAACCGGGATTCTTATCCGATCCGGCAGGTGCCACATAAAGCGTCAGATCCGGCCCGCTACTGATACAACCAGCCATGGCTAAAGACATTAACACAACAAAACATACATTTTTCAACATTTAATCCCCCTGTTTAATAACCCATAGGGAACACTGAGCACAAACTCGGCATTATGCTACAAGCACAACGCCTCATCTGAATTCAGCACTCCCACTTTTTCAATATCAGAAGTGTACCGTTTCATCCCTGATATTTCCAGCCTGTTTTTTGAACGTTTTATCTCAAAGAAAGCCACAAAGATCATTGCAACGCTGTTTTTCATCCACAGATTTCACAGATTAGCACAGATTTAATATAAGGGATCGCTTCCGTCTTCAGTCTCTTTCTGAATCGGCTCTTTCCACCACTGCGAAGGCCGCACTCCATACCCCATGTAACTGGCACTCTGCGGATACATCCCTGTGTAAAGAGTGTTGAAAATTGAACAAAGCAACGCGGCCAATGCCCAAATCATAGAAGCAGCCAAAGTCTGCAGAGTTGCCAAGATAATCATGCCCTATCTGGAGGCACTCTCATGAGCCAGAACAAAAAAAAGAACATCGAAGCTTCAATACAAGCGCGCCTTAAGAATATTTCAAAAGATCAAGGATTAAACTTTGATTACTTATTATCGCCAAATTGTAATATTAAATGCGACAAACATATGGACAAAAAAAATGTTCCATGTGACGATAAACCCTCAACAAAAATCGTTCAAAAAATTGCAGAAAGGAAAAAGTAACATGGAA
>JAQIBS010000253.1 GCA_027858965.1 Kiritimatiellia bacterium
TTTTGGTTCAGTTCTCTAAGTGTTTTTGGATACTCTTCCATAGTATGGATACTACATATTGTGGCAGCTGGAGTCAAGGGCATACCCCATTGTGCGCAACATAATCGCAGATGCGCTCCAAAACCCGCTCTATCACCTTGACAATTGGCACATAATGCAGGTATTGTATAAATATCTCGTATTATAATTTCCGGCGGGCTTTTGTATGCTCCCCGGTATGGAGGTTTGTAGTGGATTCAATGGAATTAATGCGCCACAGTGCGGCGCATGTTATGGCAGCAGCCGTTTGTAAAATTTTTGATAATGTAAAGCTTGATATAGGCCCCTCCACTGAGGATGGTTTTTATTATGATTTTGACCTGGAACACAGGTTGTCTCCTGATGATTTTAAAAAGATCGAAAAAGAGATTCGGCGTATTATAAATGCCGATCTTCCCTTTGAACGAGTTGAAGTCTCACGCGATGAGGCCAAAGAATATTTTAAAGAGCAGCCTTTTAAACTTGAGCGCTTGGATGATATCCCTGAAGGTGAGATTGTATCTCTCTATCGCTGTGGTGATTTTGTAGATCTCTGCCGCGGTCCGCATGTCGAAAAAACTTCAGATGTGGGTGCTGTTAAACTGATGTCTGTCGCAGGCTCTTATTATCGCGGCGATGAAAAAAATCATATGCTGCAACGGCTTTATGGAATGGCTGATGTATCACGTGAGGCTCTCAAGGCACGGCTGCAGCAGATTGCAGAGGCAAAAAAACGCGATCACCGTAAGCTAGGCAAAGAGCTTGAGCTGTACAGCATCAGCGATGATGCTGGTCCCGGATTGGTTCACTGGCACCCCAAAGGGGCACGCATCAGAATTCTGATTGAAGATTTCTGGCGTAAAGAGCATTACCGTAATGGTTATGAAATGCTTTTCACCCCACATGTTGGGAAAGCTCAGCTTTGGGAGACATCCGGACATCTTGGCTTTTATAAAGAGGGCATGTTCCCGAGCATGAAAGTTGCGGAGGGAGAGGGTTCTCACAGCAGTGTGGATGAATACTATGTGCGTCCCATGAACTGTCCCTTCCATATTCAGGTTTACAAGACACGTCGTTATTCCTATCGTGACCTGCCTCTGCGCTGGGCGGAACTGGGAACAGTTTATCGCTACGAAAAAGAAGGTGTGCGCCATGGTTTACTGCGTGTGCGCGGATTTACACAGGATGATGCTCATATTTTCTGTACACCCGAACAGATTGAAGATGAAGTCCGCAGTACCGTGAAATTTGCCCTGCGTATCCTGGGTCGGTTCGGGTTTACCGATATAACGGCCTTTCTGTCAACCCGTCCAGAAAAAGCGGTTGGTATTCCTGAACGCTGGGAGCAGGCAACCCGCTCACTGGAAAGCGCTCTCAAAGCCGAGTCGATTCCTTATGAAGTGGATGAGGGTGGCGGTGCTTTTTACGGACCGAAGATCGACCTGAAGATTAAAGATGCCCTGGGTCGGGCCTGGCAGCTCAGTACAGTGCAGTTTGATTTCAACCTGCCCGAAAGATTCGACCTTACCTATATTGGTGAGGATGGCAAGGAACATCAGCCCTATATGGTACATCGCGCTCTGCTGGGAAGTTTGGAAAGATTCTTCGGTATTCTGATTGAACACTATGCAGGGGCCTTTCCTCCATGGCTGGCTCCGGAACAGGTGAGGATTCTGCCTATCTCAGAGAAGCAGCTGGATTATGCTAAGACGATTGAGCAGAAACTGCGCAATGCCGACGTACGGGTCTCAGTTGATGGCGACAATGAAAAGCTTGGTGCTAAAATACGCAAGGGCCAGTTGAGCAAAGTTCCCTTTATGCTGATTGTCGGAGAGAGAGATGCCGATGCTGGTGTAGTCTCTGTTCGTAGCCGCGAAAAAGGCGATGAGGGCGCAATGAGTGTTGAAGATTTTATTACAAGGCTTGCTGAGGCTGTAAAAGCTTAAAGGATTATTACAAGGCTATTAACTACGAAAAACACTAAAAGTACGAAATTAATAAAGATTTATCACTTTTTTAATAAATACGATAAAACAATTTTTTCGTGTTATTCGTGACTTTCGTAGTTTGAGATATATAGTTGCGGCTCCGCCGCATTAGTTAAAAGTTTTGTTTCAGATGAGTGTCTGGAACAATTGAAGAAAATAAAAATTAAGCTGCCAAGGCGGCTAACATTGGAGGTGTTTTATCGCATCATACACAAGGGTAAACTTTAAAATCAGAGTTCCTAGAGTTCGCGTTATCGATGAAAAAGGCGACATGCTTGGCGTTATGCCAACACGTGAAGCACAGCGTGGTGCTCAATCAAAGGGACTTGATCTGGTCGAGGTTTCACCGAATGCAGATCCCCCGGTCTGTAAAATTATGGATTATGGCAAATTCCGCTATGAAGAGGGAATAAAGCGTAAGCTTGCTCGGAAAAACCAGAAAACAACACATTTGAAGGAAATCAAATTCCATGCTAGTGTTGACACCAATGACCTGGAAACTAAAATGCGTATGATTAGAAAGTTTCTTGGGGAAGGCAACAAGGTTAAGCTGACACTCCAGTATCGCGGGCGTGAAAATGCCCATAAAGAGCTGGGTATGGAAGTTGTCAAGGGTGTAATAGAGCAGCTTGGGGAAGAGGTAGTTGTTGAGCAGCCTCCTAGAATTATGGGACGTGTGCTTGGTTGTTTACTCTCACCCAAACCGGTAAAAACCCTTCTGAAAGGGTATACCGCACCGCAGCCAAAAAAGGATAAACCCGCATAAAATCGGGATGTCAGCCTAAATTTTTGCTATTAATTAACGCCGTTCTTTACGGACTTTAATTTCATGTCGTATTTCCACGACATTTTTGAGTCCAAGGCGGCGTTTTGTTATACCGCTAAAGCGGTCTCTGGCCGTAAACCAAATATAATAACTACGAAATGCGCGAAAAATACGAAATTTGTTTTTCCGATTAGTCATACGAAGAAAAAATTTATTCTTTCGTGTGTTTAGTTTATTTCGTAGTTAACAACTAATATGCAATCTTGTAGCAATTAAGCGGGTATTGGCAGCTGATCTCTTTCGGATATGAAACGCTCGATTATACATGTTGATATGGATGCCTTCTTTGCAGCAGTTGAGCAGAGAGATCACCCTGAGTGGCGCGGCAAACCGGTTATTGTGGGATCAGCCCCCAATAAACGCGGTGTTGTCTGCACATGCTCCTATGAAGCCCGTAAGTTCGGACTGCACTCTGCCATGCCCTCGTGTACAGCTGGAGCGAGGTGTCCGCAGGGTATCTTTGTCAGACCCGACATGGCCCGCTATAAAGAAGCATCCGGTCAGGTCTTTTCAATTTTCCACCGCTATACCCCCATGGTTGAACCAATCTCGATTGATGAGGCTTTTCTGGATATCACAGGGGTCTTACGACTGTTGGGGTCTCCTCAGGAAATTGCGGTAAAAATCAGAGCGGATATTAAAAAGGAGGTTGGCTTAAATGCGTCAGTCGGAATTGCATCCAATAAATTCATGGCTAAAATCGGAAGTGAAAAAGCTAAGCCTGACGGTATATTTGAAGTGCCTGACTCGGAGCCGGAAACCATTAATTTTCTGGGCCGTCTGAATGTAGGAGAGCTTTGGGGCGTCGGGAGTGTCAGTCGCAAAAAACTGGAGAGTGCCGGTTTCTTCAAGGTCTCGGATATACAGGCTGCCAACCCGGATCAGCTGATCTATCTTTTTGGAGAACGTTTTGCAGATCATCTGATCAACCTCTCTTACGGACGGGATTTCCGGGAGGTGGAGAAAGCCGCACCGGAAAAAAGCATTTCCAAAGAACATACTTTTATGGAGGATGTTTCGGACAGGAATCAGCTATCGGCATCACTCAAGGACCTATGTGATGAGGTTGGCAGTCGATTGCGTGCCCAGGGATATCTGGCCTCTGTCTGCCGGATAAAACTACGCTGGTCAGACTTCACCACCATAACCCGGCAGTGTAAGTTTGAGACAGCGGTCTGTGATGATTTTTCGATTCGGGAAAAGGCATTGAATCTGTTTAACAAAGAGACCATCAGAGCCTCTGTTCGTTTGATCGGCGTAGGAGTTTCCTCTCTGACACAAACCAGCGTTGAACAATTATCACTATTTGATAATGGATATTTAACGCGAAAAAAACATGAGAGTTTGAGTCGTACAGTTGATATAATACGAGATAAACTTGGACGTGATGCGATTATGCGAGGGAGCAGGGGAGGGTGAGGTGTGAAGTGCGACAATGGAGGGTCCCAGGCTCTGGGACCGCGGACGGTGAGCCACCGTCCCTCCAGAAGTTAGAGGTGTGAGGTTTGAGGTTAGAGGTGTGAGCGCGTATCTCTAAGGCATACAAGGAGAGGGTCTTCCGTGTTTTTAATGGGTGCATCAACGCTACTCGGTATCGGGATCGGAATCGCTATCGGACATAGCAACGACCGGATTAAATTCGATACCGATGCCGATACCGATTGCGATACCGAAAAAAAGACCAATGTTCGGATATAAACCACGAAACTTACAAAAAAACACTAAATTGCTTCTGAGAAGCAACTCTACAGCTTTTGGCCCTATATGCGAAGCACTGTAGAGTTGGCTCTATGAGCCAAAAGGATTGTACGCACATGTCTCATGATTCAACCACTTTAACCATTTAAACCACTTCAACCACTTAAACCACTTCAACCACTTCAACCACTTAAACCACTTTAACCATTTGAACCGTCATAAATTTTCTTGTTTTTATGACAAAAGTGAAGCGATTAGCAACTAACACAAAGGGAAATTTATGACCAATATACTTGATAATATAAAGATTGTTTTAGTGGGAACACTCTACTGCGGTAATCTTGGGCAGGTCTGCAGGGCAATGGCTAACATGGGGTTAAATAACCTGGCCCTGGCAGCTCCCAATCTGGATGATGACTGGGTTATGGCGGAAAGATTTGCGGTACATGCCCAGGATGTACTGAGCGGTCGCATTGTATTCAACAGCTTGCAGGAGGCTATTGCCGACTGCGCCTTTGTGGCAGGCACAACCGCAAGGGGTGGCTTGTATCGGCAACATGTCAAATCTCCGCGAGAACTGGCCCCTGAGCTGCTTGAATTGGCATCGCAGGGCAAAGTAGCCATTGTGTTCGGAAGGGAAGATAAAGGGCTTACCAACGAGGAAATTGCCTGTTGTACTCATCTGATACGAATTCCGGTAGATCCGGGCTATGAATCCATAAATCTATCCCAGGCAGTTCTGCTCTGTGCCTATGAGTTGTTTACTGCTACAGGGAACTATCAGCCACCAACAGAGAAATCAGAGCCGGCTGTTTCAGCTCGAAAATTGCAGCTGAGCAGCATGTGGCGTGAGATGCTGCTGGAGATCGGCTTTATGAAAGAGGATAAAGCGGCCCATATGATGCAGGGGATACAGCGGATTTTCTCACGCGGTGTTTATAGCGATGATGATGTTTCAATCATGATGGGGGTGGCACGTCAGTCAAAATGGGCGGCGAAAAATAGTTGCGCTGACGCGCTCCCAGAGCAGTAGATTGTGGAATGTAGAAAAGTGTCTAAAATCACAATTATTCAACCTCTGCGGCAGTGAAAAATACTCATGATTCTTTCTACTCATTTTATATTTTCAAAAACATCTCGGCTTCAGACGCATTTCAGCTCCGTGATAACGATTTGATTATTTAAACCCCGACGGGGTGTAATTATTGTAGTCCGTATAAGTGATAGATATAAAACCCTGAAAGGGTGACATTATTTATCTTCCTTTGTTATAATGTCACCACCTTCGGGGTTCGGGGTGTATTTAATCGCTTCTCTACAATAATATCAGCCCTTCGGGCTTGACCACTAGGAAGATTTAACGGAAGTGAAATGCGTGGAGGGCAGGTTATGAGCAGCAAGAAGAAAGAGGAAGAAAACTCACACAATAGCCGGTTTGTCGCCCTGATGGATCAGTTCGTTCCCAAATGGAAGCTGTATAAAGATGAACTCAACCGACTTCCGGTTCGCCATGAAGAGTGGGGATACTAAAACTAAAGCAGCGGATCTTCAATCAAACGGACCGTGAGTGATATGCGACTCTTTTCTCATTCATTGATCCGTTGGGTGGTACACCACTGCTTTAGTCAACAACGCTATGCGTTGCATAGAAGGAAAAATATGAGTGAATATCAGTATTATGAGTTGATAGCAGAGTGCGTAAAACAGAAATGCTTAGGAGATTGGAATTTTTAAAATAGGCAGGAATGAACCTTGCTTGTGTGGAAGCGACAAGAAGTATAAAAAGTGTTGCATTACTGATCAAGATGACGATTTTGTCTCGGTTGCCGCATGTGAGCTTTGGAAACGGTATCTTCCTGAACGCCCTTCAATCGAGATGGAGGATGAGGGGATCAAAGCCTATGAGGATGTCATAAAAGTTTACCCGGATCAAGCTCCTGACGCGATTTCCAGCCCCTGTCGCATAGTGATCTTAGACCCTAACCCCTTCAGCTCCCTCATGTCACGGCGTAGTTGCGAAGCACGAAGACGGATCAGCTCTCTAACTCATTTACTGCTCAGCGCTTTGCGCAGCAGTGTTTCGGTATCAGGGGTGCTCTTCTCCTTGGCCAGTACAGCCTGAACCATCTTGGTTGCTTTCTCCTGGGTAAATCCCAGTGATGTCAGTGCCATAACGGCATCGCGTATGATGGTATTTTCCGGTTGATTAGAATCTGAACCGGAAAGTGCTTCAAAGGGGTTGATCTTATCGCGCAATTCCATGGCAATGCGCTCAGCCGTTTTCTTTCCGATACCATGAACCGAGCTGATACGTTTGATATTGCTTTCAGCGATACAGAGAGAGAGTTCGATAACGGTCAGTCCACTGAGAATACTCAGAGCTGTTTTCGCCCCGACCCCATTGACATTCAGGAGCATCTCAAACATCTTTTTCTCTTTTTCATCAAAAAAGCCAAAAAGAATCTGTGCATCTTCCCTGATATGGTGATAAGTTCGCAACATACACTCAGAACCGGATGCAGGCAGACGGTCATAGGTGTTTACCGAGATAAAGACCTCATAGCCAACACCGCCAACGTCGATTATGACAGTTGACGGTGCTTTTTCAATGAGTTTTCCTTTGAGATATACAATCATATAATTCAGTCTACAGTGTACAGTCGTCAGTGTACAGTCGTCAGTCGTCAGTCGTCAGTCGTCAGTCGTCAGTCGTCAGTCGTCAGTCGTCAGTCGTCAGTCGTCAGTCGTCAGTGAAATTGTCAACTGCCCTCTGTTCTCTGTCAACTGTAGACTGTTAACTGTTCATTGTAAACTGTCGACTGTTAACTGTATTTATATCACGGCATCTTCTTCAAGCCGGGGAGCATTGGCGAGAACATACTCTTCTGCCTCAGTGCACCACAAACCTTTGTTGCTTTTGCAGATTTTATCCAGATCAGCAAAATATTTATCCTCTTTGCCTAACTTCTCGAAATCAGCAATGGCTGTCATCGGCATAGAAACATGGGTATATACCAGTTTTTTGCCGCCGGGAATATTTGGCAGATCCAGCGTTGTTGCGGCAACAGAGTTAATTCCGCCGACATGCGTAATCATAACCGAGGGGGTGATTAAACCCTGAGCAGCGTAGTTCATTGAATCCTGTAAATCCTGTGTATTGCCACCGGATGAACCAACAACGTGGTGTCCCATATAGTGAACATCATAGAAGTTGATAGTTGCCATAAAGTCCTGTTTGGACGGACCGGCAAAGAAGTTCATGCAGGCGTTATAACCCATTAGTGCAGAGCCCTGTTGGATCAAAGCCGGAACTGGCGCAAAGATCATGACGTCATTATAGCCTTCACCGTTATTAACGGATTTAATCAAGGTAATCGGATCATCTGTATTGCCGGTGTTAAGATAGTGCAGCTCTACACCGCACTCTTTGGCATGCTCAACCGAAAAGATTTCCGCAGCACGATCCAGACGGGGCTGGTCGATATCGGTAATGACCATACGGGCTGGACGATGTTCCGGCCCATGAAGTGCCAGGTCAATGGCGCTCAGTCCCATGGGACCAGCTCCAGCCAGCACAACCATGCTTCCGCCGTTCTTAATACCCATGTGATGAATGTACTGACCTGGATCAAAGTGATAGCTGCAGCGATAGGCTCCCACAATACAGGATACCGGTTCGGCAATCGATGATTTGTAGTAGGCATCACCATCATAGGAAAGCAGGCAGTCGAGCTCTAAAACTTCTTTGGGTATAACAATCCTAGTTGCATCCCCACCAATAAACGGAAATGAATAACCGGGTGCCATATGCTCATGCCCTGGGATGTTGAGCTGTGGCTGAACGCCATACTTTTGTCCGACCTTAAATTTGTGCTGCCATTTTTTACCCACTTTGAGCAGCTTGCCGCAGAACTCATGTCCCAGGATAATTGGATTTTCAGCAACATCATCAGGAACGCGTTTGTGATTTTCACCCTGAATCGCAGCCTTATAATCAGACATACATATACTGTTTGTTACAATGTCAGCGAGAATCTCGTCATCGTTGATTTCATTCAGTTCAAAACGTTCCAGCCGGAGATCGTTTTCGCCATATAAGCGCAGTGCCAGTGTTTTCATAGATATATTACTTCATGCTAGAGTTTATTGGTCAAAAATCACAACGCCAAACGGCTATCGCAATAAAATGAAGTGTTATATTACAGCTGTTTTTACGGGATATACAAGCGCAAAAATGATATAGTCTGTATTAATTTATTTCAAGGAGCCCTGAAGGAGCTTCGCTTTTTTTAGAAAAATTTAATTCTTAGGAGATTATAGAGAATGTATCTTATTATCATCAACATTATTTTAGGAGCTTTAGCCGCTACTGCGTTTGATTTGACAGATGTGGCTTCAACAATATGGGCTGTTGTCTGGGGAGTCCTTATATTCCTTGCAGGGCAGCTTCTCTCGGGCTATTTAGTTCAGAAAAAAGTTAAGGTTGAGATGGAGGTTGTCCAGGAAATCCTGAACAGCGGCAAGAATCATTTGCAGCAGAAGGTCAGTCAGTGGCAGATGAAACCGCCGGGAAGTATTAAAGATGCCCAGAAAATTATTGAGAAGGAACAGAAAGTCTTTATTGACCGTGCGCTTAAGGCATCATCAGGACTTGAAAAATTTAATCGGTGGGCACCCTTGATGAGCAAACAGATTAATGCACTGCGCCTGCAGTTGCACTGGATGAATAAAGACTTTAAAGCTGTAGATAAGCTTATGCCTCATGTTTTCGTGTTGGAGCCAATGATGGCCTGCATCAAAATATCCAGAATGTATATGCGCAATGAAGAGGGTATTGATAAAATTTTCAAGAAACACTCAGCAAAAGTACGTGATGAAAATGGAGTCCTTATTTACGCTCTGTATTCATGGATTCTGGTTCAGCAGAAGAAGATTGATGAAGCCCATAAAATTCTGATTGATGGATGCGAAAAAACAGATAGTGAATTGCTGAAACGTAATCGGGAAAATCTAGCCAACAATCGAGTGGGGCATTTCTCGAATGCGCCTTTCGGTGAGGAGTGGTATGCTCTTAATCTGGAACAGCCTAAGATGAAAATGCAACGTCAGCAACGTTTTAATAACCGCCCATTCTAATGCAGCGGAGCCGCAACTAAATCACCCCTTGTGATATACGAATCTTTTCTCATTCATTGAGCAGTTGTGTAATATGCATCACTGCATTAGTTAACAACGCTACGCGTTGCATAGGAGAGATGGTTAAAAGGGTTGAAGGTTAAAAAAGTTGAAGCGGTTAAAGTGGCCGAAGGCTTGTTGGATGCGTCTCTCCCTCCAACCCTGAGCCTGCCGAAGGGCGAATGCGGGAGGGCGCGTAAAGGCGGAACAGCGGAAGGCGGAAACCATTTCAACCTTTTTAACGATTTTAACCATTTGAACTGACGTATGTGTGAAAACAACAAAAAGTCCGACAAGCTGGAATTATGCGGCCTGGAGGTGTCCTGTATTATTGGAGACCTTCCTGATGAACGCATCAATGAACAGACACTTTTAATCGATGTTACTCTTTCGCTTGATCTAAGCATTGCGGCCAGCAGTGATGATCTCGATGATACTGTGGATTATGCGGAACTCTGTGAAGACATAAAATCTGTACTTCGCCGGGCTGAGTGCCGCATGCTTGAAAGGGCTGCGGACTGCGTAGCGTTTGTCTCTCTGCGGGACTCACGTGTCAAGAGTGTCAGAGTTCGTATTGAAAAAAAAGAGCGTGTACCCGGTTTAAGAGCCGCAGCTGTTGTGATTGAAAGAGATGATATTTAAGATTATGAACAAAGTACCTGAGAAAGCGATGATACTCGCCGCCGGTTTCGGTAAACGGCTGCAGCCACTGACTGAGGCAATGCCTAAGCCATTAATGCCGATTTGGAATAAGCCGCTGCTTGACCACATCATTGAGCTGCTGAAATCATGGGGTGTTAAAGAGATAGTTATTAACACCCATTGGATGCCGGAAAAAATCTCACAGCATATTGCAGCAGGCTCTTACGGTGTTCGGATCAGGATATCTCAGGAGGATGAAATACGCGGCACTGGCGGAGCACTTGAGTCATGGAAGAAGTACTTTGCCAGCGATCCTTTCTGGGTTATTAACGGGGATATTGCCGCTGACTTGGATTGTCAGCCTCTTATTGATGCTTTTTATTCGCAGCCTCGCTTAATAGGATCCTGCTGGGTTACGAATAAAAAAGGACCGCGCACAGTGGAACTGGATTATTCAGGAAGAATCACCTGCTATAGAAGCTCTGATCCAGGGATTGAGGGGACATATACTTTTTGCGGTCTACAACTGCTTTCACCCCAAATATTTGATTACATACCCTTTCAGAAATTTTCAACCATCGTCGATGCCTATGAGAGTGCAATGTACAAGAACCTCTTTGTAAAAGGGGTCAATATTGATGCAAGTTATTGGAATGATGCCGGTACACTTGAACGCTATCGAAAAATCCATATGGAAACAAAACGGCTGGCCAATGCGAATAAGGCAGGTGGAAAACTTTACGATATAACGGCCGATAGGATGAGCGAAAGCAGAAATGGTTTTTTATGTGTCGGCCAGAGCACAAAAACCGGCAGTGATTTCAAAGGCAGCTCCAGCATTATTTTCGATGGAGTTGTACTGGATCAAAGCAGTTCCGTCAAGGACTGCATCATCCAAGGCGGCCACATTGCCGGCAAGTTAGATAATCTTTGCTGCATCAGCGGTGATCACTTAAATAAGGCAGCTGTTATTAAAGCAGCGAAGGCACTCGACTGGAAAATATCGCAAAGTGCCTTTTCGTTCCTTGGCAAACGAGGATCAGATCGTTCCTTCTGGCGTGGTCTCTACCTTGACAAGCGGGCAATATTTATTCAGGATGGAGGGAAGCGGAGGGAGAACCAGCGCTATGCCGGACATACTCAGCTGCTACAGAGGGCCGGCATCCCCACTCCCGAACTACTTTACTGCTCACCTGACAAAAGCACACTGGCTCTGGAAGATTTTGGCAATGACTCTCTTCAAAGTCGCATGACAAATGATCCATCCCGAGCCGAGAAGTATTACCGGGCTGTTATTGAGAAAGTGGCATGCTTCCATAAAGATGTAACCCTCCTGGTGAAAGATGAAAATGTTGAACTGGAACCCTCTTTTGATAAAGCATTGTATCAATGGGAACATAAGCTTTTTGAAGAGCATATATTAAAGGACCGTTACGGCTATGATAGTATGTCGGAGGATATACGAGCTGAGCTTAATATGGTTGCCGATGCGCTGGAAAAAGGTAGCCAAACCGTTGTTCACAGGGATTTACAATCCACCAATATCCTCTATAAATCACGAAAATTTGCCTTTATCGATTTTCAGGGAATGCGTCTGGGTTCACCTGCTTATGATATAGCCTCGCTATTATATGATCCATACGTTACAATTGATTCGAAGTTGAGGTGCACATTGGCTGCTGCCTACAGCCAGGCAGTGCCGGAGATTCCTGATGTTCTACCCCTCTTTTTTAAAGGAGCTGTACAACGGCTGATTCAATCATTAGGAGCTTTTGGACGATTGTCAGGGTTGGGTCATAAATCATTCGAAAAAAATATCCCCTCAGGACTGGAAAATCTACTGGAAGCCGCCGATGCCTCCGATCTGGATGCTCTGGGAGGATTGATTGAAGAGTTAATTACTCGGGAACAGATGCGAAAAGGGTGAGTTGTATGCAGGCAAATCCAATCATAAATTTTATAAAAAGAGTGAGACAGGAAGCCCGGAGTAAACCTGAGATTGTGCAACATGGAGGCTTTGGGAAGTCCCGCGATTTTTATGGCTGCGACTGGGGATGTGACACATTTATCTTTGAAAAAGATATCTGGAAAAACCTGGAAAATCATGCGCCGGTTCTGATTGTGAAAAAATCTGATATTCTCAAGGGGACGCATGGTTACATCTTCACCTTAACAACCGGCAATCACAGTGTTGCACTTCATCCTTTAGCTTTAGGTTCATTCTGGAACCTTGGTTCGTTAAGTAGTAAACGAAGACAACATATCATATCTCATTGCGTCTTATGTGCTAATGTGATTAACGGCAAATTGGAAATCTCTCAACGCGATGTTGATGCCACAAGAGTTACTGATGCTGATTACTGGCTGCAAAGCCTTGGATTCCGGCTTAATGAGATTGTGTTTGCTGACCGTAACAGCAATACATTGGAGATCTATCGCCGGCTGGGACAGGAGTGGCGCATAAAACCGCTTGCTTGGACACAGAATGAGATGCGTGCGGCAATCAACCACAGTTACACAGCAATCAATTCAAAACTTAAATACTATCATAGTTCAACAGGCGTTCATTTTCTTACATATGATGGGTTAAGAAAATTGCTGTATCTTTTTGAAAATGACTATGGTGAATTTATTGTAGCACTCAAGGAGCTGGTTTTTGTCTATATCGGACAAAATTCCTCAAATCTTCGCACAGAAAAGATCAATAATCATCATGAAATAGAATTATTCGGTTTGCATGTCGGATCAGCTGAAACAGTTGTTATTCCTCAACTTGAACAACTCATGGACTTGATAACTCATAAGAAACTTAATATCAATGGAATAAAGAGAGTTATTCATGAAGTCTTGGTTTCCTTTAAAATGCATCTTGAACGACCTGAATTGGCTGATTCAACCAGCATAGATTTTATTGAAACAATGTACATTCATCTCTCCGGCGAAATATATCATCTTAATACAAATGGTGTCAGTGCCGCTTTTGATGCACGACGTATAGCACTTCCCGGAGCAACATTCAGAGGTGATCAACCTGATTTTCATCAGGAAGTTGACCGTCGCTCCAAGGTTTTAATATATAATATTGAACAGCTCTTGAGTAATGAGGAGCGTATGGAGTATCTCAACGTTTATGAGCTTCGTAAAGGCAGTACCGTCGAGGTAGGCAAAGCAGATACTCGTGAAATTGTTTTTAAAACAAACCGGCGCCCTCTTTGCACAAGCCTGATTGAAAAACGGCTTGCATCGCAGAATCCTGGTTATGGAAGCTACCTGCTTGCCAGAGTACATGCCTTTAAATCTCTCGGCATAAATATCGGTGAATATCGTCTACTGACTCGACTTGATAGCAGTGGCCGTCGCCGGATGCATTTTTTTCTAAGAAACAGATGTCCAGGAGAGCCTTTGGAGTATGTTAAGCCGAAGTTGTTTAACAACAAGAACATGAATGAAGAGTCGTATGCGGAGACAAAGAATATTATTTTGGCACTGGCATCTCTTCTTGGTAATGCCGCTGCTCAGAATCTGATTATGAAAAAGTATATTACCTCAACAAAAAGTTGCCGTTTCGGAGAGGGTAAAGAGATATTTAAAATGGGGTTTAATGCTCAGACAGGCACAGAGGTTCCCGAGAGTGTAAGTATGTGCTCAATGCGGGGGGCTATTGGATGGCCGGATCTATCTTACACAGATGAAAATCTGGATGCTGCCTCAAATTGTTACCTGAATAAATTTGCCTCTGTTCTGGTTGATTTTCATGATGAGTATCAAAGTATAGTTTCATTAAAAGAGTGTGCAGATTGTTTTATGGTCGGTTTTGATTGTAAGACAAAAGAGATTTATTGGAACTATATGGTTAATAAAGAGGCTTTTGACAGCTTTAATCCTCAACTCAACAGAAGATATGGGTTTATTAAAAAGTGGCGATTTGTTTTATGGGCCCTGGAACAACAACATTCAAGACTGGAGCTTATTCATAAACTCTTTATTCATAAAGTAAAAATAAGCTTTGATGAAAAATAATTCGGCGCGCCGAATTATACGATTCCGCTTCGCGGAATAGCAGTATTGAGGGCCGGTTTATTAGCAGGCTTCGCCTGAAATTATTCAGAGTCAGCGACAACATGTTTCCGTAAGGACCAATCCCGCTAAGCGGGATATTGCCCTTCGAGGAAGGGCTAATTTTCATGCAAATTTCTTTTCTTTCAGGTCTTTACCAAAATATGTTTTTTCAGTTATAATGCAAATATGAAACAGACGATTACAGATAACAGGCAGACAGCACTGACAAAATTAAAGCTGTTATTGACCTATGTGGATATTACAAACTCTGCCAAAGAATTGGAACGTAGCCATCTTTCTGGACCGACCGCAGGACTAGTTCAATCTGATGCGCTTGCAGCAGTTGCACTTCTGGGAGCTGAGTTCAGCCAAAAAGATGAAGCAATTTCCCTGCGTTTCCGAGTATCAGGCCCTGTTGCAGGTTTATTAGTTGAAACTACTTTTGAAGGCGGGTTGCGCGGCTACACACATAATAAGATTTTAAACGATCTGGATGCACGCGAAACTATTACGGATGAGGATGCATTGGGAGAGCTGGCACAGATGACTGTGGTTCGCTCCATTCCCGGCAAGACTCTTTCAAATGCCATGATTGATATCCATCCGGCCTCAATCCGCGATGGGCTGCATGAATACCTTAACAAATCTCTTCAGCGTAAAGCTGATGTTAACATAGCAGTCAAGTCGACTGTTGAAGGCGTCACCTATGCCAAAGCGTTTATGATTGAATGCATGCCTGATGGCGACCTTAATGCATTCAAAAAGCTCACGGCAAAGATTAAAGACGGCTCTCTTAAGAAGAAACTAGTCAAAGCTTGCAATCTTGAAGATCTTTGTTCCCTTTTAAAGATAGACGATTACAAGTTAAATGATGTTCAACCACTCAAGTTTAAATGTCGCTGTTCCGCTGAGCGTGTAGAAGCAATGGTTAACGGATTGCCGGATGATGATATTAAAGATATGCTCAAAAGCTCTGAGGAAATACAGATTGTCTGTCATATGTGCGGTAATGGATTTCGTGTCGGAAAATCTTTACTCTGGAGTGTTCTTGAGAAGCGTGGCCATGATCTTGAATTTGAGGAGGATTTAACCAATGATTAGCGCGCCCGATCTTCAACCCGAACAAGTTGAATATCCTGCTGAATTTCATTTCAGGATTATCTGCGATTCCTCTGCTGACCTTATTGATTCGATTAATATGATTGCCTGTAAATATACAGTCACTCAGGATTTAAACGCATCGAAAACTTCCACATCCGGTAAGTATCTCTCGTACAGCATCTCTATTATATTTGATAGTCGTCCCCAGATGATAAGCTTTGATATGGAGATGAAATCTCTTCCCGGTCTTCGCATGCTCCTTTAGCCTGCCCCGGATTACACCTTGTGGCGCAACAACCCCTAACCCCTAACCTCCCTAATCCCTAACTAATGGCCACTGTACGACTAGAAAATATCAATAAGCGTTATGATAACGGTGCATTTGCCGTCATTGACTTCAACCTGGAGATCAATGACAGGGAATTTCTTGTGCTGGTCGGCCCCTCCGGCTGCGGCAAATCCACTACATTAAGAATGATAGCAGGTTTAGAGGAGATAACCACAGGCTCAATCTATATTGATGATACCTGCGTCAACAATTTGCCTCCAAAAGACCGTGATATATCAATGGTCTTTCAAAATTATGCTCTTTATCCGCACATGACTGTTTATGAAAATCTGGCATTTGGTTTAAGACTGCGTAAAACCCCGAAAAAAGAAATCGCTTCACGCGTGGATGAGGCTGCCGCTATACTGGGACTGGGAGACTTTCTTAAACGCCTTCCAAAACAGCTGTCCGGCGGACAGCGTCAGCGTGTAGCTCTGGGAAGGGCCCTCGTAAGAAAACCCAAGGTTTTCCTTTTTGATGAACCTTTATCAAATCTGGATGCGAAAATGCGGGTTGAAATGCGTAGTGAAATCAACCGTTTACATAATCAGCTTGATGCAACTATGATCTATGTAACTCATGACCAGACCGAAGCCATGACCCTTGGCGACAGAATTGTTGTCATGGACCAAGGTGAAATTCAGCAGGTATCAGATCCTTTATCGCTTTATAACACTCCGGAAAACACATTTGTTGCTGGATTTATAGGCACTCCGCCTATGAATCTCGTAGCAGGGGGGCTTGTTAACAGGGGGGGTATACTCGGCTTCCGTCCTGAGTCTGTTACGGTCCTCAACAAAGGCGACCCTGCCGAAAAAGTGATTCGCTGCATTATCGATTTTATTGAGCCAATGGGCTGTGAGACCTACCTCCATTTAAATCTTTCCGGCAAGAAGGTTGTGGCACGGGTCCCGCCAGAAAATAGGTATAAATGCGGTGATGTCATAGGATTGAAAATTGATTTTGATAAAGCTTCATTTTTTAATGAGACAACGGGAAAGAGAGTAAGAGAGAAAGAAGTGCGCGAGTGCGAAAGTGCGTAAATGCGCGAGTTAGTAAAAATCGAGATTGTATGATGTGGAAAACAGTAAGTCAAGTGCTACGAGCTTGACTATCACGAATTAAAGACAGGATGCTCACTCATTCGCGCTTATTAGCGTTATTCGTAGTTTAAAGGAAAAGAATTTAATGAAACATCGGATTGGAATATTTGGAGGAAGTTTCAACCCAGTTCATCTGGGTCACTTGAATATTGCCGAAACTGCCTGTCGTGAATTTAACCTACAGAAAGTTATTTTCATTCCATGTAAAGTTTCGCCCTTTAAAACAAATAATGAACCTATTCAATATATAAGTGACCAACAACGGGTAGATATGCTGAAACTTAGTATTAAAGGCCGTTCAGGATTTCAAATATCAGAGATTGAATTGAACAGGGGAGGTATCTCATACAGCTATGATACTATCGTTGAAATCAAAAAATCGTATCCGGATTCACACCTTTCCTTTATTATTGGAACTGATAGTTTGCTGACTCTTTCAAAATGGTATAAAATTGGAGCTTTATTAAACCTATGTGATTTTGTTACTGTGGAGCGACCTCGAATGGATAGGATAGATGAAAAGAGCCTTGGTTTTTCTCCAGAACTCAGTAAACATCTACTTCTTAAGGCTGTACGTGGCAGACCGATGGATATTTCATCATCCGGTATAAGAGAGAAAGTCGCACGGGGATTATCATTACAGGGAGTGGTTACTCCGGAGGTTGAAAAGTATATCAGCCAGCACGGACTTTACCGCAGTTGCCTTTAATTACTAAAGGCTCAACTTATGCAAAAAAACAAAGAAAATTATCCGCAGATTACACAGATTTGGTTGCAATGAAAGACAGGATTTACAGAAAGAGAGGTAGTTATTAACTCACAACAGATAGCAGATGAAATAGTCAAAGCTCTGGAAGAAAAGCAGGCACAGGACATACGTGTTTTTGACGTTCGAGGTGGTTCCAATATAACGGATTTTTATGTAGTGGCATCAGGCAACTCAGCACCGCATTTGAAAGCGTTATTATCAGAAGCTGGCAGACACATGAAAACTATGAATGTAAAAACATTCCGTACATCAGGGGAGTCTGCAAGCGGATGGATCGTTATTGATTTTCTCGATGTTGTTTTACACGTTTTCTCGCCGGAGGCCCGGGTTTATTACTCAATTGAAAAACTGTGGGATGGCTCAACGCCGGTCGTTGATGGCGCTGACGTTTAATTTATTAATTATATAATAGAAAACGCCGGCAGAAATGTCGGCCTTTTTTTGTTCAAAATTTCAACCACGAAGAACACAGCGAGGCAAAAAGCCACACAATATCCAACACGGAATATCCAACCGAACAAGTAAAAAAAGGGGTGCGCTTCCGTTTTGGTTCGAGGTTATGCAGTGCGATGAGGAAGAAATAGCAGCTCTTAATTTGAATATTGGAAATTCCGTGTTGGATATTGGATATTTAATTAACTATTACAGCAAAGTATGTGTCTTCATCAAAGCCCTGCATTTCCATCAATAGATCTGCAAGTGTGTCAGTTGAAGTCTCCTGTACCTGGCCATTCTCCAAAGATTCATTACTGACTATGCAAAGTTGATTCATTAAAACCATACGTCGATTACTCTGCTGTATGCTGTTAATTTCTATACCTCCCGCTATAATAAGAAACAGAGCAGCAGCCGCAGCCACGCTACTAAAAACCCTGCGCATCTTATATACAAAATTTCGCCTAAGTGTGTAGCGCGAAGCTTCGGCAACAATCTTCTCTATCATCACAGGCGGGGGGGGGCCCAGTTTACTATTAATGACAATATCATCAAACAGGGGAGCCAATTCCTCAGCATCTTTCTCTAATGTGATTTTATCAAAATCCACGTTGTTCTCTGAATATTTCATTACATTACCTCCAGTAACTTTTTCTTCACTTTTTTGATAGCATCATGCATTCTGCCCAGAGCCGTGTTAAGCGGGATATCTAAACTCGTGGCAATTTCATTAAAAGAAAGATGACTCTCCATTCGCAAAAGGAAGACTTCTCGCTGATTATCCGGCAACTGACCAACAATAAAAAATACCTTTTGAGTCATTTCATCAATCTCAAACCTTTTAGCAGGTCCAGTTTCTTTGGATTTAAGCCTTTCAACAAAGGGCTGGGCATCTTCATTAAACGATGTATCCAATGTTAAATCCGGTTGTTTCTTCCGTCTGAAGTCAATAACACGGTTGCGGGCAATCTTCCACATCCAGGCTTTGAAGGAAACATTCTTGAAGCTATCCGCTTTTTTGATAATCTTCATCCAGATATCCTGATAAAGATCCTCCGCATCGCTTCTGTTGCTCAAAGAGGATACAAGCCATGCAAACAGCTGCTTTCTATACCGACTTTCCAGCGCGGCAAAAGCACTTGAATCTCCTTTGACGTAAAAGTCAATCAATTCAGCATCACTAATCTCATCAAAATCCATAGTCTTCTGCTTTATAAAAACGTTTTGAATCTGATTTTATTGGCGTAAATATAAAATAAACGCATTCGTTTTACGTCGCATAATATATGTTATGTAAACTAATTCATATATTACATGTAAATCAATTAAGTATTTGAAATTCAACAACTTATGCGCAAATAGTTGAAGTTTAAGCAGTAAGTTGAAGTCATTAGCGTCCCGTAGAACGCTTTTTTCGGAGAAAATATAAACTCTCGCATTTTAGAACTCTCGCATTTTAGAACTTCTTCTCGTATTCTCCCGTTCTTTGATTACTATCTTAGCCAGCTCTTCAAATTTGGGTAAAGTGTGCTGATAAAACATTTTCAGTCCTTCACATATATAGCTGAGCTGACTGGCATCTCCCGAGATGTGACCTACGCGGTTCTTCGGACAATCGCCTGCACAGAACTTGAAATATGGACACACTTTACAGTCATCATGAACGTTACTCTTACGGGCACCAAAATCTTTGTAAATTTGAGACTCTGCCATTTCCTCCCATGAGTGTGTCATTATATTGCCTAATTTTAACTCCGGCAGAACATGAAAATCGCAAGGATAAACATCTCCATTATATTCTACGACAAAGTACTGCCGACAATCTCGACCACTGGTACAACAGATATCCTGGCCGGTTACCATCTTGGCTATAACTGTATCAAATAGGCGAACTGAGATATCTCTTGTATCTGATTTATACCAGCGATCAAAGATGGTGCATAAAAACTCCCCCCACTCCCCTGCTGAAATGCAATAGGGTGGCAGATTGCCTTTTTCATCGAGCTCAACACATTCAATAAACTGCAGGAATTTAGCATCAATATCATTAACCAGATAGTCATAAATCTCAACGGGATGCTTAATATTGTATTTGCTGACAAGAGTCAAAATATTGAATTCAGCCTGGTTTCTGCGTAAAGTGTCAATCCCATTAATAACCTGAGCATGTGATCCTTTACCTCCCGCATCCAACCGCGCCTTATCATGAAGTTCGGCCGGACCATCTAAACTAACTCCTGTCAAAAAATTACAGGCCTTGAACATTCTTGCATAACGATCTGTAATCAAAGTTGCATTAGTCTGAATTGAGTTGCATACATCAACACCGGGTCTTCCATAAGCCATCTGCATATCAGTCACACTCTGATAAAATGACTCCCCCATCAGTAATGGCTCCCCCCCCTGCCATACAAAAGAGTAGAGCGGTTGCGGGGTCGCATAATAGGACTCAATCATGCGCTCAAGAACCTGATCCGACATCCGGTGAACCTTGGTTTCGGGATACATATTACAGTGATCCAGATAAAAACAGTATTCACAACGCAGATTACAATCTGCTGATGCAGGCTTTATTAACAAGGAAAAATTCAAATTGACTCCTTATAGTATTATTTCTCACAGAGTCACAGAGAACACGGAGAGAAAACCACTAAAGATATTACTCTGTGAACTCTGTGCCTATGTGAGAGATAAAAAACGTACAGAAAAAAACACGAAAATGAATGATAGTAGTACAGAGAACACAGAGATAGTTCTTTGTGGTTTCAATAAATTAAACACTGATCATCTTACGCATCTGTTTCATGCGACGCTCAATTTTAGCGATGGTGAGCTTTTCAAAACATTCCAGGCTGAAACCTTCGACACCAAACGATGCAACCACACTTGCATAGAGCAGTGCTTCGCGTAATGCTTTCTCACTCACGCGTCCACGCTTAGCAAGATATCCCATAAAGGTTCCCGCATATGAATCACCTGCACCAGTTGGATCAACAACTTTTTCAACCGGAAAAGCCGGAGCAACAAAAATCCCTTTTTTGGAAAACAGAATGGCACCATGTTCACCCCTTTTAATAATTACATAAGAAGGACCCATCTTAAGCAGCTCATCAGCGCACTCACGCATGTTCCATTTACCGCTAAGCATGCGGGCTTCACCATCATTAACCGTTAATAGATCAACCTTCTTAATCACCTTAACCAGTGCTGGTTTAGCGATATCGATCCAGAGGTTCATTGTATCAAGCGCAACAAATTTAGCCCCTTTTGCCTGCCTTAAAACATGCATCTGAAGTTCAGGTTGAATATTACCTAACAGAACAAAGGGAGCCTGCTTGTAGGCCGCCGGCAGCTTCGGTTTGAAATCAGCGAAAACACCAAGCTCAGTTTTCAAAGTTTCACGCTCAATCATATTTTCATCATAGGCCCCGGCCCAGCGAAAAGTCTTTCCGGCTGCATGCTGTACTCCGCTAAGGTCAGTTCCAAATTTTCCCCATCGTGCGGCAAAGCTCTCAGGAAAATCACTGCCGACGATTCCAACAGCACCGGCCTGCGTGAAAAAAGAGGCAGCCGCCGTACAAAAAGGAAGTGAGCCTCCTAACAGATCTTTGCGATCTTCGGTACGCGTTTTAATATCATCAATTCCAATCGATCCGACAATCCATAACTTCATATCATTTTTTTTCATAAATTCAGAATTTCCTTTTGTTTTTTTTCACGTTTTTTTTAACCACGAAGTTCGTAGCACAGCATAGCCGCAACTAAATAGTTGACAGAATCATTTTGGACAGAATCATTTTTTGCCCGCGAATCTCTGTTGCGGTTAGAGTTTTTTTAACGCTAATCGCTAAAACTCAAACCGCAGGCTTTGTAGCAATTTATAACAAATAACTCTACATAACCCATTTTTTTATCTCCAAAATTTTCACCTCAAACTCTATCCAGCTGCAACAGATCATTCTGTCAAACTCTACCAAGCTGCAATAGATATTTTACCTGGACATTTTTTACCTTTATTTCTTAATCAAGAAAAACGCGAATGACGCGAAAACAATTACTACACATGTAAGTATTCACAAATAAAAAACGTGCACAAACAACTTCGTGCTCTTCGTGGTGAGGATATTGGGTTGCGGGCAGAGCCCTCTTTAGCTGACACA
The DNA here is from genome assembly GCA_027858965.1 of Kiritimatiellia bacterium. Classification (GTDB taxonomy): domain Bacteria; phylum Verrucomicrobiota; class Kiritimatiellia; order RFP12; family UBA1067; genus M55B167. The sequence goes on from JAQIBS010000253.1 coordinate 22,303, forward strand.
ACTATGCCACTCTATGCTTTATGCAATACAGCAGGGCATCCAACGCCATTAAATAGCCATAGCTGCCAAAACCCATAATCTGTCCAACACACACTGGCGCGGTTAAACTGATGTGCCTGAAGCCCTCCCGCTTATGTGTATTTGAAATATGAACCTCAACCACCGGCAGACCGCAGGCTGAAATGGCATCACGCAGAGCAACGCTGCTATGAGTGAAGGCCGCAGGATTAATAATGATCCCGTCAAAATCATCTTTAGCTGTGCATACAGAATTGACAATATCTCCCTCAATACAACTCTGAAAATGGCTTACCTGAACATCCTTCTCTGAAGCAGATCTATCAATCCTGCTACAGATATCGGCCAGAGTCTCCGAACCGTAGATCTCCGGTTCCCGGGTGCCCAATAAATTCAGATTTGGTCCGTTCACTATTAGTATTTTCATACTCAATCCTCCCGCTAATTAAACAACTCATAAAAAAATCTACATATATCAACTTCAGCGACACTCTGCAGCATTCCCGACTATCACTTCTTCACAAGGGTAACTTCATCAGCAGCTACCGTCATAAATTTACCATCACGAGTTCTGACTACTAATTTCTTTCTCAGGATATCCCGGTTGATAATAACACCTTTTTTGTTATCAAAAGAAGTGCAGATAACTTTTGCTCCATTCTCGGGCAAACCAGTACCGGCCTCTTCATACACATGGTTTTCATATTTCAAGCAGCATTTAAGCCGGTTGCACGTTCCATTTAAAGAGGCAGGATTAAGTGGTATTCCCTGAGTCTTGGCCATCTTAAGAGTAACGACACTCTCCCGCTTCTGCCATGAAGAACAACAGGATTGACGCCCGCAAGTGCCAATACAACCAATTAAGCGGCACTCATCTCTGGCTCCAATCTGCCAAAAATTAACACTTGCATTGAATTTACGACGAAGAGGCTCCGCATAGCGATTCAGGTTCAGCGAACTTTTTGCACAATAACGGACAAACAGACGGTTACGATCAAGAGACATCCGACAGTGCACAATCTTAGCTCTGACTTTATCCTTTTGAAGCAGCTCTTTGAGTGCTGCCTGAGCCTCTTTGGCCACTTTACAATGAGATTGCGTACGTTTTATATCGGTATCACCAAAAGCTCGGATAATTCTGAAACCAGGAATACGGAAGTTCTTAACGCCTTTTTGCAAATCTCCATATTCAATAAGCTCAGCCATGTCCATACCATAATCAAATTCAACCACATACTGACGACCAACATAGATATCAACACCGGGATTTACCCTGCAGTAAAACAAAGCGTATTCAGGTGTGAGAATTTGAGCATAGTTCATGATTTAATGCGCTCCCTGCAAAACCCCGTGCTGAATACGGTCAATTGCATAGGCCAGAGAAGATTCTTCAGGCATGTTTCTTTCGTTAATGTGAACGGTTAGCTCTTCAACAGCTTTCAAATTATAAATGGCTTTACTTAAATCCAGATTAGAAGCACGCTCCTTCAAAATATCGAGGTGGCCCTGATTATAAACTAGAGAACTATCCCCCCCGGAGCAGAGGATAAATATATCTCTGAACCAGCGTAGCATAGTCAGGCTGAAGTCCCCGCGGAACTCGCGATAGCGTGCGCTGACCCTCGCCAAAAAGACATCTTTTGATTCATCAACTTTGTCATTCTCATTTTCCTCAGAGCGCACAAGTTCTTCAACGTGATTCTTCATATCAACAAGTATTGAGAACAAAGAGTTCGACATTGAAAGACGTTCAATGGGAGTATGATAAAGGTCAAACGAGAGAGTTTCGACAACACGACCTCTCCACGGTTCATCAAGTTGTCTTGTCGCATCCAGATCAATACGCTGACAGCGTGATATAATCGTAGGTAGCAGCTGCTGAGGTGCCTCTGTCAACAAAAGGAAAATTGTTTTATCAGGAGGCTCTTCCAATGTTTTAAGAAAGGCATTTGAAGATGATGTGTTCAGTCGGTCGGCACCGACAATCACCCCGGCTTTCCACCCTCCCTGCATAGAGCTCTGATTTATCTTGGAGAGAAGATTCTTGCGAATATTATCCATACTGATAATACGCGATTTCTTTTCCGGATAGATCCACTCAATATCAACCTGAGTCTTTTCCCTGACTTTACGACAGCCATCACAGGCACCGCATGGTTTAACTGAGTTCGACTGACAGAACAGATATTGCAGAATAGAGATTGCCATTTCCGAGGCAACTCCTCGCAGAGGGCCTGTGATCAGGTAGCCATGAGCTGGCTTGCCTGATTCAAAGGCATGTTTAATCATCTCAAATTTTTCGTTTTTATGCATAAATTAGGGGTTAGGGAGTTGGAGGGTTTAGGGAGTTGGAGGAGTTAGGAGACGTTGTTTGACAACCTCATGGATTTCTATTTCGACAACCCTTTGTTCTCTCTCGGCATCAACCACATGAAAACGTTCCAGCTCTGAGCCGGCAAGTCGAAGAAAACCATCGCGTAAACGCCTATGGAAATCATCAACCTCTGACTCAATTCTATCAGGCGACGATGAAGTACGACTGTGTCTTCTTTTCAACCGCGCACGACTCGTTTCAGGCGAAACATCAATTAACAAAGTCAGATCCGGCTTCATTCCATCGACAGCAAAATCATTTAATGCCTTTAGTTCATCCAGATCAAAACCGCGTCCATAACCCTGGTAGGCCATCGTTGAGTCATAAAAACGGTCACACAAGACCCAGCTGCCTGCGTCAAGTGCAGGTCGAATAAGCTCATCGACATGCTGTGCACGGCTGGCGAGAAACAGAAGAAGTTCCGCTCTGTCAACAGGCACCTCCTCCGCGACACTATGTTGAATCATTGACCGTATTTTCTCACCCAAAGCGGTTCCGCCGGGTTCACGGGTTGTAACAATATCAATCCCCTTTGTTTTCAGGAAGTAAGCCAGTTTTTTTATATGAGTTGACTTACCACTGCCCTCGGGCCCTTCAAAAGTTATAAATTTTCCTGTTGCCATAATTTTTTTAGTCTCAATCTTACCTAATGCAGCGGAGCCGCAACCAAACTTAACCCCTGTGATATGCAAATCTTTTCTCATTCATTGAACAGTTTATGCAATATGCATCACTGCATTAGTCAACAACGCTACGCGTTGCATAGAATAAAACATTGCATCGTAATGAGTTAATATGTCATGTAGTCATATCAGAGGAGAAAACCATTTCAACCCTTTCAACCTTTTTAACAATTTTAACCACTTTAGAACTCTCGCACTTTAGAACTTCTTAACCTTCTGCCCGTCTTTAGAATCGCGAATGCTCCATCCTAATGATGCCAATTCGTCTCGGATACGATCAGACTCAGCCCAGTTCTTCTCAGAGCGGACGACGGCTCTCGCATCAACTAACGCCTGGATATCCTCCGGTATTTCAGCCCTCTGCTGAGCCCGTCCAAATCTGATAACTCCCAGAACGGCATCAAAGTTGTTACACAAACCCAGAATAGCAGCTGCCTCCTCCGAACTTACTCCGTCGTTATGCAAAGCGCTGTTAACTTCGCGAACCAGATTAAAAACAGAGGCGAACGATTCAGGGATATTTAGATCATCATTAACCGCATCACTGAAACTCTGTAATGCCTTCTGCGCCCAGGATGGGATTGTCCCCTGCTCGGCTGTTCCTGCTTTTTCAGTTAGAGCATCAATGCACTCATCAATCCTGGCAAGCGAAACCCTGGCAGCATTGAGTGCATCAAAGGTGAAGTTAAGAGGTTGTCTGTAATGTCCGTTAATCAAGACATAACGAATCTCTCTACCAGACCACCCTTTTTCAATCAGGTCACGCAGTGTAAAAAAGTTACCCAGAGATTTCGACATCTTTTCACCGTTAACCCGCAAGTGAGCACAGTGCATCCACATATTAACAAATGGTTTTCCTGTGGCACCCTCAGCCTGGGCAATCTCATTTTCATGATGCGGAAAAAGATTGTCAATTCCGCCGGTATGCAGATCAAAGCTTTCACCAAGATATTTCATGGCCATAGCAGAACATTCCAGATGCCAGCCGGGACGACCTTTGCCCCACGGTGAGTCCCAGACAACACCTCCGTCATTTTCATCCCAACCCTTCCAGAGAGCAAAGTCACCGTAGCTCTCTTTCTCATATTCATCCTGGGAAACCCGAGCGCCAGCCCGGAGTTTCTCACGATCAAGATGGGCTAGCTTGCCATAACCCGGCAATTTGGCAACACTGAAATAAATTGAACCGTCATCCGATTTATATGCCAATCCTTTATCAAAGAGCTTTTGAATCAAATCCAGCATCTCGGGAATATGATCTGTGGCAGCGGGATAAACCTCAGCAGGTTCAATGTTAAGAACTTTGAGATCATCAAAAAATGCCTGGATAAACGGAGCCGTGAACTCCTTCAGAGCCACCCCCTGCTCAATCGCTCCACGAATAGTTTTGTCATCCACATCCGTAAGGTTCATTACCTGCGTAATCTCATATCCGTTAAACTTAATAACACGCCTGAGAATATCCTCGAAGGTATAAGCCCGGAAGTTGCCGATATGGGCAAAGTTATAAACTGTCGGTCCGCAGGTATAGAGGCGAATGCGGTTGTCCTCCAGAGGCTTCATCTCCTCTTTGCTGCGGCTCATGCTATTGTAAAAATTCATCATCATAAAATTCCTTTAGAACTGTAGATCTTTCTCCGGTTTATCGTTCATCATTCAGCTTTTATCGTTGTCTTTCTCTACCGTTGCCACTGCCATGGCTGAGATACCTTCGCCTCTTCCCTCAAAACCCATACCCTCATTGGTTTTAGCTTTGATGGAAACTGCATCTACAGCAATGCCCATAGCCCTCGCTAAAATTTCTCGCATTTGATCAATATACGGAGCCATCCTGGGTTGTTCAACAATAATCGTTGCATCGGTATTAGAGACACTCCACCCGTTTTTATTGAGCCGCTTAACAACCTCTTGTAGCAGCATCACACTGTCAGCATCCTTCCATTGCGGATCTTTATCAGAGAAATGTGTCCCAATATTTCCATCAGCCACAGCTCCCAGCAGTGCATCGCAAAGTGCATGACATAAAACATCGGCATCTGAGTGTCCTATAAGCCCCTTTTTAAAGCTTATTTCAACTCCACCAATGATTAAACGACGTCCCTCGCAAAGACGATGTGAGTCAAATCCAATTCCAGTTCGAAACATTTATATATAATACTTGAAGAGAGCTTTGCCCGCAACTCATTATCGGAGATATTAACCACGAAAAACTCAAAAGAGCCACAGACGCAAGCATCACCTACCACTTAAGCGCCGATCAGACTCAGGGCTAGCTCAGCGGCAGCGGCAGCATCCGCGGAGTATCCATCATCCGCACCGATCGTATCACAGTACCCCTGGGTTACCGGAGCGCCGCCAATAATAATCTTAGCTGTAACTCCCTCCCCGCGCATTGTATCAACAACAGCCTTCATACTGGGCATGGTGGTTGTTAAAAGCGCGGAAAGTCCAACGATATGAGCATTGTGCTCTTTCGCCAGCTGGACAAATTTTTCAGGAGATACATCCACACCGGCATCAATCAAATGGGGCTTCAGAATTTCAGTTCCGACCTTCATGGCACGGGCGGCAATCAGCACCTCCGGCACAAATACCTCATTGGCCTTGAAGCGCTTGCCGACCGCATTCATTGCCAGAAGCAAACCTTGATTTAGAACGATAGCAGACACTGCCAGATATACATATTAGCAAGCGAATCTATCTCGTTCCACACTCGTTCTGCAATCTCGACATCACCCTTGATCTCGCTGATCTCTTTCACCTTCTCTGACCACGGAAAACAGAGACCGACCGCAGTCTTTGATCGACAAGATGCAACCATACCATAATCGACTCCGAATTCCATGCCTTGCTCCGGCCCGATTTTCAAATCCGCATCTTCAGCAACCGATACAACTCCATCAGAATAAAGTCCATACTCACGCGTTGCGTCGGTCATCGCTTTAAGATTCTCTATGGATGTATCATCCTGCATGATCGCACTGGAATCCATAATATAGCCGCCATCCACGGCAACCTCCTCAATGAGCTTACGACAGCGAGCACGCACCTCTTCAGGCTTTCCGTATGACAACAGAATATTCGGTACACCGCCACTCAAACAGAACTTATCGCCAAGCACCCTGTGCGTTTCAAAAATATCACCACGATCAACATGGTACACAATACTGCTATCAGGAAGGTCCCTGAAATGCCGCAGGTGATCTTTCCAATCGCCCTCAGCATAATAGAGAGTCTGATGTCCGTTCTTCCAAAGCTCCTGGGTGATCGGTTTAACGGTCGGCCAGTAATGACTCTCAAAGGTGCCCTTTGAAACAAATGGTGTGCAGCCACGGTGCATCCAGTAACTTATAGGTAGCTGTCCATTCGGGTCAGAGGAAGTGAGCGCCGTGTTATAAAGATGCGGCATCAATGCCTCACATGCCTTCATGACTTTCTCCGGCTGCGTCATCATATCCATAGTCAGACCAATGTAACCGCGTAACTTGTCGCCAATAATGTCGAAAGGAGCTTTAAAAATTCCGGCTATGGCACTCGGAGTTCCCGACTCAGCGGCCAAAGCGGCAGCTTGCCCTCCAAAGGCGTTAAAGTAGTTCAGCATAGCCATGGATCCCTTGACCAACGCCAGGTTGTTGCGATAAGATGCTCTCTCATTCATACCGCAAATCTCTGTCGATACGCGGGGCAACCATTTGTTGTAGAGAAATGCCGTAGGATCATCGATCAGCTCATCGTATTCATCCTCCTTCATGAACGACTCTTCCTCCGACGGTTCAAGATACTGAAACCCATTATCCGCATCCAGATTAATTCCCGGTATCGCATAATACTTCGTTCCCTGCGCCTGCGTCAAACCTGTCCAGACATAAACCATATTTCCCACAACTGCATCCCAGTCAAAATCCGCCGCACATTTGCGTGCCGCGGCGAAAGCCAGATTGTAGTCATGTGTCACCTCCTGATTGGTATAGCCTGCATATTTGGCGGTCAATTCAGCTACAAATGGCCTGATCGGCACCATGTCAGGTTTTTCATTACGCATAGCCGTAACATAGCGAGTCAATCTCTGCCTGTATAACTTCTCCATATTATTGGTCATTTTTAAATCCTTAATCCTTATGTCGGTCTTTATCCCACATATGCGTATACTCATTCAACTTGAACAGATTGATATCTGAACACCAATTATATTAGAAAAACCAAACATGTTTCTTGCACAAATGCGCTTATTCCTTGTACAAATAACGCATAAGCGTTGAGAAATTTTCATTCACTCGCCGGAATTACTCCGACGACGGCGGTAGTCCCTGGGAGAGGTGTGCATAATTTTGTGAAAAGAGCGGGTGAAGTGGCTGTGGTCGTAGAAGCCGACACTTTGCGCGATATCTGATATGGTACGGTCAGTCGACTCCAGCAGGGTGCGGCCTGCATCGATGCGCACCCGAAGAATATAGGAGGAGGGGGTTGTTGCCAGCAGCTGCCGGAACCGGCGCTCCAGTTGACTTTGAGAGGTGTGAGCCATTTTTGCCAGATCGGTGAGGGTCAGTTCCTGACTGTAGTTCTCGTGAATGTACTGAATGACTATGGATAGCGAGCCGTACCAGGATGGTGTGTCACGCAGGCCGTCAATCACCCGGTGAATTCCGGCCACGCCGATCAGCTTGTTATCTTTGTCATAGACTGGAAATTTGCTGTAGACTATCATCTTGTTGGAATTTTCTGGGGCTGGCGCAACTGCGTTGATAATTGGCCGGCCACTTTCCATCACCTGCTGATCGCTCTTTACGTAAAGAGAGGCACGCCTGGGTGGAAAAAAATCAAAGTCGGTTTTGCCGATGGTTTCGTCTTCTGTGGCAACCTGGCAGTAATCGCAGGCATGGCGGTTTTGCATGACAAACCGTCCATGGGTGTCTTTCAAAAAAAAGGCCACATCGGGAATCAGGTCCATCAACTGCTTGAATGGTTGCAGATCCTTGATCTGAGAGACAAAATTTTGTTGAATATTTATAGTATTCATGCTGAAATTTTACAATTTTCAGGCTGGATTGTACAAGACATTTTATAGTGATTGCAGTAAGTTAAAATAATGTATGTTGGACTTTGCCCGCAATTAAAAGGAGATTATCAAATGACTGGAAAAATAACAGAACTTATGACAGAGGCAAATTCACGCCGGGGATTCATCAAGAAGACAGCGGCAGCGGGATTGACGGCAGCGGTTGCATCACGGGGTTTGGCACAGGGCGCGAATACGCCGACAATTAAGATCGGCGTAGTCGGTTGCGGTGGGCGCGGCGGTTTTATTGCCAGTCTTTTCAAAGCTCATGGCGGATATGAAATTATCGCGGTAGGTGATTATTTTCAGGATAAGGCTGATGAGGTTGGCGAAAAATACAGTGTTCCTGTTTCGCACCGGTTCACTGGGTTAAATAACTACAAGAAGGTATTGGAAGCCAAACCGGATGCGCTTGTGATTACATCACCTCCCTTTTTTCATCCGGAACAAGCCGCTTCGGCAGTGGATGCGGGCATCCATGTTTATGTGGCTAAACCGGTAGCAGTGGATGTACCGGGTACGCTTTTGATTGAGGCCACATCCAAAAAGGCGACGGCAAAGAAACTGACCTTCCTAGTGGACTTCCAGACCAGGTCACAGCCCTTTTTCGTTGAGGCATTGAAACGAGTGCATGAAGGTGCCATTGGTGATATTGCTTTTGGAGAGGCGTACTATCACTGCAACCGGCTCAAGCTTAAAGTTCCTCCGGCTGATGACTCGGAATCCCGTTTGCGGAACTGGGTTTTTATGAAAAATCTCTCCGGCGATATTATTAATGAGCAGAACATTCACACACTCGATGTGATGAGCTGGGCTATGAATAAGCCGCCGCTGCATGCGGTTGGCGGTTGCGCCCGTAAGACCCGTGTGGATGTTGGCGACTGTAATGATTGCTTTGCTCTGCAATATCAATATCCCGACTGTGCCGGGGTTACCTTCAGCTCGCGTCAGTTTAATGGATATGGAACGCAACCGGATGGAATTGTCTGCCGTATATTTGGCTCAAAGGGAGTGCTGGAAACCAAGTATGGCGGACAGGTGCTAATTCGCGGCGAGAACTTCTATCGCGGTGGTGAGACCAAGCAGATCTATAAGGAAGGGGTTTCGAACAATATTGCCGCGTTCCATAAGATGATTCTGGAGGGGGATGTCTCCAATGCGACGACCGCACCGAGTGTGCGCAGCAATCTGGTGACGATCATGGGGCGTACTGCGGCTTATACCGGCAAGGTCGTGACATGGGATGAGATCATGAAGGATACCTCACGCATGCAGCCCAACCTCGCCGGTTTGAAAAGCTGATCACGGTAAGCTTTAAGGCTTTAGACACATTAAATTGTAATTTGATACACTTTTAGACAATATGAAAGAGATCATTATGAAACGCAGAGAGTTTATCAGATTTTTCTTTGACCCATGAAAAACTAGGAAGAGCCGTTTTTTAAGACAGGAATTGAGAGAATAGCTACTAAGTTGGCAGGGCTTCAGATTTCTTTTAAAACACTGTTTTTTAATCACAACCAGGTTATATTAACAACCCTATTATGCGGGTCGGTTCCACATCTCCCGTATAAAGGGAATACCTTTTTGGACGACATTCTGGGCATCATCAAACATATCACGCCAGATACGCGTGGCGGCCGCAAGTCCCGGCAGTGTTCGGCCAAAGGCCTCAATCACCAGGTCTCCCTGATAATTAATTTCATGCAGCGCCTTAAAGGTGCTAGCCCAGTCTATATGCCCCTCACCGGGAATACCTCTGTCGTTTGAGCTGCAATGAAAGTGGTTAATCACAGATCCATCTTTCAAAATTGCCCCAACCGGATCTTTCTCCTCCATATTGGCATGGAAGGTATCGAAAAGTATCGCCAGATTAGGTGCGTCAACCGCCTCAACCAGCTCGCGTCCTGTCGCAAGCGTATTGACCATGTAGCACTCAAAACGGTTTAGCGGCTCAATAGCCAGCTTCACACCGGCGGACTGCGCTTCTGGCGCCGCAATCTTTAACATCTCAACTACGCGCGCTTTTTCAATGGGCGTGGGGCCATCACCGCTGAAAACGCCAATTGTCTGATACATCGGTCCGCAAACAAGCGATGAACCCAGCTCGTGCACACATTCAATCAGCCATTTCATGTAATCCGCAGCTGCCTGACGGCTTGCGGGATCATCACTGACGGGATTAGCATCTTCGCTGCAGAATGCCATGGATGAGGTGCGGGCCAGCCCCAGGTCGTCGAGCATCTTTCCCAGCTCGCGATATGCCCCCGGAGTACCCTCCATCACAGGGATCTCGACACTGTCAGCTCCCGCGGCTTTAATCATCCGTAGCGCATCTCTGTGCTCGGCCGTAACATTCGATGCCCATAAGAGCATATTGATTCCAATTTTCATACTACCTCCATAATTTGCCTATTTAATTTACCACGGAAATCTTAGCGCCGCAACCAACACGAACGTTCAACATTCTGTATTCAACTCGCGCACTCACGCATTAACGCACTCGAGCACTCTCTTATGGCTCACTTCTCTTCCGGTATTCCAAGCTCCTGCATGGTTGATCTCATCCAGGCCAATGAGCGTTCAATCATCGGGCCACCCTCGCCCTCGCATTCCATGCTGAGCACGCCGGTGTATCCGCTGTCACGCAGCAGAGCCATACACTGCTTAATGTTGTCAGCATTAACGCCCTCGCCTATGGCGCACTGACTCAGCGCGATGCCGGTATCCTGTCCACGTAGTGCCTCTGCCAACGATGCAGAGACATCCTTGATATGCACATGACGAACTTTATCTATAAATCGCTTTATGAACTTAACCGGATCGTTACCAGCGATAAATGAGTTGCCTGTATCCATATTGAGACCCAGATACTCGCTATCGCAGAAATTCAGCATCTTTTCCAGCATATCTGGGTTGGTGGTGAAGTAGCCATGTACCTCAATATTGATCTGCATTTTATAGGCCTCGGCAACCTCGATAATCTGCTCATACTCCCGCTTCATCATATCCATGGCTGCATCATCATCCAGATCCGCCGGCTTATGCAGTCCATCGGTTGTCGCAATGCACGGGCAACCCGCATGTTTAGCCCAGGGAATGGACTTGAGCACATAGGGCACCCCATACACTGGCCCATCTTTGCCAGAGAGAGGAAAGGCAGCATCAACCTGCGAAAATTCAACTCCGTACTGATCTGCCATTTTATTCTTAAGCATCAGCGGATCTTCATAAAGAGCCACATGCGGCTGGTAGCCGAGTCCATGAATCCAGCTTACCCCGTCGATTACTCCACACTCTATATGGTGTACGTCGTTCTTCTTTGCCCAATCCAGGCAGAATTCAAAGTTTTTGAAACTCGTATTAAATGCATCTGTGTGAAATCCAATTTTCATATTATCTCCTTTTTATGCTTAAAGGTGTGTTTTTCAGCGACCACTAAGTGGACGCCGATACGAGAGGTAAATATTTTCATAATTCATTCTTTTCATAACCCTGCCGACCAAGCAGCACCGCGCCGATACAGCTCATTTGCAGAGCTGTTAAAACTCTTCAGGTTGTGCCCCAACACACAGTGAAAAACGCGTCCTTTCCCCGGATTGCAGGTGAAGGCCATAGGGTATACCTTCTTATCAACCTTGGAGATTGCAGAGGCCACGATATGAACAGGAAAGTCTCCATCCAGACATGTATAAAGTTCATCAGTCTGTTCAAAGTCCTTCATTCCTTTTGTTATGGGATGGTTCTTGTCGGCAATATTGACCATAAATTTTCCGAATGGATCATGACCACGCAACTTTGGATTCCATGACCGTCCCGCGATCTCCATGAACTTTGAATTATACACCTGCTTCGGATGGCCGATAAAAGCACCGCAGGCAAAGTGAAAAAGAGTCATGCCTCCCCCGCCTTTAACGTACTTTGTCAGGTTATCAAGTGCGCCATCGGGGCCCGGTTCACCATCATTCTGGTAGTTTAGAAACAGTGTGTCATACTTAAAGATATCTTTGCTGGCAAGAATGGTGTAATCCTCGGTATAGCTTATTTCAAGAGTTTTATCTTCAGCAAGCACCTTCACCATCGCAGGAGCAGTCTTGCGCCAAGGATGACCAGGATACTCATTGCCTGTAACAATAAGAACTTTCCTGGCCGCACCTTTGTTGGCTTTTAACACAGGAGGTCCAAATTTTTTCGGGTCAGCCTTTGCTGGTTTAGCCCTCTTCTTAATAACAGCAGCAACAACCACTGGTTGAGGAACAGGAACACCGGATGCCTGCCCCTCAGTCACCCATATCTCGCTGACAACACAATTAGCCGCAGCTTCGCGTTTAAAGCGTATTGTTGCCTTGCCTCCCTTAATCTCAGAGGTTGGGATATTCACTGCCAGGGCAACTGCAGGTTCCTTCTTGCCTTTCCAGGCAGGAAGAGCTGTTTTACCAAGCACTTTCATCTTGCCAACCTGTACCGATTGAACCCGTCCGTTGTTATCATAGTCCCACCAGACAAAACCCAGCTGATATTTTTTATTCGGTTTAAGACCATTGATTTCAATAACTACTTCGCTTCCATCAAAGGCAATTGTGCCGGCAGGTTCATCTGTGTACTTCCATGATTTTCCCTTGATAACTTTAAGCTGAACTCCGGTGCGTCCTTTTACGGAATTTTCAACACCGCAGTTCAAAGATGCTAGTGCCGAAAGACGTGCACCACCGGACTCAAAGCGCTTTATTGCGCGTTCACAGAGAGAGCGGTGAACAATACTGCTATCTTTATCAGCAGCAATCTTTTTCAACATGGAAACAGCTGCAGGATCAGGCCACTGAGTCAGGGCCCTGATTGACGCATCCGCTATATCTTTATCAACAGAGCTGTTACCCTTATTAACAATACTCAAAGCTTCATCACAACCGGAAGCGGAAAGACACTGCAATACAGCAATTTTCTTCGCATTATCTGAGCCAGAGAAGGCCTTGTTCAGAGGAACCATAACCGCTTTATCATCATCGATGCGCTTAATCATACGACGGGTTGCAGATACTGCGTCCTCGCTGTTCGCGCCGCCAAGCAACGCGCAGACCTCTGCATAAATTGATGTGTCACCAGCACGCCCAAGAACTTTCAGAGCTTCAGAGGCAACCTTGCCATCGCTGGATGCCGCAACATTAATCAGTGCCGAATCCAGCTTCGGAGTATCACGTAGAATGGCAGCTTTAATGGCTGTAACCTGAGAGCTTACATCACCACTTTTGATCACTTTAAGCACCGCTTTGTCAACACCACGGGCATTGAGATTGGCTAAAGCCTCCACAGCTCCGGCTGATGCCAGTACAGGAACGCTATCTTTACTGCCGATAACTCCCAATGTGTTGATTGCCGCAATCCTTAGTTCTTCATCCGTTCCCGCAGCCAGTTTGCCGACAATCTCACCAACAGCGGAGATTTCCTTCTCTGCTGCTATTGATAGCGCCATGAGCTGAGCTGGTTTCGGCAATGATTCTATGACTTTAGCGAAAGAAGCCGGCTTGATTTCGGCAAGAATGCGCATAGCAGTTGCGCTGACCTGTGCATCCATATTCTGCAGGTAGTCAGGGGCAATCTTTGCTGCATCTTTCGGATAGTATCTCAAAAGACCAGCCAATCCAGCGATCTGCTTTGCGGCATCTCCGCTTTTCAGCTCTGCTAGATATACATCTTTGCCCGCATCTTTATAAGATGATGATGCCAGCTCATTTAAGGCTATACGCACATCTGCCATGAGCTGCGCATCTCCCTTGATGTTCTTGAGAGCCTTAACTTCAGCTTCACCGGCAACCTTTGCCAGATGCTGTGCAATAATTGTGCGCCCTGCGGTTGTGGTCTTTTGGGATGCAAATGCCTCCATCAAAGCCCGCGCCAGCTGCTTGCGCTGCTCTTCATCACCACCGGCAGCGGGAACAAACTGCTCCAGCAGGTAGTGGGGTTTGCGTGGGTGGAGACCGTTGGCAACGGCAACTTCATCCACAGCCTTGAAAATTTCATCTGGAACAGGCGCCGCCTGTGCCAGGCACATAGCGACGAATAACACTGCAACCAATATTGAAAGATGTTTCATAATTTTTTCCTGTAAATTTAGAACTTTAGAATTTCAGAACTTTAGAACTTCTACAGATGCCATGGTTTGCGCATTGTGCGCGATAACATACGATTTGCAGGCTCGTCTCCGATGAACTGCTCTTTCTGCCAGTCCCATTTCACCTTACGCTTAACGCGCGTGGCAATGTCCGCAACCAGAGAGAGAGTAGATGATGCATGACAGGCATCAACTGAGGCAACAGGATCACGGCGGCTCTTAATACAATCTAAAAAATTCTCCATGTGATTCTTTGAAACATACAAACGTTTGTCGGATGGTTTTATAACCATGCTAAGTATTGCCGGATCGGATGCTTTTATTCCACCGCGAGTTACATGCACCCACCCCTTGTCGCCGATAAAGCGCACTCCCTGCTTGTAGAGCCCGCTGACATTATCATGGAACTCCATCATTAAACCGGATTTGGCCTTAACCTTAACCTGCCAGCCAAAGGAGACATCAGCATCGCCCTCTGGTTCGAACTGGGCTGCACCCACAACTTCAATCGGGCCTTCCAAAAACTCGGGTGCCCCCCACAGGCCGATATCCAGATGGTGAACCCCCCAGCTCTGAATCCATCCAGCGCAGTAGTCGGTCAGGAAATACCAGTTGTAGTTGCAGAGGTTCTTGCGATAGGGCTTGAATGGGGCTGGACCTAACCACAGATCATAGTTAATGTCAGCAGGCACCTCACCCGGCTCAAGTTTCAGGATACGGCGCCCGCTTGGAACCCCGACATACACCTTCTCCAGCTTGCCGAGATATCCGTTCATTGCCAGTTCACAGGCCTGACGGAAACGGGAATCAGAGCGCTGCTGAGTGCCTGCCTGCAGTATACGTCCGTAACGACGAACTGCATCGCACATGGCTCGTCCTTCGGCAACTGTAAGGCTGAGCGCCTTTTCGCAGTAGATATCCTTGCCATTCTTAGCAGCCTCAATGGTCATCAGGGCATGCCAGTTCTCAGGTGCGGCAATTGTGACTGCATCAATCGAAGGGTCTGCCATTATCTCACGGAAATCTTTGGTGGCCTTTAAATTAAGACCATTCTTCTTATAACCCTCTTGGCGCTTTTTAAGCGCATCCCCCCGTACGTCACAGATGGTGGTCAGCTGCGCCTGTTTTAAAGATGAGAGCATGCTGATATGATTGGGACCTCTGCTCCCCATGCCGATAGTAGCAACATTGATTCGCTCAGAGGGCGCCACATTTCCATCAAGACCCAAAGCGCTGGCCGGCACAAGGTAGGGCAGCGTAACCGCAGCTGCGGCTTTTTTTAAAAACTTCCTGCGTGAAAGTTGTAAGCTCATCATTATTCCTCCATTGTCAATTCGATGTTGGACGTTCAGTTTTTCCAACAAATTTCTCGTAAATCCCGACAACATCCTTCTCTGATAAATTCCGGTCTATTATTACCCGACACTTTGCGGTGGCGCTTTGATCTGCCTCTATGTCATAACCGAAGAGCGAACAGTAGAGAGAGTAGTGCTTATCCTCATGATGCGGCATAAGCACAGCAAAACAATCCTTTGGACTGGACATCATCAGCCCCATCAAACCACTATCCAGAGAAGTGCGCATGCCCAACGCATGCATATAGTTCTCGACAGGCATAAATTCAACGGCATTGGGTGGATGTTTCCAGCGCCCGTCATCAATTATTTTGCGGGCATCATCATCACGCGGAAAGCACAACCAATCACCATACTTATGGTCGGCTCCTACCAATCCATCTTTTCCACTGCCATGACAGAGGTTAAAACCATTAAAATAACAGGTCATGAAAACTTCGAACCGTGGCAGAAATTTCTTTGCCCTAACAGTCACAATGGCATCGAGTACTTCTAGCGAGGCCCAGCGGTAAATGATCTGCAAATCAAAAGGATGATTTTTATCGGCCTGCCATTTGACCTTAACAGCTCCATCATCCTGCAGCTTTGCACTGCTCTTCCATCCCCTCGCATCCGGAAGATAACGGCTCTCTGCATCAAGAAGTCGGTACGGTGTCAAAAGGCCAAGAGGTGCTGCCACATTTATGCCGCTCTTCAGATCAATAACCGGTCCGGCTCCAAATGATTTGCCATCCTTGCGCAGAGTACCTTTCAAAGAGCCTGTATTAAAGGTGTAACCTGCGCCACTCTCAACAAACCGCAGGTCCGCAATCGCTGTAGGGATTGCAAAGAAATAGCCACAAAAAATTACTAAAGTTACAGCTCTATTTAGGATTTCACCACAGAGACACAGAGGCACAGAGATATTTTTTCTGTAAAAGCTACAACAATCTTTGCTTAACATTATTAGCAACAACTCTATTCTTAAAATATTAAAACTGAAACTCATTATCTAACATCCCTCTGTGTCTCAATGCCTCTGTGGTGAAAAAATTTCAAAGCAATAGCTTCCCTACGACAATTACCCCTGGAATATCCTGAGCAATCCTTTGGCTATAGCCTTGCGCTCCTTTGGTGCACTGATATGCGGTTCAAAACCGGCACGCATTTTCAGCCCTTCGATGGCTTCGAGCATCAGATCAACATTGTGCCGGTGGTCCCCTGCTTCAAGCAAACCGCACTCCTGAGCCTGTTTAACAAGATTCACATAGAAAATGCGCACATCATCATAAAACTTGCTCCAGCTTTTTTTGACATCCTCATCCTCCTGCAGCAACATAAATATGCCGGTTGTAAACAGACGGTTCCTTTAAGTCCTTCTCCATCTGAACGCGTAACCTTTTTTTGGTTGCATCATATTCAGGTAAACAAAATATAGCTGTAGCAATTTTTTTCATAATATCCCTCTTGTTTATTCCACGAGGATGAGAATATTTATTGAGAGATGGTTAAAAGGGTTGAAGGTTAAAAAAGTTAAAGCGGTTAAAGGGGTCGAAGTAGTTGAAGGCGCGTAAAGGCGAAAACCATTTCAACCTTTTTAACAATTTCAAC
Organism: Kiritimatiellia bacterium; assembly: GCA_027858965.1. Classification (GTDB taxonomy): domain Bacteria; phylum Verrucomicrobiota; class Kiritimatiellia; order RFP12; family UBA1067; genus M55B167. The sequence goes on from JAQIBS010000253.1 coordinate 39,488, forward strand.
CACTTGAACTAACGCAAATTTCTTGTTTTTTGTTACAACTTCTGAGCTATAAGCTACTAATGCAGGCTGGCTAATGTAATATCACCCGCGAGTTTGAATAATATTACAACCATCTCTGTATAAAATTAATTTAACAAAGAATGGCATAGGAATCAAGGCCTGTTGAAAGCATGTCACAACCGCTATACCAGTTTTACTCTGCAAACCCGGAAAATAGGCATTTGACTTTTTTCAAGCCTCACCACATAATAAATTTCTTATATTTTAAGCAAACTGTCCTGTTGCACGCGTTGCAAAAGCGTTTTTAATAGACATTGATCAGTGCATTATCTATAATTTGAAAAATGCGTTTGATGTTTGTTTTATATCTCTGTTTTAGTGTATCTGCTGTATTTGGAGAATCTCCCAATATTGTCTGTATTGTTGCAGATGATCTGGGGTATGGGGATCTGGGATGCTATGGCTGTTCTGACATATTAACTCCCAATATCGACAGGCTTGCAGCCGAAGGCGTGCGTTTCACCCAGTTCTACGCCAACGCTCCTGAATGCACCCCTACCCGTACCGCGCTGTTGAGCGGACGTTACCAGCATCGTGTCGGCGGTCTTGAGTGCGCCATAGGCACCGGCAACTATGGACGCTACGATGAAGCCGCGGTTCTATCCGACGCCCATGACCTCGGCCTACCTCCCTCTTACGGTGCCCTTCCCGCTATCCTCACCGGTTATAAATCCGCCTGCATCGGCAAGTGGCACCTCGGTTATGAGCGTCAGCACTGGCCGGACAAACATGGCTTTGACTTCTGGATCGGTCCGATATGCGGTGGCGTAGACTACTTTCATCACACAGAGCCCTTTGGTGAGTGCCAGGGAAATCACCTTGACGGCGACCATGTGCTTTACAAAAATGGAAAAGAGTTCTTCAGCAAAAAGTATATGACCCATCTCATCACTGATGAAGCAGTTGAGTGGCTTAAGAAACGGTCGGCAAAAATACCATTCTTCCTTTATGTTCCCTACACCGCGCCACACTCCCCCTATCAGGGCCCGAATGATCGGCAACCGGAGAAAAAAGGCTACCTCAACTGGGATAAGGGCGATCGGGCTACATTCGCCGGAATGGTTGAGGAACTTGACAAGGGCGTGGGTGATATCTGCAGGAGTCTCGATAAACAGGGTTTAAAAGAAAATACTGTGGTGATCTTCTTCTCTGACAACGGTGCCAATAAAAAAGGGAACAACGGAGAGCTGAGAGGACACAAGGGATCTCTGTTTGAAGGTGGCATACGCGTACCCTGTGTCATCCGGCAACCGGCAGCCATTAAACCGGGCATAGTTTCTGCGCAACCCTGTATGAGTATGGACCTGACATCATCCATTGCATCCATTGCCGGGGTTAAGGCTCCTGACGGAAAACCTTTTGACGGAATGGATATCATCAATCATGTGGTTAACGGCAAACCAACAGCATCCCGAACCCTTTACTGGCGAGCCAGACGAGGAGATCGATTACAACGTGCAGTACGCGATGGCAATATCAAATACCTCTACCGAGCCAAAGGTGCAAAGGTAGCGGAATACCTATTCGACCTGAAAGCTGACCTATCCGAGAAGAACAACCTTATTAATGAACAACCAGAAAAGGCCGAAACCATGAAAATTATTCTTGAAAAGTGGGAGCAAAAGGTTAAGAATAAACGAGGTGTTATTGAGAACGATAAATGATAAATGCTGAACGATAAACTGAGAGTTAATGCGCGAATGCGCAAGTTGCCCATGGCAGTGAGTATTAAAAAACGCTATGCACCAAGCGCCATGCACCATGCGCTTTGCAAAGAGAATTTAACGAACATACGAAACAAAGGGAGTAACATGAGTTCTGAAATTAATACAAGCCGCCGCAGTTTCATAGCAGGTACAATGGCAACCGCAGGTGTAGTTGCCTCTCCTGCAATATCAAGAGCACAGGGAGCCAATAACAAGATCCGCATGGGATTTATCGGCACAGGTAACCGGGGCACTCAGCTCATGCGCCTCTTTATGCGTGAGCCGAATATCGAAGTAGCCGCACTCTGCGACTGCTATAAGCCCTATATGCAACGTGATGAAAGCAAAGTTTCACAACGCATCAAAGATGAACTCGAAGGCCGCATCCCGAAAATGGGTGAGAAGTTTCCAAAACAGCCCAAGCTCTATGATGATTACCGCAAGCTGCTTGAAGATAAAGACATTGATGCCGTCTGCATTGCCACCCCCGACCATTGGCACGCCATGATGACAATTGACGCTTTAAATGCCGGCAAGGATGTTTATGTTGAAAAACCGCTGACTGCCACCATTGTTGAAGGGCGTAGGATGGTTGATGCACAGAAACGCACAGGTCAGGTAGTGGCTGTCGGACTCAACCGTCGCGGCAACCCCGCTTATCAGAAGCTGGCTAAAGAACTTCATGCGGGCAAATTAGGAACTCTTACCATTGCCTGCGCAGCACGCATCAGCAACATGTACCCGAATGGCATCGGCAAACAGAAACCTGCAGACCCACCTCAGGGGTTCAACTGGGATATGTGGCTTGGGCCCCGTGCATTCCGTCCCTATCAATATAACATAGCCCCTTATAAGTTCCGCTGGTTCGGCGACTTCTCATCACAGATGGGTAACTGGGGCGTTCATTATATGGATGTTATCCGCTGGATGATGCAGGAGCAGGCACCCATTGCAGTAACAGCGCATGGCACTAAGTTCATTGACCACGATGCCGACATTACCGATACAATGAATGTCACATTTGAATTTGCTTCCGGGCGCTTAATCGACTTTAAGGTGCTCGAATCCTGTGGCGGTCCCAATCTTCCCTATGGTGAAGTGGAGATCCGCGGACAGAAAGGTGTGGTCTACGCCAATGAAAAGGGCTACAAAATCTATCCTTCAAAGCCGGGTCAGTTCCAGAAGTGGAAGAAACAGGTTGACGCAGAGGAGTATATGATCAAAGAGAAGGGGCTGGCTGATGGTAGCAGCTCTGTAAGTACCAGCGGATTAATCCGCGACTTTATTGACTGCATTAAAACCCGCAAAACTCCGCTCTGTCCTTTGGAAGAGGGACACCGCTCCACAAGCTTTGCCCACCTGGCAAATATTGCCGTCAAGGTAAAGCAGCGCTTGGAATGGGATGCAAATGCGGAACGTTTTACTAACAGCAAAGCAGCAAACGAGATGCTGCACTATGATTACCGCAAACCCTGGAAACTGGGATGAGAGTTTAAGAAACGATAAATTCTAAATGCTGAATGATAAACAAGAGGGCTGTATTGACGCACTCTGAATATTATAATAGTTTTTGAAAGATACACAGGAGGTGTTGTGAACCTCCTATATTTCCCTTGATTTTATAGTTACACATGATGAAAAACAGGAGAGTTGTTATGAAAATCAGATCATTAATACGCACAGTGCTTATCATGGCATGCACATCATGTTTCAGTTCAACCTATTATGTTGATAAAACCCAACCTGAGGTAACCGGCAATGGAATATTGCAGGTATATGAAAACACCACCCTGATTATCACAGCTGATCTCAGCGATGGATTACAGAATCTTAAATACTCGGCAGTCCAGAGTCCTTGTAATCTCCGCTTTGTCTATACACCGGAAACTGGTGATACAGGAGGTGCCGTTCTGGATGCATTTGATTTGAAATCAGGACTCTTGATTATTATTCGCTAACCAATTAAACTTCATCTCAGGAATAAATATGAAACGACGAGACTTTATTAAAACTGCGGCACTGGCTACCGCCGGTGCTGCGGCACTACCGGCAGCAGCAGAGGCGGCAGTAAAAAGTTCAAGCTTAGTTCAAAGCATGAATTTCTTCTCAAAACCGCTGCAATGGATGAACTATGACCAACTGGCCGAAAGCGTTGCAAAGTTAGGACTCGACGGCTTCGACCTTACGGTCCGTCCCAAAGGTCATGTTCTGCCAGAGAACGTTGAGCGCGATCTCCCATTGGCAATTAAGGCCGCTAAAGCTCAGGGACTTAATGTGGATATGATGGTTACAGCCATTACCGCTGCTGATAACGAACTCGCTGAAAAAATTCTTAAGACAGCGGCCCAGAATGGAGTTAAGTGCTACCGGATGGGCTACCTGCAGTATGATCCAAAGAAAAGCGTTTTACAATCGCTCTCGGATATCAATAAAACAATGTCCGGCCTTGAGAAAATCAATCAGAGTGCAGGGCTAACCGGTTGCTATCAGAACCATCATGCCTGGAAACCGGGACTCTTCGGTGGTGCCATCTGGGATCTTCACCATGTCCTTAAAGATGTTGATCCAAAGTGGATGGCCTGTCAGTATGATGTGCGTCATGCCATTGCCGAATGCACCGGATCATGGAGCACCGGCATGCGCCTGATTGCCCCCTGGATTAAAAGCATCTGTCTTAAAGACTTTGATCTGAAGGGCGATCGCAAAGGCCGATCCTATCCGCGTAATTTACCGGCCGGAGAGGGCGAAACCCCATGGAAGGAATATGCCAAGCTTCTTAAGGATCTTAACATCAAAGTTCCTGCTACCATTCATATCGAATGGGAGTACTTAAGCAAAGAAGAAAAAAACCTGCCCTATGCAGAAAAAACAGAACTGGCGATCAATCGAATCAAAAAAGATTGCGATTTCTATAAATCAGTACTTTGCTAAAGCAGCGGAGCCGCTTCGACAAACTTTTACATGATAAACACAAAATTTTTCAGACAGGATTACATAATGAACAGAAGAGATTTTATCAAAGCAGCCTCATTAACACTAGCCGCAGGCACCGCTGCAGGGTGCAAATCCATCATCCCGCAGGGAACTGCAGTAACCGCCTCTCAGAAAACCATTACCATTGCCGACACCGATTGCGAATTTGAGCGCGAGCCCCTGCTGCGTCCTTTCGGCTTTAAAGGCGGCGCATTGAATGAAATCTGGCAGAGCGCTGCCATGGTACGTTCGACTAGCGGCAAACATGGAATCGGACTCTGCACTCATAACGTGCTCTGGAGCGATGCCAAGGTCTTTGCTTCCAACTCAGAGAGTGGTGGTAACTCCCTGCTCTTTGCCATGACAAACTACGCCCTTAAAATCATGAAGGGACGCAGCTTCACCGATCCAGTGGCTTTCAACGACCAGATTTTTAAAGAGGTCTATGCCTACGGACAGAAAATATGCTCTATGCCCAAGCTGCGTCAGACATTTGCCCTGAATGCCCTCGTAGGCGTGGATAATGCCGTCTGGCTGCTTTATGCCAAAGAACATGGTATTACAAACTTTGATGATCTGATTCCGGCCAAATACAAACCGGCTCTCTCACAACACCACCCCAAGGTTGCCTCCATTCCCCTGATGGCTTATACAATTCCAATCAAAGAGATCAAAGATGCCGCGGATGATGGATACTTCTTTATGAAAATCAAGATTGGCCAGAAGGGAACACAGGAGGAAATGCTCAAAAAAGATATGGCACGCCTGACCGCCATCCATAATTCACTCTCCGGTTGCCGCACACCATACACAAAGAGCGGTAAGCTCCCCTATTACTTCGATGCCAACGGACGCTATCAGAAGAAAGAGAGCCTCCTGCGTCTGCTCGACCATGCCAAAAAGATCGGGGCTTTCGATCAAATCGCGGTGATTGAAGAGCCCTTTGATGAAGATCTGGATATTGATGTACACGACATTCCCGTACGCCTGGCAGCAGATGAGAGTGCCCACACCGACAAAGATGCCCTTGAACGCATTGAGATGGGTTATAACGCCATTGCACTCAAAGCCATTGCTAAGACACTCAGCATGACTATGAAGATTGCAAACGTATCCAAGCAGCATAATGTACCCTGTTTCTGCGCCGACCTGACCGTCAATCCAATCCTGGTTGAATGGAATAAAAATGTGGCAGCCCGACTGGACTCCTTCCCGGGCCTTGATGGCATGGGCCTTTTAGAAACCAACGGACATCAGAACTACAGGAACTGGAAGACAATGCGCAGCTACCACCCTTATCCGAATGCCCCCTGGTCAAAAACTAAAAATGGTGTCTTTAATGTGGATAAAGATTTCTACGCCAAAAGTGGAGGAATTTTCGCCCCGCTGCCACACTATGAGGCAATGTTCAAAGTTTAAAGTCGGCAATCTACAGTTTACAGTCTACAGTTTACAGTCTACAGTTTACAGTCGTCAGTTTACAGTCGTCAGTAGTCTACTGTTCGATGTTGGACGGTTGCGGGCAACGCCCGCTCCGCCAATTCTTTCTTTGCGTTCCTTGTGGAAAAATCACCACCTCTTCACCTCTCCCACTCCCTAATCCCTCCAGCTCCCTAACCCCTAACCCCTCCAAACAAACTGGCAGCCGCCCTTGCCATAAACCAGAACACAAGCAGCGGCAGGATTAAAACCTGAACAATAAATATACCAACATACAGGAATGTAATATGCAGCAGATTCTCCACAATAGATCCCGCATTGAATGCTAATGAATCAAAAGCTCTCTTAAATTCTCTGGATTTTGATTTGATGAGCAATGTGCTATTTTCAATAGTTCCTTTAAAACCGTCAATTTCAGGCAGAGCAAACTCAACAAACTTATCCATCTCCTCAGTGCCAAGCACCAGCTCTTTTCTCGATCTATCAATTTTCGGCTCAAAAAAGTTATCATTCAGATACTCATTTGCAAGTGAAGAAACAGGCAGGCAAAAGCGAGTAATCAACATAAGAAGGAGTATATAGAATATCCGCAGCTGTAATGCTTTCAGCTTCTCATCCTTGAACAAAACCAATATCGAAAGAATAATCAGAAAAACACCAGCTATAGGCGGTAAAATGGATACCGAAATTTCGTAGACCAGCTTTTGCACACCGAGCGAGGTAATTGCCGTCACTAGAACACTGGATGAGCGCTCAATCATATCGTCAATTGGGTCCAATACCTGACCTATGGCAATCGACAGTCCGATACCGGCCGGTTCCAACTGCAACTCACTCTCTTTTAGTACGGATATGGAACCATTCATAACGCGGCATGTCGCATAGGCAACACCGGCCTTAGTGATGGCATCGTTAAAATATGTATCAGCCCCATCATCCAGTCCCTTCACTCTGATAGCGGGCGAGACCAGTAAATAGAGAGATATCGTAAGACCCAGTACACATTGCAACCATGTTTTTCGATCAGGTATTTTCATAATATATTACTCCAAATGATTAGCATCTCACAGGGCACAAAGATTTCCAACATTTTCTCTGCCTTTTTTTTAGAATCTATAATCTCAACTTCAGCAACAAAACACAAGAAGTCAAATCATCTTCAGTTTACAGTTTACAGTCGTCAGTTAAAGCCGTTGAAGGCGTGTACTTTCAACATCCAACATTCCACATTTTTTCTCAGCGCCCTCAGTGCCTCCATGTCAAAGCGTAGTCCAGCTTGCGGGACGAAGACTGATGCGAGGAATAAACAGCGAAGCGCACCAACTCTCGCACTCGCGCACTTCCCCTTATCTTTCACGTCCCCTTATTTCACTTAAAAAACCGGTCAGTATTTTCAACTTTAACACTCTCACACTTTAGCACTTCAGCTCCCTAACCCCTTCAGCTCCCTAACCCCTCCCACTC
>JAQIBS010000047.1 GCA_027858965.1 Kiritimatiellia bacterium
ATTGGACGGCGTTGTTTTCCATAAGCATTCTCCTCTTTCTGTTCCGCAACGTTTATGTGCCGCTCTTTGGAAAACAACGCTTAAAGGTCGCCACCGTGAGCCGCGAATCGCATGACACCAAGGACCACTGGGAAACTCGCGCGGGCACCAGCTACCTGCTGACCAGTAACTTTTCCCTGCTCGGCCAATGGCACTCTGAGTTCGGCTGTGGCAGCGGTCTGCGCTGGCAGTTCTAAAGAAAGCGATAGAAACCAACGACATCAAACCAAAAATTAATAATAGTGATGACGTATTTCGTAAGGTCTGTGACGATCATATGGAATGGCGTGGTAGGGTTTCTCCCCATAGCCCCGTACGGGCGCATAGTGTATAGTTGCTTTACAAACAACCAAAAAAGTAAAAACGAATGAAAACACAACTGCTATCCAAAACGATCTTCCGGAGCGAGCACCCCTATCGCCTGAAAAGCGATTCCCTATTCATTTATAAGGGCATGACGGGCTGGATCTGGACTCTTGGAATAATGCTGATTACCGCAACAAAAGCCCAGGCACAACAGGTTCCGCAGAGCGGTAAAGACAGTGCTATAGCCCAGGCTGACACCTTTTCCGAAGTAATCGATGTTATCCTGAATAAACTGGGATCGTGGTGGCAGTCGGCCGTTGAAATGATCCCGAATTTGGCTGTCGCTGTTTTAGTGCTGATTACGACGTTCATTCTCGCAAGCATTCTTGGTCGATTTTTACAACGTGTTGCTGGTCGTGTGGTTGATAGTGAATCATTGGCAAGGCTAATGACGACCCTCATGAAAATAGCCTTGATCTCTATGGGTTTTTTTGTCAGTTTAAGTTTGCTGAACCTTGATAAAACAGTGACCAGCCTCCTGGCTGGTGCAGGCATTGTTGGTTTGGCCATTGGTTTTGCGTTTCAGGATTTGGCGGCCAACTTTCTCGCTGGTGTTATCATGGGCATTAGAAAGCCCTTCGAGATAAATGACCTGGTCCGTACCAAGGGCTACCTCGGCTTTGTTAAAAATCTCAATCTGCGTAATACCATCATAGAGAACTTCACAGGACAGCGCATTATCATCCCAAACAAAGAGGTATTCCAGACCCCGTTGGAAAATTACAGCATGACCGAATCCCGACGAATTGATGTGGATGTCGGCGTGTCGTATGACAGCGATTTAGCCCAGGTCGAACAGGTGCTCCGCGATGCGGCGGACGGCTTGTCATGGCGTATGGAGGACAAGGACGTGTCGGTCTGGTGCTTGAAATTCGATGATTCGGCGATTTTGTGGAAGGTGGGTGTCTGGATGAAAAATCCCGGTGATACCGGATACTATGATGCCAAACACGAAGCGCATCTTGCGATCAAAAAGGCCCTCGACGAGGCGGATATCATCATACCGCTACCTATTCGCACGCTTCATATTCCTGATCGTACCATTGACCGCTTGTTGCCGCATGACCAGCAGCACGACAAGGGAAAAGAGGGGACAGTGCGGCGGTGAACCCGACGGGCGATCCAACCCTGCGCAGCATGCAGAAAGTCAGGGGGTATCATATTCAGGGCTCGGATGGCGAAATCGGCCACGTCGATGATTTTATCATTGATGACGAAACGTGGGCGATTCGTTATCTGGTGGTTGACACGAAAAACTGGTGGCGGGAAAAGAAGGTGCTCGTTTCACCGCAATGGATCGAGCGCGTGAGCTGGGACGAGGCGGAAGCCATGACAAGCGTTGCATGATGGAAGCACGCCTTGAGGGTCATCAACCCATTGCAGTTTCAAAGGAGTCGGAGTCGATTGGCCATTGGCGGCATGGTCGACGGAGCCGACGCGTTGTACGGCATAAAAGAAGCGGGAGGCATAACCATCGCTCAGAAGCTCTCAACCGCCAGGCAGCCGGATTTTCAGCATGCTTCGCTTCCAACTGGACAACAGTGTAAATACTCATATATTCAACTTTATAGGCTATAGAAATGCTAGACACCTTTACTTCCTTATCGTTTGCAGCAGTCCTTTTGACCATTGGATTTGTTTTCATTAATTTTGTGCCTTTTCTGAAGCGTCTTCAACTACCCGTTTCAATAGTTGCGGGATTACTGGGTTTATTGTTTGCTCATATCTCAATTGAGTTTTTCGATTTAGGCGCAAATGCCAGGGGAATTTTTCCGGAAAAATACTTTCTTCAGATGCAGCAAGTACCTGGTATTTTTATAAACATTGTATTTGCTACTCTGATGTTAGGAATGCCAAAGCTCAAGTTTTGGAAGTCAATACATCTTGCCGCTCCCAATATTGTTATGGGACATGCATTTGCTTGGGGTCAACATTTCGTTGGAGCACTTTTGGCAATATTCGTATTTTCATATTTTTACGAAAATTCTCAATATATGGCTCCTCTCATCGCCATTGGTTTTCAAGGCGGACATGGTACTGCAGCGGGTCTTAGTGTTACCTTTGAGAATTTAAATTTTAAAGAAGCAGTCGATTTGGGTTTAGGGGTGGCAACGGGAGGAGTTCTCATCGGACTCATTTCCGGTATTCTTATTTTTAAAATTGTTTCACGAAAGGATAAACAACAAACTCAGAACAGTAAAAGCAACGATATTGAGAGGCATGCTGATCCCAGAGAAAAGGACATAAAGAAAAATGACCTGAAATTTAAAAAAAATATGGTCTCCAAATTTTCAGTCCAATTGGGTTTCATTGCCATAGTTATTTTTACAGGATGGATGATTCTGAAGAGTTTGGTCTATCTGGAATCCTACTTTTTCGCCGACTCTAAAGTGAGTCTTATGGCTTACATCCCTTTGTTTCCCATGGTTTTAATTTCTTCGATAATTTTAAATGCAATCTTTCGGAAAACAAAGCTGCTTCAGTTTTTAGATCGAAAGGCCATCGAACAAATTGGGACAATATCCCTTGATTTCTTGATCGTATGTGCCGTGGCTACTTTGGATCTGAAGGTTTTAATGGACTACAAACTTGCGGTAGGATCTCTCTTGTTGGCCGGTTTAGTGTGGAATATCGGAATATTGCTTCTCTTTGCCCGCTTTATTTATCCTAGCCCTTGGTACGTCTATGCTCTTCCCGATTATGGTGGCGCAACGGCAACCACAGCAAGTGGTCTATTGTTGGCTGACATAGCAGATCCAAAAAGGAGAACATCTTCAAAAATGGCTTACATGTTTAAACAGCCTTTTTACGAGCCCTTCATGGGAGGAGGGTTGGTGACCGCCCTGTCTCTTCCACTCATTAAATTCTGGGGTATTTGGTGTTATTTATTTACAACTATGACGGCGCTTTTGATTGTTGTTTTTTGTGGGTTTTTATTGTGGAGAAAACAGCAGAAATCTTGATGAATGGGGATTTTGCAGAAATTAAAGCTATTGCTGCACGAAGTGCGGCATACTTAGAAGCAGGATCTCTTAATTGTCGATGAATTTCACCTGCGGAAAGTGAGGCTTTGATTTCTGGTAGGGTTTCACCCCATAGAGTCCAATCATACCATGGTATACACTATAAGCAGAATAAAAAAGGAGTTACCATGAGATACATGAATAGGATATTACTCGTACTGTGCATTCTTAGCGGTCAGGCTTTGGCAAAGGAGCCCATTCTTGATATAGAAGACCTCGATTTTGACAAGATCAGATCACCCATTTTTCCAACTGAGAGCCACAGATATGCTTATGAAACGCGGGAAGATTGGTTCCAATTCTCGTTGGAGTACGATGTTGGAGGTCAAGGGGTCTGGTTGAATAGAGTGGAGGTGGAATGGCACGTCATGCTTGATTCTTCGCAGGGCAGTGTACTCCTCGGCAAGAAGATCAGGTATGCTGACGTACCTGAAGGCACGCATTACGCCGTCGTCTATCTACGCCCCAACTTTATCAAGCGCTATGGGAAACAAGAAGAAATAGACAAACGCGACCTGAGAGTGCTGATTATCGTTCGTATAGACGGGAAAGAAGTCCAGCGTCACCATTATCCATCACGAATTTCGGAATCTGAATGGTGGAGCGTCAACAATACATCGACAAGCACGATCATCAAGCGTGACGAATTACTCGCACGTACCGAGACCCCGTTTGCACCACTCGACTGGGACTTCTATCAATATATTGAATCATATGCCCCATCTCACCCTCCCCGAAAATCGACACCAAAAAATCAGGAGAAGAAGCATGATGATTCTGGAGAAAATTAAGTCCGACGGGCTGGCGCATCTGTCCTACATCCTGGGAGATGGTGACGAAGCCATCGTGATCGATCCGAGGCGCGATTGCGAGGTCTATCTCGATATCGCAGCGCACGAAGGGATGCGCATTACACACATCTTCGAAACCCACCGTAATGAGGATTTTGCGATTGGATCGCTGGATCTGGCACGGCTGAGCGGCGCAGTCATCCACCATGGCGCGGCCATGACGTTCGCGTATGGCGAAAGCACGCGCGAGGGCGACACATTCGATGTGGGCGACCTGCATCTCAGTATTCTGGAAACCCCGGGACACACACTGGAGAGCATCTCTCTGGTGCTGACGGATCGCAATGCCGGCGACACGCCCGTTGGTGTATTCACCGGTGATGCCTTGTTTGTCGGTGATGTCGGACGCACCGATTTCTACCCTGATCGGGCCCGTGAGGTCGCCGGCATGCTCTACGACAGCATTTTCAATAAACTCCTTCCCTTGGGTGATCAGGCCATTATCTACCCCGCACACGGAGCGGGCTCTGTCTGCGGTGACAGCATGGCCTCACGCGAATTCTCTACGATCGGCCATGAACGACAGCACAATCCGGTGTTGAAGAATAGCGACCGTGAGAGTTTTATCGACTACAAGGTGGCGGAGCATCACGATCAGCCCGCCTATTTCCGATTGATGGAGAAGTATAATCAGGAGGGAACTCCGCCGTTGGGCGAACTGCCACGCCCCCTGTCCGCTGACACCCGAGCAGGTTGAGCAGGCCGTAAAGAACGAGGCCATTCTTGTCGACCTGCGTAGCCCCGAGGCATTCGCGGGTGCCTTTATTCCTGGAAGTCTTGCCATTCCTCTCGATATGCTTCCGGCCTATGCGGGCTATCTACTGGACTATGAGCATGACCTGATACTGGTGCCCGAAACGCTGGAGCAGATACCAACGGCTGTGCGCTATCTGATCCGTATGGGCTATGAGCGTCTGGCTGGTTATCTCAAAGGCGGGTTGACCGCCTGGGAGGTCACTGGCCGGGCGTACGACCATATTGGTACCGTGCATGCCTCGACATTGGAACGACGGATCAAGGCCAACAAGAGGTTCACCCTGCTGGATGTCCGCAAGATCACTGAGTTCCGAGAGTCACGGCTGAAAAACGCAACGCATATTTTCCTCGGGGATCTGCAGGAGCATCTGGACGGAATCGACAAGGCCAAGCCGGTCGTGACGTTCTGCGGCAGCGGTCGCCGCGCCATCATTGCCGCGTCGATTTTAAAACGACACGGCTTCGAGCAAGTCGAGGATAGTCTCGGATCAATGGAAGCCTGTGAGAGCATTGGTTGTTCAATTAAAAGAGGATAAGGAGATGACCATGAATACAATGATTGATGTACTTCGAGACCCAACTTGGTCGCCGTATGTGGTGGGCGTCGGGATAGGCTTTCTTTCCTGGCTTACCTTCCTTTTGTCAGATCACGCGCTGGGAATCTCAACCGCGTTCTCCAAGACCGCCGGAATGATCGAAAAAGCGATTCGCGGTCCAAAAGTCGCAAAAAAGCTCTATTATCAAGAGAACAAGCTGGGCATCGATTGGGGGTGGATGCTGGTGATCGGCGTATTCATCGGCGCGCTGGTGTCCGCCCGGATATCCGGCACATTTCAGTTGGAATGGGTGCCGTCGATGTGGGAAGAGGCCTTCGGCTCCAACATATTGGTACGGCTGGCCGTGGCCGTTATCGGGGGCATTTGTATCGGGTTCGGTGCGCGCTGGGGATGTGGATGCACGAGCGGTCACGGCATCAGCGGCACCATGCAACTCTTGCTGGGGAGTTGGTTGTCGGCGGCTTGTTTCTTCATCGGTGGCGTTGGAGTCGCCATGTTGATGTATCGCATACTCTAACTGGAAGGAGAAATACCATGTTAACCAATCTTCATAATAACAAACGCCTGCAGTTGCTGCTTGGCCTTCTGTTCGGGTTCTGCTTCGGATTTCTGCTACAGAAAGGGCGTGTGTGCGACTACGAAACCATCATGGGGCAGCTTCTGTTGCAGGACTTCACCGTACTGAAGGTTATGCTGACCGCCATTGTTACGGGAATGGTCGGTGTCTATGCCATGCGAGGGAAGGGCTGGGTCAAACTTCACAAGCAGGCAGGGTCGCTGGGAACCAACATTCCCGGTTCGTTGATCTTCGGGATCGGGTTCGGCATGCTGGGCTACTGTCCCGGCACCTCGGTGGGCGCGTTTGCACACGGGGCGCTGGATGCACTGGTCGGCGGCATCATCGGTATCATGATCGGGGCCGGTCTGTACGCGGCGGTCTATCCGAAACTCAAAGAACGCATCCTGAAGATTGGCGACTTCGGTGACAAGACTTTGATCGATGTGCTTCCTGTTCGCAACCCATGGTCGGTCATTTTTTCCGTAGCGGCGGTCATCGTGCTGATCTTGATTGTCCTCGAAAAAATGGGGTTATAGACATGCCAACTGAGCCGACTGAAGCCGTCCAGACAGCCCCCCCGCCGACGAAGTTCTCGCTGGCGGCGAACTATGATCCTGTACTGGTTCCATTACTGGCCGCTTACCCGATCGATGAAGTTTACGGCAAGTTCCCGGCCGACGGTATCAACGGTGGCCGTCCCCGCTACCTGGCGACACCGCTGTCGGAAGTCGATCTGCGCCGTTATATTCGTCTGCTCGACAGTCATGGTATTGCCTTTAATTATCTCCTGAACGGCTCCTGTTTCGGTAACCGCGAATGGTCACGTTCCTGGCAGAAACGGGTGTCGTCCCTGCTGGAGAAACTGAGCGACATGGGCGTACGCCGCCTCACTGTATCCACTCCGTTTCTGCTCGAACTGATCAAACGCCGTTTCCCCGAATTCAAAGTGCGAGTCGGGATTTACGCTCAGGTGGACACGCCCCGGCGTGCACGCTTCTGGGAAGACCTCGGGGCAGATGCTATCACGCTTGAGAGCTTTTCGATCAACCGGAACTTCAGTCGCCTGGCCGCGATCCGCCAGTCAGTCCGGTGTGAGCTGCAACTGATTGCAAATCATGTCTGCCTCATGAACTGCCCCCTGCAAAGCTATCATCAGAACGGTTTCGCGCATGCGTCCGACGACAACGGAAACCTCTTCATCGATTATTGCCTCCTGCGGTGTTCACGGCTGCGCCTGACCGACCCGTCGCAGTTCATCAAGTCCGCCTGGATACGCCCGGAGGACCTCGGCATCTATGAGGAGATGGGATACACGACCTTCAAGCTGTTGGAACGCGGAATCCCGTCAAGCGAACTCCTACGACGTGTCAAAGCCTACAGTGAACGGCGATTTGACGGCAATCTGGCTGATCTGCTCTTATCATATGGTTTCAAGGAGCCTTTACGAAAAGAATCCCACTGGACGCTGAGGCACTTCTGGAAGCCGCTTCAGCTGAACCCGTTGCGACAAAAACCGCTGCTTGATCTGGCGCGCATGCAAGGCATGCTCACCCCTTTGAAGCAAAGCCCGATCTCTGTGGATACCCGTAAAATTCCTGATGATTTTCTAGACGGTTTTCGTAACCGTGACTGCGCCTCACTGGATTGCCAGACATGTGGTTATTGCGAACGTATCGCCGAACAGGCTGTATCTATCACACCTGAGTACCGCACAATGGTTTTGGATCAGTACGCAAAAACAGATACCTTAATGGCTACCGGAGAACTTTGGAATGTCTGATGCACGCGCAACAACAAAAGAGTTTCTGGACCAGCCTGACTGTGATCCCTCGCTTGCTGCCGCCAGCTACCGTTTTATGGAGCTGGTCAACGGCTGTTTTGGCGGCACGCGGATTGTCCGGCGTTTTCTGTCAGCCGAAGCACGATGCCGAAATATCAATACCCCCCTGCGAATTCTGGATATCGGCTCAGGAAGTTGCGATATCCCATTGGCTGTTAGCCGATGGGCGCGTACCCGCGCTATTCCGATAGATATCACCTGTCTCGAAGTGTCCGACCAGGCAGTTGCGATTGCACAGCGTAAACTTGCCCTCACTAACGACCCGGCCGTACACCTGATTCAGGAGGATGCTTTCACGCACCGCCCCTCAGAACCCTATGATTGCGCCGTGTCATCCATGTGTTTTCATCATTTCGACAACGAACAAATACTCCTGTTGCTGCAACGACTCCAAAGTTTTGTGACTCATCGCGTCCTGATAAACGACTTACGCCGTTCACCATGGGCCTCGCCTGGCGCCAGATTCCTGCTGGCCTGTACCGGTGCAATGCCGGGCGTACGGCATGATGCTCTGCTCTCCATTCAGCGTGGCTTCAATATCAGCGAACTGGAGTCTGTTTTAAAGAAACTCGACCATGCCACATTTTCGATAAAACCCGTTCCCTGGTTTCGTATCGCCGCCGTCATTAACTTTAAAGAAGGACATAAACTGTGAAAACTATTCTACGAGGTCTCGGCACTGCAACGCCCCCGCTGTATATCACGCAGGAAGAGGCCTACAATTCTTTATCAACGCAGTTCACCTTAAGCCCGGCGGAACTGAAGCTGTATCGCCGCATTCTTCTGGATGGCAAGATTAAAGGCCGTTATCTGGGAATGGATAAGACAGCAGATATCTCTGACATGGATATGGACCGATTGATCGCACGCTTTCTCAAGTTCGGGCGCAGCACTGCTGTTGCCGCAGCTCGCCGGGCATTGGAAGAAGCGGATGTAAATCCTGCCGAAATTACAGGTCTGATTGTCAACACCTGTACGGGTTACCTCTGTCCTGGATTCTCTTCGTATATTGCAGAAGAGCTTGGACTTCCGACATCAATTCACTACCTTGACTTAATGGGAATGGGGTGCGGGGCCGCGATTCCGAATCTTGAAGCAGCCACCGGCATTCTGGTCCGCAACGGGGAAGGTCCTGTTCTCAGTGTGGCCGTTGAGATCTGCTCTGCGACTATTTATCCCAGCCATGAGCCGGAGCTGGTAGTAAGCAACTCTATTTTCGGCGATGGGGCCGCAGCCGCTGTGCTCGATATCGTGCCGGATAATGGTCCCAATGGTCTCGCCTGTATTGTGGATTTCATGTCAGGTCTGTTTCCCCGGTACCGTG
Organism: Kiritimatiellia bacterium; assembly: GCA_027858965.1. Taxonomy (GTDB): domain Bacteria; phylum Verrucomicrobiota; class Kiritimatiellia; order RFP12; family UBA1067; genus M55B167. The sequence goes on from JAQIBS010000047.1 coordinate 9,316, forward strand.
AGGATCTGCGTTATCATACAGAAGGCGGACGCCTACGAAACTGCCTAAACAAGCGAGTCCCTGTTATCGGTGCGCGTACAGCAACGGAGGTGTCATCAAGGCTTCTCACCCGACATGGACTAGCACGGAAAGACATTGATTGGTGGGCTGTTCATCCAGGCGGCACCGTGGTATTGGACCAGGTCGCCAGAAAACTGGAACTTCCCGACAACGCTTTGCGCTTTTCCTACAACGTCTTTGAAAACTACGGCAACATGTCGTCACCTTCGGTGCTGTTTGTCTTGCGGGATATTCTGGATAACGGCCGACCACAACCCGGACAGAAAGGAATGCTCCTCGCTTTCGGTGCGGGGTTCTCCGCTTTCGCGGCACTCATTAAATTTGAGTCGGATTAAAGTGGTGCAGGGAGCGCTGCTTTACGCCAACTCGGGGCAAACAGGCTTTCTACCCCAATGAGAGATTCCCGCTGAGGTAGGGTTATACCCCACGGCGCAGGTTCACCGCGTGCGGTATTCTTCTTAACTAGGCATAAGACAGAACAAAACGAACAGGAAACACAACAGAAAGGATAGAACCATGAAAAAGAAGACACGGATCACCACGGGCGGCGCGCTGAAGCGAAACGGGAGACCAAATCAACTGAAGAACCTCTGGATACTTCCATTATTGATGACCGCGCTGTGCCTGAGCTCATGCAGCACCATAAAGGAAGGGCCGACGACTCTGAATGGAGAAAGCAAATGCCCGGTTACAGGCATGACCGGCGAACGCCCGGTCAGCAAATGCCCGATAACGGGCAAGACAAGCACACCCATTGCCAGCGGTGGCACGTCGAACCAAGACTGGTGGCCGAACCAGTTGAACCTCGATATTCTTGACCAGCACTCTGCCCAGAGCAATCCGATGGGCGAGGATTTTAACTACGCAGAGGAATTCAAGACACTCGATCTAAAGGCCCTTAAAAAGGACCTTTATGCTTTGATGACCGATTCGCAGGATTGGTGGCCAGCTGATTACGGTCACTATGGACCATTCTTTATTCGGATGGCGTGGCACAGCGCCGGCACCTACCGCATGGGCGATGGCCGCGGCGGCGCGGCGTCCGGCTCCCAACGCTTTGCGCCTCTCAACAGCTGGCCTGACAACGTGAATCTCGACAAGGCACGCCGGCTGCTCTGGCCGATCAAGCAGAAATACGGCAAGAAGATCTCCTGGGCCGATCTTATGATCCTTACCGGCACCTGCGCCATTGATTCCATGGGGTTAGAAACCTTCGGCTTCGCCGGCGGGCGCGAGGACATCTGGCAACCGGAAAAGGACATTTACTGGGGGTCTGAAGAGAAATGGTTGGCTACGAGTGACGCTCCCAAAAGCCGTTACAGCGGCGACCGCGATCTCGAAAATCCGCTCGCGGCCGTGCAGATGGGCCTGATCTACGTGAACCCGGAAGGCCCGGACGGCAAGCCGGATCCACTAGCATCCGGCCGGGACGTTCGGGAGACCTTCGCCCGCATGGCGATGAACGATTACGAGACCGTCGCGCTCACCGTCGGCGGCCACACCTTTGGCAAATGCCATGGCGCCGGCGATGCAGCGCTGGTTGGGCCAGCACCCGAGGCAGCCGGTATCGAGGAGCAGGGCCTGGGCTGGAAGAGCAGCTTTGGCAGCGGTAAAGGGGGTGATCAGATTGGCAGCGGCCTCGAGGGCGCCTGGACGCCGACCCCGACGCGGTGGGACAACAGCTATCTAGACATGCTCTTCGGCAACGAGTGGGAGCTAACGAAGAGCCCCGCCGGTGCTTGGCAGTGGACACCGAAGGAGGCGACTGACAGAAATATGGCGCCAGCCGCCGACGATCCATCCAAGCGGGTCCCGATCATCATGACCGACGCGGACATGGCGATGCGGATGGACCCGGTCTACGAGCCGATCGCGCGGCATTTTCACGAGCACCCGGATGAGCTCGCCGACGCATTCATTCGGGCATGGTTCAAGCTGACGCATCGCGACATGGGCCCGCGCTCGCGCTATCTCGGCCCGGATGTCCCAGCAGAAGAGTTGATCTGGCAAGACCCCGTTCCAGCCGTCGATTACGAGCTGATCGACGCGCAGGACATCGCAGACCTTAAGAGCAAAATCCTTGCCTCAAGACTGTCGATACCTGAATTGGTTTCGACCGCCTGGGCGTCAGCGTCCACGTTTCGTGGCTCCGACAAGCGCGGCGGGGCGAACGGGGCGCGCATACGTCTAGCGCCGCAGAAAGACTGGAAAGTCAACCAGACGGCCCGACTGCCGAAGATATTGCAGGCCCTTGGGAAAGTCCAAAAAGAGTTTAACTCCTCGCAGTCCGGCGGAAAAAAGGTTTCTCTCGCCGATTTGATCGTCCTGGGCGGTTGCGCCGGCATCGAGCAGGCTGCGAAAAATGCCGATCAAGATGTGACCGTTCCCTTCACGCCGGGACGCACGGATGCGTCGCAGGAGCAAACCGACGTGGAGGCATTCGCCGTACTCGAACCGGTGGCAGACGGATTCCGCAACTACCAGAAAATCAAGTATGCCGTGTCCACAGAGGAACTGCTCGTCGACAAGGCGCAGCTGCTGACGCTGACGGCTCCGGAGATGACAGTCCTCGTCGGCGGCCTTCGAGTGCTTGGCGCAAACGTAGGCGACTCCAAACACGGTGTGTTCACCGATCGGCCCGAGACGCTGACCAACGACTTCTTCGTCAACCTGCTCGACATGAACACAAAATGGAAGGCAGCCTCCAAAGAGCAGGACGTGTTCGAGGGGCGGGATCGCGCAACGGGTAAGCTCAAATGGACCGGAACCCGTGTCGACCTCATCTTCGGTTCCGACTCGCAACTTCGGGCCATCGCGGAAGTTTATGCCAGCGCCGACGCACAGCGGAAATTTGTCAATGACTTCGTCGCGGCCTGGAGCAAGGTCATGAAAAACGACCGGTTCGACCTTGCCCGCTGATCGAATCTCACGGTTCACTCAACTCATAGGAGATCGATGGCGGCGTGATCGACGAAGCCGCGATGAGCCTCTGTGAAAAATATTATTTACTTATTCCGTAAGGTCTATGACGATCATATGACATGGCGTGGTAGGGTTACTCCCCCATAGAACCCAATCATCTCATGACATATACTGTAAACAGATAAAAGGAGCACACTTATGAATCATATGAACGGATGGATGGGCGGATGGGCAGGCGGCGGAATGTGGCTTTGGACGGTCATCGGCACCCTGGTGGTCATTCTGCTGGTCGTCCTGATTATTAAAGTATCCAATAAATAAATATCATTACACTACCACTCTTTGAGGAGTGCTTTCAACTCGTAGGAGAAAATAATGCTGATCAAAATAACAACTGAAAAAACAGCAAGCGAAGCAGCGGCTGCCCTGCAGACCGCTGTCGATGCCAATCACTTTGGCGTCATGCAGGTTCATAACCTTAAAGAAACCATGGAGAAGAAGGGAGTGGAGTTCGCTCATGAATGCCTGATCTACGAGGTCTGCCAGCCACAACAGGCGAAAAAGGTTCTCGAAGAAAACATGAGTGTTTCCACCGCCTTGCCTTGCCGGATCTCCATTTATGAGGAGGAGGGTAAAACCATACAGGCCACCTTAAAACCAACCACGCTGCTGGCGATGTTCAACACGCCGCAACTTAAAGGGGTGGCAGAGCAAAACAATTTATTAAAGAAAATATGACTAACTTAGATCAGAACATTTATCTGTGCGGCCCTCCTCCAATGATGGATGCAATAGAAAAGATTTTATCTGATTTAAATGTTGATGAAAAATTAATTGTCAAAGAAGTATTCTAATGCAGCGGAGCCGGAATCGAACTGAGCCTATGTGATATGCGAATGTTTTCTCGTTCATTAAACAGTTTGTGTAATATGCATCACTGCATTAGTCAACAACGCTTCGCGTTGCATAGAATAGAAGGTTAAAGTGGTTAAAAGGGTTTAAACGTTTGATGGGTTTAAATGGCCGAAGGCTTGTAGGACCCCAGGACGGTCACGGAGCGTGTAAGCTTGTCGTTTAAGAGTATCCGGTTAAGGGTATGGGTTAAGTGAGCCGGTTAAGTGGATAGACACTTCAACGCCACTCTTATTCGGTTATAATGGAGCATAGCCAGATACTGAATGTGACTGCCGCTTAGGTTGACGCGCATGCGCTGAGCGGAACCGGAACCAAATTATGATCTTGTGATGAACGGACCTATTTGTTTCAAATATCACTTTGTGCGTTAACCATCACAGCTTTAGCAAAAAACGCTGCGCGTTTTAACAGACACTGTAGTGTTGGCTCTCAGAGCCAAATATTTTGCTTCTGAGAAGCAACGCTACAGTAATTATTTTTCTTGTTTTCTTGACGGCCATAGCCGGAGGCGACGGATGTTTGTGGCAGAAATTGAAGTTATAGCTACTAGGCCCGATCTACAATATTGACCAATGGTGTAGGGCGTGATAGGTTTGACAGAATCATTTTTGACAGAATAATCTCTTGCAGCGTGGCAGATGTTTTTTCTGGGATGCAAAACAAAGGCAGGGTTAAACCCCATGAAATAATTCCGGTCTATGAACTATGCTTATTACAGTTCAAACAACAAGGAGCAGCAAAATGAAAGTGGAACTTAAAGAAATCGACAGTGGCCGACTGATTGAAATTCATTTAACCGGTAAACTGGTTAAGGAAGACTACGAGGCATTCCTGCCCACCGTGGAACGTCTGGTTAAGCAACACGGCAAAATCCGTATGTTTGTGGAACTGCATGAATTCCACGGCTGGACTGCGGGCGCGCTGTGGGAGGATATCAAGTTCGACGCGAAGCACTTCAGCGATATTGATCGTCTGGCCATTGTCGGCGAAACCAAGTGGGAGAAAGGGATGGCCGCATTCTGCAAGCCGTTTACCACGGCACGCGTCCGCTACTTTGACCACACCAAAACAGCCGAGGCGCGGGAATGGCTCAGCGAGAAATGAGACAAGGGGGAAATGACTACTGTTCACGGTAGGGTTAGACCCCATAGCTTCCATGCGGTTGTTAGAACTACAATCAGATGATGAAAGCAAATCCTCTGAAGCAATTAGAAACATTCGACCAATCTATCTGGCTCGACTATATCCGGCGCGACTTGATCACCGGTGGCGAACTCAAGCGGCTGATCGATGAGGATGGCCTGCGGGGCATGACCTCTAATCCGGCAATCTTCGAAAAGGCCATTGTCGAGAGCGATGATTACGAAGAAGACATCCGCGCCCAAGCACTGGCGGGAAACGATGCCAAAAGCATCTACGAAACCATCAGCCAGAGCGACGTACAGAGCGCGGCGGACGTGTTCCGCTCCCTATACGACAGAACGGACGGCCTTGATGGATATGTCAGTCTGGAGGTCAATCCCCATCTGGCGCGTGATACCCAGGGAACGATCGACGAAGCCCGCCGGTTGTGGGGTGCGCTGGACCGGCCCAACGTCTTCATCAAGGTACCTGCCACGCTCGAAGGGCTGCCCGCCATCCGAAAGCTCATCAGCGATGGTATCAATATCAACGTGACGCTGATCTTTGGATTACCGCGCTGCCGGGAAGTAGCGAAGGCCTACATCGCTGGACTTGAAGACCGGTCTGCAAAAGGAAAGCCGATCAATCGCATCGCTTCTGTCGCAAGTTTTTTTGTCAGCCGCATCGATGCGCTGATCGATCCCCTGTTGGCCAAACCAGGTAGCGATGAGGCTGGCCTCGCGAAATCAGCAAAGGGGCAGGTTGCCATCGCCAGCGCAAAACTGGCCTATCAAAACTACAAGGAAATTTTCGCCAGCGACCAGTTTAAAAAACTTTCGGCGCAGGGTGCGTGCATCCAGCGCCTGCTCTGGGCCAGCACCGGAACCAAGAATCCGGAGTACAGCGATGTAAAATATATTGAGGCACTCATTGGCCCTGATACTGTTAATACGGCACCGCTCGAAACCATCAACGCCTACCGCGATCACGGCAACCCACAGGCCCGGCTCGAACAACACATCGGCGAAGCGGCGCGCCTGCTCAAACAGCTGCCGACACTTGGAATCGACCTCGATGTATTGACGCAGCAACTGGAAGAAGAAGGCATCGAAAAATTCAACAAGCCGTTCGATGAACTGATGGAGCAGATACAGAGACAATAGCAGGAAATAAAGTAGTGCAAGCATCTTGCTTGCAGATAAAATTTACATGAAGTTGGAGCTTTTGAAAAAAGCTATTTAGTTGCTTTCAGCCGCAACCAATTTTTAACTGCGACCACCGAAGGTAGAGGCTGGCGCGAAGCGACGGCAACGATCCCGCTTTGCGCATAGAAATTTTAGCAATTAGCGTCAAAAAAATTCTCAGCGCAATAGAGATTCGCGGTTCGAAAAACGTGCATAAACAACAAGAAGTTAAGGGACTAGCAATTAAAATGAATCAGTCTAAATCTAAGCTTGGCTTCAATGCGACATGGTCTATGGCCGTTGGCGGCATGATCGGCGGCGGCATCTTCTCGACACTCGGCGTGGTTGTCGGGATCGCTGGTGCATGGGCATGGCTCAGTTTCGCAGCTGCGGGCCTCATCGCCTTGGCCGCAGGGTATAGCTACGTGAAGCTGGCTGCCCAATACGGCGAAGGGGGCGGAGCGTTCACTTTTCTGCGCGAGATCAATGCAGATGGGTTCGCCGGTAGCCTCTCATGGGTTCTCATCATCGGGTACGTGCTCACAAATGCGGTGTATGCTTTCACCTTCGGGCAGTACCTCGGGCATGTCGTGGGGTTCGGGCCATGGTTTCCACGTATGGCTGGCGTTGCCATCATGGCTTTGTTTATTGGGCTAAATCTGCGGGGTGTCGGTGAGGCTGGCGGTGTCGAGGTGTTTCTTGTATGGTTCAAACTGGTCGTGCTTGTAGGACTGGCCGGATGGGGGCTTGCGCAATGGAATCCACAAATGCTATCGCAAGGTGTGATGGACGCAGGGATCGGCGCAGCGCTGTTCGGGGCTGCGTCCGTGTTCATGGCCTACGAGGGATTTCAACTGCTGACCTACGACTATAAGGATATCGACAACCCGAGAAAAACATTACCCCGCGCTGTACTGTCGGCGATCGTAGTTGTGATTGTCGTCTACGTTATCGTTGCCCTTGGCACGGTCATGCTGATTGGAGCGGATCAGGTCGTGCAGCACAAGGAAGTCGCGCTGGCCATAGCAGGACAGAAGGCGTTCGGAACAGTTGGCCTCATTATCGTCACTATTGCCGCAGCGTTCTCCACAGGGTCGGCCATTAATGCCACGCTCTTTGCCACAGCACGTCTCACGTACAGGGTGGCCGAAAATGCGGAGTTACCGGCCCAACTGGATCACAAAAATGCATCGGGCATACCGGATAGGGCTGTGATTTTTCTTGGTACTGCGGCAGCCGTTCTTGCCGCAGTGGGAACTCTAAGCGCCCTAGTAGAAGCTGCCAGCCTCGCGTTTCTATTTACGTTTACTGTTGTTTGCGGGCTCGCTTTTCTTCAGCGTACCGGCTTGCGCGTCGTAACAGGATTTGGTGCATTTGCGGGAGCCACTGCTTCAATTGCCCTTGTATTTCGATTGATCTCAATTGACCCGCTGGCGCTCGTTTTCCTCGGCCTACTTGTGCTCATTGCTATATTCGGACGTCCGGTGCTGCTCCGTCACGTAAAGACGGAAGTGCCAGGGACAGCCAATGCCGAAAGATTTCACAACAATCAATAAGGAAACGTCGAAATGATCTCACAGGAACTACTCCATAAAATGAATGCCTACTGGCGCGCCGCGAACTATCTCTCGGTCGGTCAGCTTTATCTGCGCGACAATCCATTACTTCGCGAGCCGCTGAAAAAGGAGCACGTGAAATCCATGTTGCTCGGGCACTGGGGCACCACACCGGGACAGAACTTCATCTATGTGCATCTGAACCGTGTCATCAAGAAGTTCGACCTGGATATGATCTACATTTCCGGCCCCGGCCACGGCGGGCCGGCACTGGTGAGTAACACATATCTGGAAGGCACTTACAGCGAAATCTATCCGGAGATAACGCAGAACGAAGCCGGATTAAAAAAGCTGTTCAAGCAATTCTCTTTTCCGGGCGGGATTCCCAGCCATGTTTCGCCGGAGTGTCCGGGATCGATTCACGAGGGCGGCGAGCTGGGCTATTCGCTCAGCCATGCCTTCGGTGCGGTGTTCGATAATCCGGATCTGGTCGTCGCATGCGTCGTCGGCGACGGCGAAGCCGAAACCGGCCCGTTAGCCACGGCCTGGCACTCAAATAAATTTCTGAACCCGATCACCGACGGCGCCGTGCTACCGATCCTGCATCTCAACGGCTACAAGATCGCCAACCCAGCGGTGCTCGCGCGAATTGAACCCGAGGAGCTGAACCAGCTGCTCCGTGGCTACGGCTGGACGCCCTACTTTGTGGAAGGCGACGACCCTGAAACCATGCACCAACTCATGGCCGAGGTACTGGAAAAAGCAGTCACCGAAATCCGGCAGATCCAAGCCAACGCCCGCGCCAATCATGCGCCCGACCGGCCACGCTGGCCGATGATCGTCCTGCGCTCCCCCAAGGGCTGGACAGGTCCAAAGGAAGTCGATGGACTGCCAATCGAAGGGACATTCCGGGCTCATCAGATTCCGGTTTTAGTGGATGCAGAGCATCCCGGGCATATCCAACTCCTTGAAGAGTGGATGAAAAGCTACAAACCGGAAGAGCTCTTCGACTCCGACGGCGGCCTTCTCCCGGAGCTGGCCGAACTGGCACCAAATGGCGCGCGCCGGATGGGTGCCAATCCGCACGCCAACGGCGGACTGTTGCTGAAAGATCTCGTCATGCCGGACTTCTGGAAGTATGCGGTCGATGTGCCGTCGCCGGGCGCCGTCCAGGCCGCCGATACACACGAGCTCGGCGAATTCTTACGCGACGTTATCAAACTCAACGCGACGCAACGGAACTTCCGCATTTTCGGCCCGGACGAAACGCTGTCGAACCGGCTGAATTCCGTTTTCGAGGTCACCGACCGGCAATGGGACGCGCGAACCAAAACCAACGACGAGTTTCTGGCCAGCGACGGCCGCGTGATGGAAATGCTGAGCGAGCATCAATGCGAAGGCTGGCTCGAAGGCTATCTGCTTACAGGACGGCATGGCCTCTTCAACTGCTATGAGGCGTTTATCCACATCATCGACTCCATGTTCAACCAGCACGCAAAGTGGCTGAAGGTGTCCGCGGGATTACCGTGGCGGCGGAAGATCGCATCGTTAAACTACCTGCTCGCCTCGCACGTCTGGCAGCAAGCGCACAACGGCTTCACGCACCAGGACCCCGGCTTCATCGACCACGTCATGAACAAGAAAGCTTCCGTCGTGCGCGTCTACCTGCCGCCCGATGCCAACTGCCTGCTGTCGGTCTGGGACCACTGCCTGCGCAGCCGGCACTATGTGAACGTCGTGGTCGCCGGGAAATACCAGGCACCGCAATGGTTGACCATGGAGGACGCCGTCGCGCATTGCACTCAGGGCATCGGCATCTGGGAATGGGCTGGCAGCGACCAGGGAAAGGAACCGGATGTGGTGATGGCCTGCTGTGGCGACGTGCCCACGCTGGAGACCCTGGCCGCCGTTTCCATACTTCGGAAACATCTGCCCAACCTGAAGGTTCGCGTCGTCAACGTCGTCGACCTGATGAAGCTGCAACCGCAATCCGAGCACCCGCACGGACTGAGCGATCATGACTTCGACGCCCTGTTCACCAAGGACAAGCCGATCGTCTTTGCCTTCCACGGCTACCCCTGGCTCATCCACCGTCTGACCTATCGCCGCACCAACCACCACGGCATGCACGTGCGTGGTTACAAGGAGGAGGGCACCA
>JAQIBS010000076.1 GCA_027858965.1 Kiritimatiellia bacterium
CCACCATATGTGGCACCAACTTGAGTCAAGGGCATACCCCATTGTGCACAACATAATCCGTGACCTCCGTGGTGAGTATATTGGGTTGCGCGCGGAGCCCGCATTAGAATAAAACAGCATTTAACTGTCTGATAAAAAAGGGCCATAAGAAAAAAAAACTATAGAAATCATATGACACAAAAGTATATAATAAAAGATATGAATGAAAAATTACTGGTAATCATTCCAACTTATGATGAAAAAGATAACGTTAAACCTATCTCAGAAGCTGTCCTGACGGAGGCTCCAGAGGTTAATATTCTTTTTGTTGATGATCAATCACCTGATGGAACCGGCCAGATTCTGGATCAGATGGCTGCGGCGGATCCCCGTGTCTTGGTGATGCATCGTGAAAAGAAAGAGGGGTTGGGTCGAGCTTATATCGCTGGCTTTAAATGGGCTCTTGAGAGAGAGTATGAGTTGGTTTGTGAGATGGATGCAGATTTTTCTCATGACCCCAAATCGCTACCAGAGCTGCTGAAAGCCGCGCATGATGGCGCTGATCTTGTTCTGGGCTCTCGGTATATCGGTGGTATTCGTGTGATGAACTGGCCAATGAGTCGTCTTCTTCTCTCAACAGGGGCGGGGCAGTATGTGAGGTTTGTGACCGGGATGCCTGTCTGTGATCCTACAGGTGGCTTTAAATGTTTTCACCGCAAGGTGCTGGAGTCAATTGAGCTGGATAAAATTACCTCAAATGGATATTCATTCCAGATTGAGATGAATCATAAGGCTTGGATGCAGGGTTATAAAATCAAAGAGGTGCCCATTGTGTTTGAGGATCGGATCGCCGGTTACTCGAAGATGAACAGTGATATCGCATTTGAGGCATTTGCACTGGTGTTGAAGTTGTGGTTCCGCTGCGGTTGTCGTCGAAAGCCGCCTGTGGAGAGTAAGGCATGACTGGTTTCGGCGGGTTGATCTATTTGAAAGCGCTTCGTCCGGCGCAGTGGCTTAAGAATGGAGTTGTGCTGGCTGCCTATTTTTTTGCGCGTTGGGATCCTAGTCAGGTTGAGCATATTCAGGGTGTGGCCCCGTTATTCTCAGTTGCTGTTGCGGTGATCTGTTTTTGCGCTGTTTCAAGCGGTATCTATATAATCAATGATCTGCATGATATTGAGGCGGACCGTGTTCACCCGGTAAAGCGGTTGAGACCGCTGGCCTCAGGGGCCTTGAAAAAAAAGAGTGCCTGCATCTTTGCCGCTGTTCTTTTAGGGATCGGGTTTGCCGGGTCATTGGCATTGCCTCTTGGTTATATATGTGTTCTGGCCGCCTATTTTCTGATGCAGCTTCTGTATACATTCCGCTTAAAGCAGATTGCGTATGTGGATGTGTTTATCATAGCAACAGGTTTTGTGATACGTGCCATGGCTGGTGCGTTGGCTCTCTCTGTTCGTATATCCCCCTGGCTTTTGTTATGTACCTTTTTGCTGGCTCTTTTTTTGGCGATGTGTAAAAGAAGGCATGAGAAAGTGCTCTTTGACGATAAAGAGGAGTTGCATCGTGAAGCTTTATCAGGTTATAACATAAACCTACTTGATATTCAGATAGGTATCACCGCTGCCGCAACCCTGGTTTGTTACTCTATTTATACCCTCTCGGCAGAGACTGTTGAACGTTTTGGTACAAGTGGTCTGGGGCTGACAATCCCATTTGTCATTTTTGGTATCTTTCGATATCTTGATCTTGTCTACAGCAATCAGGATGGTGGGCGGCCTGAGAAGGTTTTGTTGACGGATAAAGTGATTATTATCACGATTCTGTGTTATGGCATAACTGCTCTGATGGTTTTTTTGTTTTGTTAGTTTGAGTTTTTTTTCAAGGGGGTAATGTTTTGAGATATTTGAATAAAATCTTGTCAGGAATAGCTGTGTTAACATTTCTGTTTACCGGTGCAGTTGTTATTGCTCAGGATGATTCCGCTTTTGCCGGATATGAGGATGGGTTCTGCTATGACACTTTGGCTTTGCAGGTGCATCTGGACCGGAAAAATATTTCATGCAACTGTGTGGATGGCGTTTGGGGTCGAAAAACGGCTACAGCTTTGATGACCTGGCAGCTGTTGAATGGATTGGATGCGACTGGTGTGCCGACTGTGAAAATTCTGGATCAGCTGGGGGGTGTTAGTAATGTGCTCACTCATTATACTGTGACGGATGCGGATTTGATGGCAATAGCACCTATTCCCTCAGATTGGAAAGCCAAATCAGAGATGAAGACTCTTGGATATGAAACTATTCAGGAGATGCTGGCTGAAAAGGGGCATACCTCAATGAAAGCGGTGGTACGCCTCAACCCTGATCTTGACTGGCCTAATCCGTCCGTCGGTTCAGATGTGGTGCTACCTGCCTGCAAAGTTGTGCAGCTTAAGCGTGAGGGCGCGGCAATGCGGATTGCCCTGGGTCGGCGTGAGGTAACTGTTTTTGGTTATGACGGAAAATTGATAGCGCTTTTCCCCTGTTCCATTGCCCGTAGTAGATCGCAGCGGCCTTCCGGGGAGATATATGTGAAGAACATGGCGCCGAATCCCAACTATCTCTATGATCCGAGGCTTTTTAATGCCCCCATTACGGAGACTGCAAAGTTCTCAATTCCGCCAGGCCCAAATAATCCGGTTGGAATGGCATGGATCGGTCTTTCATTAAAAGGCTATGGTATGCACGGAACACCGGTGCCCGAGCGAATCGGCGAGGCTGCCTCACATGGCTGTTTCCGACTCTCAAACTGGAATGCACTTAAGTTGATTCAGCTGGTCGAAGTTGGAACACCGGTTGTTGTTGAAGATTAAAAATGCATAGTTTTTTCGTTATCTGAGTATGCTTTTAACATTTTTTTTTAAATATGACATTTGCTGTTGCAAGCTAGCAAGCTAATTGTTATATTGAGGCCTGATTTAACGCAAGCGTAACTCAATGGTAGAGTTCCACCTTGCCAAGGTGGTTGTTGAGGGTTCGATCCCCTTCGCTTGCTCCATTTTTTTTGTGGGGGTGTAGCTCAGTTGGTAGAGCAACTGACTCTTAATCAGTGGGTCCTCGGTTCGATCCCGGGCACCCCTACCATTTTTAAGCGTTCTCTTTTTCTTTTTTGGAAAGAGAGGGCTTTTTTTTTGCCTATTCGTAGCGATCATCCCTCCAGAGGCATTGCAGCCCCTTCGAAACTGCGTCCGTGCCGTACACGGGCGTCATCAAAGCCTCTTTCGTGACAAATTCCGTGCTTGATCATCGTGAAAGAAAACCTCATAGTATTGAAGAATTTCAATTGGCTTCTGACGTGAGGAAAATGGTTCACTTTTCGGTAGATGATTTGCTTTCAAAACAGACGGGTGCACCCGCCGAAAGTATTTACGGCTCGTTTGATCTGATCCTGTGCCGGAATGTATTGATCTATTTTGCCGAGGAAAAACAGAAGCGGATTCTTCAGCGGTTGTATACCTCACTGGCAAAAGGCGGAACCCTTGTTCTGGGCGCTTCCGAGACGTTATATGGGGATTTAAAATCGAGATTCCGAACGGTGGATGCACGAAACAGAATTTATCAGAAATAGATGCAACAGGAGAACCCCATAAGTATGAAACTACACTTTAAGAGTTTGAGAACACGGCTGGCCTTTTGGTTTCTTGCTGTAACAATGCTGTCTTTGACGGCGGTGGTCACGATCCTCTATTTCCAACGGGCGAGTGTTATTCACGATAACGAATTCGAGAAACTTCAGATGGTTCGCGACTTGAAGGTTCGAGAGTTGACCGGGTGGCTTGCTCAACGAGTGGGCGATTTAGAAGTGGCTTCAGCGGATGACGAACTCCAAGTTCTGGGAAAAGTTTTTATGAACAACAGGGGCGAATCGGCCCCAGCCATCATCTCGACAGCACGAAGCCTGTTGCAGCGGTATTTGGATCATTATAATGCCTATGACGAGCTTTTTATTGTCAGTGCATCCAGCGGCAAGGTGGCGATCAGCACTGATTTATCGCAAGAAGGCTTAGACAAAAAAACGGATCTTTATTTCACCGAGCCGCTGCGTACACGCAATTCATACATCAAGGATATTTATTACTCCAAGGTGAATCGGGGTCCGACCATGGCCTTTTCCTCACCCATTTTTTGTCTGGCCCACGATGGAGAACATTTAATCGGAGTGCTCGTTGCCCGGATAAATCTGGAACAGAGTTTATATCCGCTGCTTCAGGATCGGGCGGGCATGGGGAAAACCGGCGAGACGCTGATTGTGAACCAGGATGGGATTGCCCTCAACGATCTGCGGTGGCAGGAGAATGCGGCTCTGAAGTTGACGATTTCCGCAAAACCGGCAATGAAGGCTGCTGCCGGCGAAACAGGGATTGTTGAAACCAGAGACTATCGCAGCGAGCAGGTTCTGGCCGCCAAGGTACGGGACGTACTGAGGGGGTAATGATTTATGGGCTCACTTCGCTCGACTAACCGAGTTCCGCTGCTGTTAATTCTAAATGTTTGATAAGGAAAGAAAATGACAGAAAGAAACACTTTGGATCTAGTTCTGAAAGCATTCAGGACCAACCTGCTCATCGTCTTCATCAAAATCAACCGCATACTCGGGTTCGATCAATCACTGACCGTGAAGCGCTATGTATTGATTCTGGCGGCAGTGTGGACTGCGGCCATTGTTATACTGTTCAACTGGCACCGTGCGGATGTTACCGGGCACATGTCGGAGCTGGCACGTATCCAGGCGGTGAATTCATTTAATAAGGATCTGATCTATCGCCGTTGGTCTGCTGCCCATGGGGGTGTGTACGTGCCGCCAACCGAAGAAACACCACCCAATCCTTACCTTTCCCACATCAAAACACGCGATATAACCACTACGGACGGGATGGATCTGACTCTGATGAATCCCGCCTACATGACGCGTCAGGTGCATGAGCTAGGCAAGGAACAATACGGGCTCCTTGGCCATATCACCAGCCTGAATCCGCTCCGCCCGGGAAATGAACCCGATGCGTGGGAGGTCGAAGCGCTGCGGGCGTTCGAACGTGGCGAAACCAATGTGGTTGAAATCGCGAGCATTGGGAACGAGGAGTATCTACGGCTGATGCGTCCGCTGATCACCGAGAAAAGAT
Organism: Kiritimatiellia bacterium; assembly: GCA_027858965.1. Classification (GTDB taxonomy): domain Bacteria; phylum Verrucomicrobiota; class Kiritimatiellia; order RFP12; family UBA1067; genus M55B167. Next base: position 5,135 of record JAQIBS010000076.1, read on the forward strand.
GCCTTAAGTGCCATGCCTCTCAAGGTTATAAAGAGGGCGACCTGCGCGGTGGCATCAGTGTGTCGGTGCCGATAGCTCCGTTGCAGCTGATTATGCAAAAGCAGGTATACTCTATCGCGAGGGGCTACGCCTTGATCTGGCTGTTGGGCGTGTGCGGTCTCGGTTTCGGTTCGTGGAGGATTCGATCCCTCACCCACCAGCGAAGCCTGGCCGATCAGGCACTCCGTGAAAGCGAGGAAAAATTCAGGGCGCTCTACGATAATGCCCCGCTCGCCTACCAATCATTGGATGAATCCGGCTGTTTTATCGATGTGAATCCGACCTGGCTTAAAACGCTGGGCTATGAACTGGATGAGGTGATTGGTCAATGTTTTGTGGACTTCCTGCATCAGGATTGGAAACCGCATTTCAAAAAAAACTTTTCCAGGTTTAAACGGCTAGGTTCGGTGCATGATGTGGAATACAAGATACGGCACAAAGGCGGATACTATCTGGATGTTTTGTTCGAGGGCTGCATAGGCTATTTACCCGATGGTAGGTTCTTTAAAACCTATTGTGTTTTCCAGGACATAACTGCACGTAAGCAGGCGGGTAAAGATCTGAAGGAAAGCGAAGAGCGCTACCGAGCCTTGCACAATGCCACGTTTGGCGGCATTGCCATCCACAGCAAGGGAATAATCCTCGAATGCAACCGGGGACTCTCCCAAATAACAGGGTATTCGGTTGAAGAATTAGTGGGAATGGACGGGTTGTTGCTCATTGCCGAACAGACACGCAAAGAAGTGATGGACAATATTTCATCCGGCTATGAAAAATCCTATGAAGTGATCGGCGTGCGAAAAGATGGTGAAGAATATCCACTTCGGTTAGAGGGACGGAATATTCCATACAAAGGGCAGGATGTCCGCGTGGTGGAATTCAGGGATATTACCGAACGAAAACGGTCAGAAGAGGCGTTGCGTGAATCGCAGAAACTCCTCGAAGACATCCTTAACGCAATTCCCGTCCGGGTATTCTGGAAAGACATCAATCTTCTTTATCAGGGATGCAACAAAGCGTTTGCGAGCGATGCGGGCTTTTCCCATCAGCAAGAAGTCGTTGGAAAAAATGACAGCCAGATGGTGTGGAAAGATCAGGCGGAGAGGTACAACGCGGATGACCTACGGGTGATCGCGGGCGAAACAATTCTGGATAGCGAAGAACCCCAGACGACACCCGAAGGGGAAATCATTGTCCTTCTCACGAGCAAAGTTCCCCTGCGCAACTCGCAAGGGCAAATCATCGGCATCCTTGGCGCGTATATGGACATCTCTGAACAGCGCAAAACAGAAGCCCAGTTGCAACAGGCACAAAAGATGGAATCCATCGGGCGATTGGCTGGCGGCGTGGCGCACGATTTCAACAACATGCTCCAGGTCATCCTCGGCTATACGGATATGGCCCTGAAAGAGACCGATCCCAAGTCTGCGCTGTACAACGATCTGACCGAGAGCCGCACGGCCGCAAGTCGTGCAGCCACCCTGACCCGCCAGCTCTTGGCGTTCGCCCGCAAGCAGACCATGACGCCCAAAGTGCTTGACCTGAATGAGACCGTGTGCGGGATGCTCATGATGCTGCGGCAGCTGATCGGCGAGGATATAGACCTCACCTGGCAACCGACAGCAGCAGATACAACGGTCAAGATGGATCCCGCGCAGATTGACCAGATCCTGGCCAACCTGTGCGTCAACGCTCGCGATGCCATCGCAGGGGTGGGCAAGCTCAAGGTTGAGACCGGCACCCTGACCGCTGACGCTAATTTCTGCGCTATGACCCCGGATCTTGTTCCCGGCGAATACGTGACGCTCTCTGTTAGCGACACCGGTTGTGGAATGGAACCAGAGATGCTCGAATATATCTTCGAGCCATTCTACACAACGAAGGACGTTGGAGAGGGTACGGGCCTGGGCCTGGCCACCGTGTATGGCATTGTCAAGCAGAACAACGGCAGCATCAATCTCACCAGCGTACCGGGAAAAGGGACAACCTTCAGGCTTTTCTTGCCCCGGCACTGCGGCGAATCCATGCAAGTTTCGGCATCCGGCCCGGCGAAAGCGGCCCTCCGCGGCCACGATACCGTGCTGCTCGTGGAGGACGAACCTTTGATCCTGGAAATGGGCAAGCGGATGCTGGAAAGTCTGGGCTACCGGGTTTTGACGGCTGGCCTTCCGGACGAGGCCATCGCGATGGCGGAGGAGCACGCCGGAGAGATTCATCTGTTGCTGACCGACGTGGTCATGCCCCAAATGAACGGCCTGGACCTGGCCATTCGTCTCACTCTGTTCCACCCGAAAATCAAGCATATGTTCATGTCTGGCTACACGGCTGATATCATCGCCAAGCAGGGGCTTATCGAGGAGGGCATGCACTTCATCCAGAAACCTTTTACGATCCAGGATCTTGCCGCCAAGGTACGGGACGTACTGGGACATGAAAGGCTTTAAAGATGAATAACACAAATCCACTCGAAATTATGAAATCTCAATTTGGTTTCGATACTTTTCGCGCTGGCCAATTGGAGACGATTGACATTTTGCTGGCTGGCCGAAGTGCCGCGGCCATTTTCCCGACGGGATCGGGAAAGAGCCTGTGCTATCAATTGACCGCGCTTTTGCTGCCCGGGTTAACGCTTGTTGTCTCTCCTTTACTTGCATTGATGAAGGATCAAATTGATAGTTTGCAGGCAAAGGATATTAAGGCGGAGCGTCTTGATTCAAGTTTGACAGAGGAAAAATATCGAGAGGTCTCTAATGCTATTCGTGGTGGTCATCTTAAGATGCTTTTTGTTTCCCCGGAAAGGCTTACGAATGAACGGTTTCTAAATCTCATTCGCGGGCAGAGTATCAGCTTGCTGGCAGTTGATGAAGCTCATTGTATTTCGGCCTGGGGGCATAATTTCCGTCCTGATTATCTGAAGCTTGCCAATGCGGTTGATTCGCTCAACGTCGAGCGCGTTCTGGCTCTGACCGCGACCGCTACGCCGAAGGTTTGCAAAGATATGGCAGAGGCATTTAAGATTCAGCCGGCCGATGTTATCAATACCGGCTTGTACCGACCCAATCTCGAATTCCGCGTTAGTGCTTGTCACGGACATGAACGGGATCAGCTACTGGTACAGCGCTTTAAAGAACGCCCGCTTGGTCCGGCAATTGTTTATGTTCATCTTCAGAAAGATGCCGAAAGAGTTGCCAGTTTGCTTGTTGAAAATGGCTTTAATGCCGCGCCGTATCATGCAGGGTTGCCTACTGAACAACGCACCTCCACGCAGGAATCCTTTATGGCGGGGGGTATTTCGATTATCTGTGCCACGATTGCTTTTGGAATGGGTGTGGACAAAGCCGACATTCGATATGTTTATCATTACCATCTTGCCAAAGGGTTTGAGAGCTACCTCCAGGAGACCGGCCGTGCAGGTCGCGATGGAGCACTTGCCATTTGTGAACTTTTCGCCTGTACTGATGATTGTACTACGCTTGAAAATTTTGTCTATGGCGACACGCCCGATCCCGCCAGTATCTCCTCTCTCTTGAATGAACTCCTGGATGCGGGGGAGGAGATCGACATTACCGCCCGCGAGCTCTCTCGGGCGCATGATATTCGCCAGCTCGTTGTCAGTACTTTGCTCACCCATTTAGAGCTGTTCGGCGTTATTAAGTTTGAGGGCTATTATTATAGCGATATCCGTTTTGAATCCCATAACCCAGGCGCTCAGATTCTGGTCCAGTATTCCGAAAAACAAGCAGCTTTCCTTAAAAATATATTCGCTTGTTGCCGGAAGGCACGCAAATGGGTGACGCTTGATATGGATGCTGCTATTGAGCGCACTGGTCATTCCCGCGCAGTTGTTATACGCGCCCTCGAAAACTTGCAGGATAAACGGCATATTACCCTCCAGATGTCGGGCTATCGTCAACGCTTCAGATTGATAGAGCCCTCCGTTGACCGAGTTGAGCTCGGTCAAAAACTAAGCACCCTTTTTGACCAGCATGAGCAGCTTGAAATTGAGCGGATAGACTCCATGGTTAACTATGCGCAGGAAGGTACCTGTCTCACAAATCGGTTGCTAGCCTACTTCGGCGAGCCTATTCCCCCTTGTGGTCATTGCGGTGTCTGCAAAGGTGACGATCCTGTCATCCTTCCTGAACGGGATGCCCCTCCCATTGCTCCGGGTATTCTTGCGAAAATGGAAGAGATCGCCCGGGAAAATCCCGATGCGCTCAGTCAATCACGGCAGCAAGCCCGTTTCCTTTGCGGCCTCAACTCGCCTGCCGTTAGCGCCCAGCGCACCTTGCGAGCTAACCCGCTCTTCGCTTCCTGTTCCCAGATCCCTTTCAGAGAGTTGTTGTCACAACTCATGTAGAGTAGGATGTGGTCTCTGACTAGACCCTGTTTAAAAAGGGGGTTTGTGTGCGAAGTTCTGTAGAATGGTGCTCTGCGCCGTCTTATTTGGCAGCAAAAAAATGGAATTTTTTTGAAATTTGGCGTTATTTTGTTTGATGATTGACAGTTTTACCAGTTTGCCGTAATATACTGTCTCTTTTGTAAATAGAAGGGTGGGGTTTTATTCCCGCTCTTTTTTGTTGGTAGAGATACGGATTTTAAGGCTAAGGCGGTGCAGTAATGAATAACGAGTTACTTTCAATTATAAGTTATTTAGAGCGCGATAGAGGTGTTGACAGAGAAATTATTATTCAAGCGATTGAGTCTGCTATTCAGCAGGCTGCCCGTAAGAGTATGGAAGTTACCAATGATCTCAGGGTGGAAATCGATCGTACGACTCTGTCGATTAAGGCTTATGATACTGTGGTTGCCTCTGATGAAGAAGAAGGTCTTGGCTTTATTACAATGCGTCAGGCTAAAAGGATCGACCCTGCAACTGAGCCCAACGGGTTGATTGAGATCGAAGTGTCGCCTGGAAAACTGGGGCGTATTGCAGCGCAGACTGCGCGTCAGATGATTCTGCAGAAGATCCGTGAGGCAGAGCGTAAGAATGTTTATGATGAATATAAGGACCGCATTGGCGATATCGTCACTGGCACAGTGCGTCAGATAAGTCATCGTGATTTGATTGTTGAGTTAGGTAAGACTGAAGCAGTACTGCCTTCAAAAGAGCGAATTCCTACAGAGGATTACAATGTTGGAGACCGGGTACGTGCTTATGTATTAAGAGTACAGGCTTCTTCTAACGGTCCGGCTGTTGTGCTTTCCCGTGCATGTCCTGAGTTTGTTAAAACACTCTTTTATTTAGAGGTTTCCGAGATAGCGGATGGAATTGTCGAGGTTATGGGTGTTGCCCGTGATGCCGGCTTCCGTTCAAAGATTGCGGTAAAGTCATTGGATGAGAAGGTTGATCCAGTTGGTGCCTGTGTTGGTTTGCGTGGTGTGCGGGTTCGCAACATTGTTCGAGAGCTTAACGGGGAAAAGATCGATATTGTTCGCTGGAGTGATGATATTAAGCAATATATTACTCAGGCATTGGCACCGGCTAAACTAAAAGAGATTGAGCTCGGTGCTATGGATGAAGAGGGACGACGTACGGTTTATGTTATCGTTAATCCTGACCAGCTTTCCTTGTCAATTGGCAAGCGAGGTCAGAATGTACGGTTGACATCAAAGCTGACGGGTTGGCGCGTTGACATTAAAAAGGTTGAAGAAGAGGTTTCCTTTGAGTCAAAACGCGAGAGTGCTATTGAGGAACTGGCTGAGGTGCTTGACCTCACAGATGAGCTTGCAATCAAGCTGGTTGAAAGTGGATTCCTGACGACTGAAGGCATTGTTGATGTTGAAATATCCTATTTACAGGAAATCTGCGGTTTTGATGAAATAACCGCCAGTAAGATTTGGGCCGCAGCATCTGCTGCCAACAGCGTGGAAGATTCGGGAGAGTAATAAACAGTTATGAGAGTATGTGAACTTGCCGGTAGAGCACAAACCTCCAGTTTTGAGGTTATTAAGCAGGCGGAAGCGCTGGACATTGAAGTCTATTCTCCGTTGTCTAAGATTGATGATGATGACGTTAAAAAGCTTCAAGAGGCGCTGAATAAGCGTTTGCCCTCTGATATTGAGAGTGGTATCGCTGAGCGTACAGCACGTCGTGAGAAAAAACTCAAGACGGTTGTGACACGCGTTCTGGAACGTACTAAAGTTGAAAACGATGCGCTTAAAGCTCACCATGACAAGGCTCTGGAAATGGATGCGTTGGTCAAGGGTAAAGCTGTTCCTGTTGTTGAAAAGGCAGCTGAGCCAGTGGAAGTCGCTTCTGAAAAGGTCGAGAGCCCTGCTGTTGAAACGGCACCTGTGGTTGAGGCCGCAAAGGTTGTTGCAGAGGAGCCGAAGGCTGTTGTGGTTGAAAAACCAGTTGAGAAGCCTGTTGCAGCACCTGTTGCACAAGAAGCTCCGGCTGCTAAGCCTGAACAGCCCGCTATGGGCCGCGATCAAAGAGCAACTCTAAAAGGTGTAAGAGATCAGAGAGTAGATGGCAGAGGTCAGCCGCGCAGAGCACCTGCACGTCAGGTACATCAGCCGCGTGAGGTTCCTCAGCAGCCCGTAGCTCCAGTGGAAAGAACGGTCTCTCCTGACCGTATTATTACATTACGCGGTGCGGTGGTTATTAAGGATCTGGCAGAGAGAATGGGGCTGCGTCCTAATCGTCTGATTGCTGATCTGATGCAGATGAATATGCTGGTTTCAATCAATGAACGTATTGAGATCGAGGTTGCCACCAAATTAACTGATAAATATGGATTTAAAATTGAGATAGAGCGTCAGAAACGCTCCAGTGAGCGTAAACCGGTTATCAAGACTGAGAGTGCAGACGATGCAATTCCTGAAGATAGTCTTGATGACATGGTGATGCGTCCGCCGGTTGTCACATTCCTTGGACATGTTGACCATGGTAAAACATCTTTGATGGATCGTATCCGTAATGCAAAGGTTGCCTCAGGCGAGGCTGGTGGAATTACACAGCACATTGGAGCCTACACTCTAGAGATTAACGGACGCAAGATTACGTTCCTCGATACTCCTGGACATGCCGCCTTTTCATCCATGCGTGAACGTGGCGCTAATATGACGGACATTGCCGTTATCATTATTGCTGCTGATGACGGTATTATGCCGCAGACCCGTGAGGCTATTAAGCATGCTCAGTCTGCCGGTGTTCAGATCATGGTTGCTATTAACAAATGCGATCTTCCTGATGCTCAGCCGGACAAGGTCCGTCAGATGCTGCAGGCCGAAGGCTTGACCCCTGAAGAGTGGGGTGGCGATGTTATTTGTACTGAAGTCTCCGCAATTACAGGTGACGGTATGGATCATCTTCTTGAGATGATTCTGTTGCAGGCTGATGTGCTGGAACTGATGGCTAATCCTCAACGCCGTGCTGACGGAATTGTTGTTGAAGCTCAGCTGGAACAGGGACTCGGCCCAACTGCGACTCTGTTGGTCAAGGGTGGAACTCTTAATGTTGGTGATATACTTCTCTGCCGTGAATATTTTGGTAAATTGCGCGGTTTGATTGATGATCGCGGCCGTCGTGTTAAATCGGTCGGGCCTTCCACTGCTGTTAAGTGTATGGGTCTCTCCGGTGTGCCTGAAGCTGGTGCCACATTCCGTGTGATGATGAATGAGAAGCGTGCGAGATCTTTGGCCGCAGAGGTGGCGAATGCGAATAAGATGGTGAAGTTTGCTTCATCCAAGCCTAAATCGCTTGAGGCCATGATGCTGATCAGTTCTGACAAGACACTGGAACTGCCTGTGATTGTGAAGGCTGATACCCAGGGTTCTTTGGAGGCTATCATTGAGTCGCTCAACGAAATCAAGAGTAAAAAAGTTAAACTTAATGTAATCTCTGACGGAATTGGTAATGTTTCTGCCACGGATGTTCATAAAGCGGCCGCTGGTTCAGCGTTGATCGTTGGATTCAATGTAGGAATTGAGTCAGGGGTTCAGCAGGTTGCACGTCATGATGGCGTGAGAATCAGTACCTATCGTATTATTTATGAGCTGATGGACTTCGTTACAAAGCGTATGCTTGATCTGCTGCCACCTGAGTACAAGGAGGTTGTCAGAGGACATGCTGAGATTCGTGCTATCTTTGATATTGGCAAGACGGGCCGTGTTGCCGGTTGTCAGATGCTGGATGGTACATTGATGTCTAAAGGACGATACCGTATTAAGCGCAAGGAAGAGGTCATCTTTGAAGGATCGTTATCTGTTCTTCAGCATTTCCAGCAGGCGGTGGATGAGGTTTCAGGTGCTCAGGAATGCGGAATTCTGTTCAAGGGCTTTGAAGGATTTGCCGAAAAAGATATTGTTGAGTGCTATATCCATGAATTACTACCGCTCGCTTTGTAAGCAGTCTAGGGCGTTTAAAGAGCACTGTCGGTTTTTTGCTTACAGTGTCTCTGTAACATCGAAGATATATTTAATACAGGGAGGCCGATATGGCTGTTAAACGTGTGGATCGTATTAACTCACTTCTTCGTCGTGCGATAGGAGAAGCTCTTTATCATGTTTTTGCGGGAGAGTCTATTGACCTTGCCGCGATAACGATTACCGAGGTCGATTGTGCTCCCAACCTGAGAACTGCAAGAGTCATGGTTTCTATCTTTGGACATGATGATGTCCGTACTAGGATGCTCAGTCAAATTTCCCGTAAAGGCAAAGAGCTTCAAACTATTATCAATCGTGATCTGACTCTTAAATATACGCCGCGTTTGCAATTCAAGCTGGATCTGTCGGTAGAGAAGGGTGATCATGTGCTTGATATTCTCACCCGCATGGATGATAAAAATCCTGTTTCAGATGATAATCCGGATGTATAGTGGTTGGTTTCAACTACGAAGCACATTGTGCGGGCGGAGTCGCAATCAATTTTTTAACTACGAAAAACACGAATGACACGAAAATAATCACGATGCAGATATTCTCCCGCAAAGACGCCGGATGCCAAGCCTTCTTTTTCGTGAGTTTGGTGTGTTTCGTAGTTAATAACTTCGTGAACTCTGGTTAAGCCAGCTGTGAGAGATAAAAAAAACTTGCAAAAACCACGAAAGTAAACGATTGAAAAAATTAAAGAGTTATAATGAGAGTCGTGACGGTGTTCTTTTAGTAGATAAGCCGGTTGGTTGTACATCACATGACATTGTTAACGGGATCCGTCGTAAATATCAGCTGAAAAAAGTAGGCCATGGCGGCACATTAGATCCCAATGCAACCGGATTGTTGATGATGCTTCTGGGCAAAGGCACCAAGCTTTCAAGCCAGATTATGGGTGGCGATAAAACTTATACCGGAGTTATGCATCTTGGCATTGTTACTTCAAGCCAGGACTGTGACGGTGAGATCCTTGAAGAGAATCCCTGGGAGCACATTACGCGCGAACAGGTTGAAGCACAATTCAAAGAATTGACCGGCGATATCTTTCAGACCCCTCCGATGGTCTCCGCAATCAAGGTCAATGGAGTTCCTCTTTATAAACTTGCCCGTAAGGGACAAGAGGTGGAGAGAAAGCAACGTTTTGTACATATCTTCCGTTTTAAGTTGACCGATTGGCAGCCGCCTCTGGTTTCATTTGAGGTCATCTGCACCAAAGGAACTTATGTGCGCACGCTGGCGCATGATGTGGGTCAGACTTTGGGCTGCGGTGCCTCTCTGGATGTGCTGCGCCGCACGCACTCAGGTGATTTTGATGTCAGTGGTGCTATTACTTATGAAGATTTGCAGGAGTTAAGCCTCTCTCAACTGAATGAGCGCATACTACCGTATGAGCGTTATGCAGTACAAATTAGATGAAAATATTTAAAGAACCATCTGAATTCCGTGATCTGCCGATGCCTGTCGTTTTGGCTGTTGGTTTTTTTGATGGTGTTCATAAGGGACATCAGGATGTTTTAAAGAGTGCGGTTGAACGGGCCCGTGAGATAGGTGGCCAGGCCTGGGTTATGACCTTTGATAAACATCCGCTCTCTTTGCTGGCTCCCTATAAGCGGCCAAGACTTCTCTGTACCAATGATGAACGACTTGATCTTTTTAAGCAGGTTGGCGTTGACGGTGTTCTGCTGGTGCAATTCACAAAGGAAATTGCGGAGCAGGAACCGCAAGATTTTGTCAGGTGGCTTTGCGATAAAGAGCCGGGGAGTGATGAACACTCTCATCTGTGTGAGATCCGTTGTGGAGATAACTGGCGGTTTGGTAAACAGGCTGCGGGAACTCCTGAGCTTTTAGCCCGCTTCGGCAGGCATTTCGGTTTCAGGGTAGTCGTTGTTCCTTACGCAGGGTTTAAGGGCGTTGAGATATCCAGTACCAGAATTCGCTTTGCTATCAGTGAGGGCAGGCTGGAGGAGGCTAACCAGATGCTTGGGCGGGCCTATTCTGTCGGGGGAAAAGTTGTTTGCGGTCGTGGCGTTGGCAACCGTTTGGATATGGCAACAGCAAACATTATTCCTGATGTGGATCTGCTGCCTCCTAACGGGGTTTATGCGGTTCGGATAAGGGCGAATGGTCAGGTGTACGGGGGAGCTGCCAATCTTGGGGTGCGTCCCACGTTCAAGGATACATCTCCAGATGAGATTGTGCTGGAGACCCATCTGTTTGATTTTAATGAAGAGCTTTACGGAAAAGAGATAAAGGTGTACTTTATATCGTTTCTTCGTAAGGAGTGCAAGTTTGACTCCGCTGAGGAATTGGTGCGGCAGGTTACTCTTGATGTCGAGCAGGCTAAAGCTACTTTCCGTCGCAACCAACCTGAGCTCTTGTGATGTAAGAAATCAGCCTTTCTAAATTACTGGTTGTTTTTTAAGCACCGTAGCTTTAGTTAACAACGCTTCGCGTTGCATTGAATGAAATAAACGAGATCAGGAACTCTGAATTCACAATTGCACCCGGATTGTGCTATGATACATAAACTTTTTATGCATTGAATTTTATACAACGCGAAGCGTTATTGTCTAAAGTTGCGGTGTTTAAGGCACAAGTGTAAAATAAAAGGTGATGGTTTAGCACATCACAAGAACGTAGTTTTGTTGCGGAGGAAAGCAACTTTAGTTATATAAAGGATGGATTGGATGTCTGAAGATAAAGTTATTTCAACAAATGAATATCGCGAGCAACGTTTAGCCAATATGCAGAAGCTGGAAGAGCTTGGCTTTAAACCCTATGGTGAGGCTTTTGAACGTACACGTCTCTCCGAAGTTCGTGAGTCTTTCGAGGTTGATAAAGAGGTCACTGCTGCTGGCCGTCTGATGACTATCCGCCGCATGGGCAAGGCATCCTTTGCTACATTTGATGATGGCACTGATACTTTCCAGATCTTTATTAAGAAGGATCTTCTGACAGAGGAGCAGTTCATGGGCTTTAAAGCTCTTGATCTCGGCGACTTCATCGGCGTTAAGGGATCGTTGTTTAAAACACGTACCGACGAAGCTACTATTAAGGTGCATAGCTGGACTTTGCTCAGTAAGGCTGTGCAGCAGCCCCCTGAAAAGTTTCACGGATTGCAGGACATTGAAGAGCGTTATCGCAAGCGTTACCTTGATCTGATGATGAATAAAGAGTCGCGTGATCGTTTCTACAAGCGTAGTGCTATCATTACTGAAACCCGTGCCTTTCTGGCCGAACGCGGTTTCATGGAGGTGGAGACACCCATAATGCAGGCTCAGGCCGGTGGTGCCGCTGCTAAGCCGTTTGTAACCCATCACAATGCATTGGGTATGGATATGGTTCTGCGTATTGCCCCTGAACTTTATCTGAAGCGCCTGATTGTGGGTGGTTTTGATAAGGTTTTTGAGTTGGGTAAGAATTTCCGTAATGAGGGCATTGACCGCACGCATAACCCTGAGTTTACTGTGTTGGAGATCTATGAGGCTTATGGTGACCGCAAATCGATGAAGGCCATTATTGAAGGTCTGTTGCCGCGTGTTTGTGAAAAGGTGCTGGGCCAGATGACTGTTGAATTTGGTGAAACCAAAGAAATTCTTGATTTTACTCCGCCATACCGCGAAGTTCCCTATTATGATCTCGTGAAAGATCTGATGGGTGCTGACTGGTTTGATCTCTCAATCGAAGATGCCAAAGTCAAAGCCGAGGCCAAGGGGCTTGAGATTGAGCCGGAGATGGATCATCTTCTGATCACCCATGAGGTCTATGACAAGCTGATTGAAAAGACCCTGCGTCAGCCGACTTTTGTGACGCGCATTCCACGTCAGTTTGTGCCATTAGCCAAAGCCTGCGCCGATGATCCTGATCTGGTGGATGTTTTCGAGTTTGTTGTGGGTGGCAAGGAGCTTTGCCCTGGATATACCGAACAGAACGATCCTAAGGCCCAGAGAGCAGCTCTCTCTGATCAGGCTGGTGATGATGCCGAGAAGGTAGATGAGGACTTTATCCTGGCGCTTGAGCACGGTATGCCGCCCACCGGTGGGCTGGGGCTGGGAATAGACCGCTTTGTGATGATGCTGACTGGTACAGAGGTGATACGTGATGTAATCCTCTTCCCGCAGATGAGAAGCTGAGGTCAGTTTACAGTCGTCAGTTTACAGTGATCAGTTGTAGGACGTGCCTCTCTCGCGAAGCGGGAGGGCGCGTATCCGTGCAGGGCATTCCCATGCGCCCCATACGGCCCATACGGCCCATAACGCCGCAACCACTGTAATCAAGCGCTGAGCGCTACCTCTTATTCAACGTTGGACGTTCAATGTTCGATGTTGGACGTTCGTTTTTTTACATTCATCCTTCCACCTTTCACACCCCTCTTCAGCTCCCTAACCCCTAACCCCTAATTCCCGCACCAGCTCTGTATTCCCCTCAGAATCGCCTCTGCGGCCTCTCTCTGGAATTTGGTGGTCTGGATCAGCTCTTCGCCTTCGGGGCTGGTGATGAAGTCCAGTTCAATCAGAATAGATGGAACTGCGGGGTTGCGACATACGGCCAGATTGCCGTAGAGAACGCCTGCGTTACGCACCGGTGATATTTTGCCCAGTTCGGTGTTGACCGGTTTTGCGAGCTCCTTACCGATCTTGTTCCATGCGTATGTGGAGATGTGCCGTCTGTCACGCGGGTTCTGCTGAGAGGGGCAGGAGTTGTAGTGTATTGAGATAAAGGCATCGGCCCTTTTGTTGTAGCCTGCACGTACGCGATCGTAGAGCCCCACGTAATCATCTGTTGAACGCGTCAGTAAAGTTTGGTAACCCGCTTTCTCAAAAACATCTTTCAGTAGCAGCACCTGCTTCAGGGTAACCTCATTTTCCTTTAACCCTGAGGGACCAATTGCGCCGCTGTCTGTACCGCCGTGACCTGCATCGAGGACAAGCAGAATATCTTTGGCCTTTTTCTTAGTAGGAGGAAAGGGACCGTAGCCATCTGTAATATCTGTACGTTTCAAATCAGCGGATGTTCCCTGAGTCAGTTTGATTTGCTCTAGGTATTTGCTGTTAACATAGCACTCCTTTGCGTTGATTGCCATTTTCCGATAAGAACCCTCATATCCGCTACTGGCGATAATATCACCGGGATAGAGAAAAGCGATGATCTCACCTGCATCCGGTTTACTGCGCGCCCGTGTCGAGAAGAGTTCGCCGATGACCTTAAAGCTCTCCGGGGCATTAAGGGTGTTGAGAGATCCGGCTTTGACATCTTGTAGTCCTTTAGCAAAAAAGGTAACCGGCAGATCCTTTAAAGGGCAGGATAGTCGCAGTGGAATCGACCAGATATCTTTATATTGCTTGTTGGCTTTTAAGGAAATGGTACGTTCGCCCACCTGAACCTGTGGATTAGAGCCGGCTGGTGCTTTGCAACTGATCCTAAAAGTTTTACCTGTGATCACACCGGATGTGCGGACTGGGTAGAGCGGGGTTATTTTGGGTGGTGCTGGTTTTGGTTTCGGCTGCGAAAAGAAAAAAATATGCTTTGTTTCAAAAGAACCGGATTTAATGTTAAGTATGTTTTTGCCCGGTATCATGGTCTGCATAAAAAGAAAGCTGCCGGTTCGGTAGGGGACGATGGTTTTTTTGTTAATACTCAGCTGGGTTTCGGCGGGTTTGATGTTTCCGGCTACGAAGGTTTGAGGACCTGTGAAGAGGGTGCTGCCTTCAGGAGGGAAGGTTATCTGGACTTCAACTGCAGGTAGGTTAAAGGCAGAAAAAAGAAAAAGTAGTATAATATGGAGATTTAGTTTCATGTTTATTGACTATACATTGCCTCGATGAAAATTGGAATAATAAAAAATTAATGAAAAATTACGCTGAGATGTTGACCTTTTAAAGAAATTAAGGCATTATATTGACCACTTTAACAAAGGAATTTTTTTTATGGAAGAGCAGATTAAAGCAAAACTGGAAGAGATGCGTGGAATGTTGCAGGCCGATGGCGGTGATCTGGACCTTGTATCTATTGAAGGCAAAACTGTAACTCTTAAATTGCGTGGTGCTTGTGGTTCTTGTCCTCATGCTCAGGTAACTCTTAAGCAGGGAATTGAACGTGCTCTCCGTGAGTCAATTGATCCAGAGATCGTTGTAGAACGTGCTTAAATTTAATTTATGATTTTGTCGGAGCGTAGCGCAGCCTGGTAGCGCGCTGCGTTCGGGACGCAGAGGCCGAGGGTTCGAATCCCTCCGCTCCGACCATTATTATTATAAAAACACGCCGGAAACGGGCGTGTTTTTTTGTTTCTCAATCCTCCACTTTAACCAGCACGCGGCCTTCGCCCTTTTCGTTATGACCGTAGAGTTTATAAACACTACGTCCGTCCTGCATCTCTCGTTTTGGTGGCAGATCATAGATATCTGTTGAATTACTGATAGGATGATTCAGGATCAGCTTGTTATCTTTGACCTCCCAGGACCCATCCCATTTTACATTATCGTTGAATTTGCCGGAAAATCTGTGGCCTCTTGAAAAAATAAGTTCGTATTTAACCATCGGCATCTCCCATCGACCGATAATTTTATCATCATATTTTGCTGCATCAAACAGAAGGTTTGAAACAGGCGCATTGGTGTTTTGCCGACTTTAATGCTTCAAGTGGGGGGGTATTTGATCGGCAATGATCATCGGCCAAAGGACAACGTGGAGCAAAGGGGCAACCCTTGATCTCTTTTGTCTGGCTGATTTCAACTGGAGCTGTGTCATCCTCCGGCAGCGGGGTGCCAATCCGAGGAACAGCCCGCATCAAAAGGCGGGTATAAGGGTGCGCCGGGGTGTCCAGTACGTCAGCAGTTGGTCCGGTTTCCAGAATTTTACCGAGATACATGACGGCAATACGGTCGCTGATGTGTTCCACAACACCGATGTCATGTGTAATAAACAGATAGGATAATTTGCGTTTCTGCTGCAGTTCTTCAAGCAGGTTGAGAACCTGGGCGCGTACAGAAAGATCAAGTGCGCTGACCGCTTCATCACAGATTAAGAGTTTCGGGTTTAGAGAGAGAGCTCTGGCAATGCTGATTCGTTGACGCTGTCCACCAGAGAATTCATGCGGATAGCGATCGAGGACATCTGATGGCATACCAACATCATTGAGCAACTTACCTGCATCGGCATGGCGGGTCTCACGTGTGGTTAACCCATAGGCCAGCATTGCTTCAGTCACCAGCTCCAGCACGGTGTGGCGGGGATTAAGTGATGCTTGCGGATTCTGAAAAACAACCTGCACTGACCGGCGAAAAGCTTTAAGCTGGTCGCCCTTCATGG
This sequence comes from Kiritimatiellia bacterium, assembly GCA_027858965.1. Classification (GTDB taxonomy): domain Bacteria; phylum Verrucomicrobiota; class Kiritimatiellia; order RFP12; family UBA1067; genus M55B167. Next base: position 20,861 of record JAQIBS010000076.1, read on the forward strand.
TCAATAAATCCTCGCCATTCATCAGAATTGAACCGGAGCGCGGTTTCTCCAGTTTAAGGATGGTTCTGGCCAGGGTGGATTTGCCACAGCCGGATTCACCCACGACACCCAGTGTTTCGCCGTCATAGATGTCGATAGAGACATCATCAACGGCGCGCACGTAACCGACAGTACGGGCAAACACACCCTTTTTGATAGGGAACCATGTTTTTAAATTACGCGTGCTTAGTAAAAGCTTTGAACTCATTGTGTTTTTGTATCAAATAAACTATTCATGCGCAAGTGTGGACTCTATGCTGCTATCATTCATTTTCGTGTTTTTTCTGTACTTTTTTTATTTCTCACAGAGGCACAGAGTTCACAGAGTAATATATCTTTAGTGGTTTTCTCTCCGTGTTCTCTGCGAGTCTGTGAGAGATAATTTGTGGATAATATTTTTACGAAGCAAATATATTTTATTTGTTCGGAAAATCAAAGGTGTTGTGCGGGTTATCTAAATTGATTCCAGTTGGAGTTGTGTATATACTGCTATTGATTATTAATAAAAGGGAGATTTTGATGAAAAAAGTTTTGGTATTATGCAGTTTGGCTTTGGTGAGTTCTGTTTTGGCTCAGGTGATTGATAATACAGATACAAGGGTGCAGACCACTCTTGATCCTGGGTTGAAGCGGATTGGAACGATTAATCCCAAGAGTATTGATGAAATTGGATCTTCGCGCTGGGCACTGGGTTGCGAAACGATTGATCGTGAGTATTCGGATTATGATGCTTTTGCCTCTTATCTGCCTGCTCTGGGTATAAAAAAGATTCGTTTACAGGGGGGCTGGGCCCGTTGCGAACGAGATCCCGGCATTTATGACTTTGCCTGGCTTGATCATATTATTGATGATGCCCGTTCGCGTGGCCTTGAGATCTGGCTGGAGACCAGTTATGGCAACCCCATCTATAAAGGCGGTGGTGGCAGAACATTGGCTGATGGCTTTCCTGATCAAAATCCAGGTTTGGAAGCATGGGATAAGTGGGTTGAGCTGATGGCCAAACGCTATAAGGGAAAAGTTCGCGACTGGTCGGTCTGGAATGAACCAGAGCTGCGCAGCGCCAATAAACCTGAGAAGATTGTTAATTTTTCTATTCGTACAGCAGAGATTATAAAACATAATATTCCTGATGCAAGGATTGCAGGTCTCTCTCTCTGTACTTTCGGTGGAAACCGACTGCCGATTGTTGAGTCGTTTCTGAAAACGCTCAAAGAGCAGAATAAGACGGATCTCTTTACCTGGATTGTCTATCATCATTATGCAAAGAATCCTGATGAAAAATACGAGCAGGTAGCACCGGTCAAGGAGTTGATAGAGAAGTATGCTCCGAATATTAAAATGTGGCAGGGGGAATCGGGTACTCAGTCTGAGTATTGCAAAGCAGGGGCATTGTGTAAATATCCCTGGACTGAAATTACCCAGGCCAAGTGGTATACACGCAGAATGCTGGGTGACATTGGCCATGGAGTTGTCTCCTCTGTTTTTACTGCAGCTGATCTTGATTACCGCACTACCTCTTTTCATAATGGACTTGTTCGCTATGGCTTAATCAAGACCTCTGGTGCTGCGGATGGATTTAAGGTCCTGAAGGTCAAAACATCCTACTATGCGGTTCAGAATGTGGTTTCGGTTTTTAATGATAATCTGGAATTGATCCCTGATTACGCATGTGAAGTGACATGTGATAAAGAGGTTCAGGTTTACGGACACAGGGATATCAAAAGTGGAAAACAGGTATGTGTTTTCTGGGATAAATCGGATATCCCCTCAGATTTTCATAAGACAGCAAGTGCAACTCTGAAGATCAAGGGCGGCAACTTTAAAGATCCTGTCTGGGTCGATACAATTACCGGCGGCGTCTATGAAATCCCCAAAGAAAAAATGCTGGTTGAGCATGGTTTTGTGATCTTTAAGGATATTCCGGTTTATGATGCCGCGACCTTTATCATTGATAAAGAGCTCTTAACAATCACACCATCAAAGTATTGAGTGGATCTGTTCAGATGTGATGGCACCCTCGCGTAGAATCGTGAGGGTGTTGTCGGCATCAACTTTGACTACCGTGCTGGCAACGCCTCCCGGGGAGGTTCCTCCGTTGATCACAAGGTCGGCTTCAAGACCGACATCTTTTAATGCTTCCACTGCGCTTTTGGCTGGCATAGCACCGCTCAGATTTGCGCTGGTAACCCGCAATGTTCCTTCGCAGGCTTTTAACAGTTCACGGGTCTGATCATGATCGGGTACGCGGAATCCCTCGAACTCATTACCGCAGGGCAGTACCAGAGTCAAAGCACCCGGCCAGAATGCATCCATCAGCTTTTGCGCCTTGGCCGGAACATCACTGCAGAATTTCAGGACGGACTCCTTATCTGCGGCCAGCAGTGCAATCGGTTTGCCGGTAGGTCGACCTTTAATAGTGCAGATGCGGGCAACGGCCGAGCTACTGTCAGGGTGGGCTGCGATGCCGTAGACAGTATCCGTCGGGATGATGGCAACGCCACCTGCCCGCAGGATGAATGCGGCGTTAGTGATGGTTTCTGATGTGATAGTGCTCATGGCGGTAGTTTTAGCAGGAATGCGCAGTTGATTCAAGTACAGAGTTTGTTAACATCAGCGATAGGACGCAAGTCAGTTCAGTTGAGAATTGAAAGTTGTTGGGCGTAAATACATTTTCTCTCTCACAGAGGCACAGAGTTCACAGAGTAATATCTTTAGTGGTTTTCTCTCCGTGTTCTCTGTGACTCTGTGAGAACTAATCCTTGGAGCAGTAATATCCTGTGAATTCTGTCAAAGAATTTGGTTGCGGCTATGCTGCGCTACGTCCTCCGTGGTAAAAAATCCGGTTTGCGGGCAGAGCCCGCGTTAGTAATTAACAGGAGCAAAAAGAAATGAACCAAATTAAAACAGTAACTCTGATCTCTCTGGCTGTCGTGGCTCTCACCCTGACAAACACCTCCTGCAAAAAAGAGGGAGCAGAGGGTAACGAGAGCTCGAAAGAGGCGCAAAGTTCGCAGTTTACAACGGAATTTGAAACAATCAAGGGCAAATGGTTGCGTCCTGATGGCGGTTATGTGATTGAATTCAGGGAGCTTCTGCCTGACAACCAGCTTTCCGTTGGTTACTTCAACCCTAATCCGATTAATGTCGGTGAGGCTAAAATTTATAAAGAGAATGATTTTTTAAAGGTTTTTGTTAAATTGCAGGATAGAAACTATCCTGGGTCAACCTACACCCTGATTTATGATAAAGCGAGTGACCAGCTGCGTGGCATCTATTTCCAGGCTGTTCAGGGCACTGAGTTTGAGGTGAGTTTCACCCGTATGCCCAGGGGTTAGGGAGCTGAAGAGAGCTGGAGGGTTTAGGGAGCTGAAGGGTTTAGGGGCCTGCTACCCGCGAAATTCTTCGAATAACCGAGTTTTATACATCATTTTTGTATTTTAACCCCGGTTATGTTGTTTTACACTTGACCATGGGTCTTTAATAATAGAAACTATTAACACTACGCGATTAGTGTTTTTGCGTTATTTTTTTAGTTATTTATACAATAGGACGAACAGAATGTTCAATAAGCTATTGAGTTTTTTTTCAAGCGATATCGGAATTGATCTTGGCACTGCCAACACACTTGTTTTTGTAAAGGATCGCGGCATAGTGATCCGGGAACCATCTGTGGTGGCTATCCAGGAGGGAACAAAGCGTATTTTGGCTGTCGGAGAAGAAGCTAAAAGGATGCTTGGCCGCACACCCGGCAATATTATTGCTATACGGCCAATGAAATCAGGCGTTATTGCAGATTTTGGAATTACAGAGGAGATGATCCGTTACTTTATCAGTAAGGTTCACTCCCGAAAGCTGGTTAAACCGCGTGTTATTGTCGCGGTTCCCAGCGATATTACGGAGGTTGAGAAGCGTGCAGTGCAGGAGTCTGCCAAGCACGCCGGTGCCCGAGAAGTTTTTCTTATTGAAGAACCTATGGCTGCGGCCATTGGTGTCGGGTTGCCAGTTTCTGAACCAGCTGGAAACATGATCGTCGATATCGGCGGTGGAACATGTGAGGTCGCGTTGATCTCTCTGGCTGGCATTGTGTATGCGCGCAGTGTTCGCGTTGGCGGCGATGCCATGGATGAGTGTATCGTCCAGTACATGAGAAGAGTTTACAATTTGATGATTGGAGAGCGAACCGCTGAGGAAATTAAAATTACTATTGGTTCGGCTTATGCTCCCGCAAATAAGGATGACGAACAAACCCTTGATGTTAAAGGAAGAGATCTTGTGGCAGGTCTGCCGAAGACTCTTACTGTAACATCTGAGGAGATTCGTGATGCCTTGCAGGAGCCTGTGTCAGCGATCGTTGATGCAGTACGTATAACGTTGGAGAAATGTCCGCCTGAGTTGGCCTCTGATCTGGTTGATAGAGGACTTGTTTTGGCGGGAGGGGGATCAATGCTGCGAGGTCTTGATAAGTTGATTGCGTCACAGACCGGTTTACCGGTGACGCTGGCCGATGATCCTTTAACCGCGGTAGCTGAGGGTACCGGAGTTGTATTAAATGAGTTGAATTTCCTGGCTAAATCGAAGATTGGCCGGTAGTTTATTTTTTCATCGTTGCTTTCTGGTCTATACTTCCGGTAAAACGGGGGATTGATCAGTGTGAAGCAATCTAAATTATGGATTTGGATACTAATTGTATCTGTTGCGTCGTTAATATTCTGGCAGACAGGTGTGCGAAAAATTTCGCGAGAATTATTGTATCCATATGAGAATGCATGTCTTTGGTTTGAGCGAACTGTCTCGGTTCGTTTTAGAGCTGTCGTGTCGCGGACACGTTCCGCATCGGAAAATCGGATGCTGAAACGTGAAGTGGCTCTCCTGCAAATGTCTGTTGGCGATGCTGAGGCACGTGAACAGGAAAATCTGCGTTTACGGGAAGTTCTGGGCTTTAAGCCCTCTGTAAAGAGCCGCTGGATTGCGGCCACTGTTCTTTCTCGTGGTGGAACATCCGCTGCCTGGCAGAATATCCGTGTGGCTAAGGGCTCCAGTCAAGGAGTTCGCAAGGGCGATCCGGTGGTTGTCCCCGATGGCGTCGTCGGCCGCGTGGTTGAAGTCTCCGCTCACACCAGCGAGGTCTTGCTTATCACCGATCCCAACAGTCGCGTTGCCTGTGAATTGGATGTGCCATCTGAAGATCTGGGTGTGGTACGAGGGATTCTGTATGGCGGTGGAGCCCGGCCCGGCGTTGATCCGGAATTAACCCTTCTCTATGTGGTCAGCCCTCTTCGTTTACGTTATCTTTCCCGCGAATTCAACCCTGCGCCTCGCACCCGTGTGATCAGCTCTGGATTGGGGCGCACTTTCCCTAAAGGACTGTTGGTGGGATATCTGCTGGATAGCCGGCTTGAACCGAATGGTCTTTCGCGCGAAGCCCGGGTTGTTCCCTCTGTTGATATGGCCTCACTGGATGTAGTTTTTGTTCTTTCTGCTAGAGGGGGATCCTATGCGGAATGATATAAATCTGCCTGTGATGGTGCTCACAACCTTGATAGCTGCTATTCTGCAGGATATGATTTCAATATCGGCATGGATGCCGGTTAAGGTGTGCTTTCTCTCCGCTGTGGCAATCTTTTATATTATCACCAGACCCTTTTCGAAAGCTCTTCTGGTAGTGCTCTGGGCCGGTATTCTTACCGATGCCCTGGGCGGCCTTCCTGTTTTTTGCACGGTGATCTTTCTGTTATGTGCATACGGAGTGGTGCATGCTTTACGCAGTATGATTTATTCAGCTGATATTTTTACAGGGATAATTTTATGTGCAGGACTCTCTTTCCTGCAAATGATATGGACGCGAATCTGGGCTGGCACATCAGGACCTGCTGGAATTTGGTACAGTTTTGCACTTTTAGGGTATTCAATATTAGCGGGCGCAATTGCCGGTGGAGTGAGTTTTGCGATTTGTTTGCTGACTGATAAGTTCTCCGGATGTATTAAGCCCGTGAAAGAAAAAAATGGTTTATCGTGGTCAAAAGCTGACTAGCAGCTGGCGAATAGCGTTGTTAGCGCTTCTGTTTGCCGGTTGTATGGTCTATTTGGCGATGTCGTTGCATCGCGTGCAGGTGGTCAATAGTGCCGACCTGACCCGCGATCAGGTGCGGCAGAGTGTCAGGCGCGTGCAGGTGCCGGGCGCGCGCGGGCGTATATTTGATCGTAACGGAATTTGTCTGGCGGATAACCGTCCCAGTTATTGTATTGCCTATTATGTGGAGGAGCTTCGTAAGCGAGGTAAGTGGCAGCGTACTGTCGATGCGGTGGATGCTGATATTGACCGGCTCTCCAAGGTAATTGGGCTTCCGCGGGAGATTTCGAAAAAGAGAGTTGCCCTGCATGTCAGAACCAGCCTTCCCATGCCGTTGCTTGCCTGGCGTGATGTCAGTGAAGAGGTGGTGGCCCGCTGGGCCGAGGAGGTTGGCTCGTTTCCCGGAGTTGACATCTATGTACAGCCTGAGCGTTATTATCCCTATAAAACTACGGCTGCACATCTGCTGGGGTACGTCGGCCGTGACCGTCCCAAACCTCTGCCAGGACAGAGAATTCACTTTTATCTGCCGGAGATGATCGGTAAATCCGGATTGGAATTTGAATACAATGAGATGCTTACCGGTGTTTCAGGTGGTCGCCTTATACGAGTGGATGCTCGTGGATATAAAAATGCGGTCTGGGAGGGAACTCCTGCTGTTGAGGGCGATGATCTGCATCTGACACTGGATATCAAATTACAACTTGCCCTGGAAAAAGCATTGGATGGCAAAAAGGGGGCCGGTGTTGTGGTTGACCCGCGTAACGGGGAGATTCTCGCTTTGGCCAGTGCTCCCAATTTTGACCTTAACGACTTTGTGCCGGCTCCTAGCCATGTAACCTGGAATAAGTTGAATGCAGACAAGGCACTGCCGCTCTATAACAGAGCTATTCAGGGGTGTTATGCACCGGGAAGTACCTTTAAACCCGTGACGGCTATTGCCGCTCTGACTACCGGTAAGATTACACCGGATGAAGTATTGCATTGTGATGGCGTTTTTAAACTTGGGACAATGCGGTTGCGTTGTTGGAATACATACGGTCATGGCGATATCGTGCTGCAGAAGGCCATTGAACAGTCCTGTAACGCCTTTTTCTGCGAACTGGGACATCGTGTTGGCTATGAGGCTCTCCGGGTGGTTGCTGCCGATGTGGGACTCGGTGTTAAAACAGGAATTGATCTGCCATTTGAGTCCAGCGGGCTGCTGCCTACGGATGAGTGGAAACGGAAACATATGCGTGAACCATGGCGGGTGGGTGATACCTGCCAGATCGCAATTGGCCAGAGTATGCTCCTGACAACGCCTTTGCAGATGGCTATGCTCGTATCTGTTCTGGCTAATAAAAATAGCCTTTATCGTCCGCATATGATTGCCCGTGATGGACCGGGGGAGATTGTGCGTGAAATGAATTGGCCTGCCCCGGTTATCGACCTGGTTCGTAACGGTATGCATGATGTGGCCACAAAGGGTACCGGACGGCGTGTGCAGATTCATGGAACTGAGATTGCCGCTAAAACCGGGAGTGCGGAGTATGACTCCGGTGGTAAACGGAAAAAGAATACCTGGGTTACGGCCTTTGCTCCCTTTGAAAAACCGACTGTTGCCATGGCTATCCTTGTTGAGGATGGTTTGTCCGGAGGCTATACCGTGGCACCGCTGATACATGATGTTATGGTTGAATTTTTTGGAGAAACTCCTGTTGAAGAGATGGATGACTCTCTGAACCCGCCTGCTGTGGAGGATATCAGTGATTAATATCAAGCATATTCTCGGCAATCTTCGCAAACTCAATATTATGATGTTTGCCTGCATGATAGCGTTGTGTATAACCGGCGTTATGTTTGTTTACAGTTCATGCTCTGTGCGTGAAGACCCGCAGTTGCAGATGCTTTATATGCGGCATGCGGAGGTTAGTTTTATCGGTTTGTTTCTTTATATTGTGATTGCCTGCTTTAAATACAGGATGCTTATCAAATGGTCCTGGATTTTTTATCTTGGATGCCTGGGACTCTTGGTACTGGTTCCACTTATGGGTACTGAAATCATGGGGGCCAAACGCTGGGTTTTTGGTATTCAGCCCTCCGAATTTGCCAAGCTGGCAATGATAATGACTTTGGCATGGCTCTATGGCGGACGCTATAAATTTAATGGTTTTGTTTTCTTTATTCTGACCGGCATCCTGATCGGGGTGCCCTCGTTGCTGATTCTGGCCCAGCCTGATCTAGGCACAGCCATGGTCATGGTGCCAACCACATTTGCCATGATGTTTGCAGGTAATATTGCGCCGCGCTTTGTCTGGAGCACACTGCTGATTGGGGTGGTTGTTGCTGGAACCGTTCTGGGAATTATTTATTCGGTTGAAAAGGTGGACATGCCTCAGGAGCGCAAGGATGCTCTGATCAGCGCTACCCATCTTAAGCCGCATCAGATCAAAAGACTTCAGGTTTTTCTCTTTCCTGATATGGATTTACACGGAAGCGGTTACAACCGCCGTCAGTCAGAGATTGCGGTAGGCTCCGGGGGCCTTCATGGAAAAGGCTATTTGAAAGGGGAGCAGTATATGCTTGGCTATCTGCCTTCATCAGTCTCCTCCAATGATTTTATCTTTGCCGTTTTAGCAGAGGAGAGCGGATTTATCGGATCTGTGACTGTGTTGCTGCTGTTTCTGGGTCTGTTGTGGCCCGGATTGTGGATTGCACATAGCTGTCAGGATAATGTCGGACGTCTCTTTTGTGTGGGAGTTGCTACTCTGATATTCAGTCATATGTTTATCAATATAGCAATGACAATCGGGCTGATGCCCATAACCGGTCTGCCGTTGCCATTTATCAGTTACGGCAGGACCTTTATGCTGACAATGATGCTGGCCCTTGGTTTGGTTCAAAGCGTCTCCATACACGGCAGAAAGTCAGCAATAAGTTTTGAGTAGTTAAAGTAGTTGAAAAGGTTGAAAAGGTTGAAAAGGTTGAAACGGTTGAGCAGCGCTACCAGTTAGCTAGGGCGCGGATTGCCAAACTCTTCAATGAATGAAAAAAGATTTGCATATCACAAGGTTTAAGTTTTGTTGCGGCTTCGCTGCATTAGTTTTATTAAAAAAAGGAATTATCATGTTTGAAATTTTTAAGAAAAAAACACCTAAAGTTGAGATTGTTGTCAACGCTGAATCACTGGAGACGCGTGTCGCAGTGATTGAGAATGGAAAGCTGGAGGAATTTCTGGTTGAACACCCGACTGAAGAGCGGCTGGTCGGTAGTATATTCAAAGGGCGTATTCAAAATCTGGAGCATGACCTTCAAGCCGCCTTCGTTGATATCGGATTGAAAAAGAATGCCTTCCTTCATTACTGGGATATGATTCCGGATGATGACAGTCGGTTGGATGATGACAACGGTCGTGTACGGAACTCGCGCCGCCGGAGAGTTAATAATGATCAGATATCTAAACGATTTCCACCTGGAAAAGAAATTGTAGTTCAGGTTACAAAAGGCCCCATTGGTACAAAAGGCCCACGCGTAACGGCCAATCTCAGCCTTCCGGGGCGCTATCTTGTTATGATGCCTGGAACCGGATTGCGTGGTGTTTCACGTAAGATCAGCGATGGCAAGGAGCGTCAGCGCCTGAAGAAAATTCTCGACCGTCTTCCTATACCGGATAGTGCCGGTCTGATTGTGCGTACCGTTGGCTCCGGGGCCAGCAAACGTGCTTTTATGCGCGATATGCGTAATCTGTGGGAGTCATGGAATACACTGGAATCAAACATCAAGGAGCTGCGTGCCCCTGCCTGTGTGTATCATGAGCCCGATCTGACCGAGAGGGTTGTGCGTGACTGGTTGACTGAGGATATCGACCGTGTGACCATTGATGATCATGAAACATATTTGGCGGTGCGTGCAGTTGCCGGAAAAATTTCGCGCAGGGCACGTGGTATCATCAGTAACTATGAGGGCCATATGTCAATCTTTGAGCATTATGGCATTGAACGTCAGCTCAGTGAGGCTTTCCGTCGCAAAGTCTACCTGAAATCAGGTGGATATCTGGTTTTTGATGAGACCGAGGCCCTGATTGCTATTGATGTCAATACCGGACGTCACCGTGGCAAGGGCTCGCAGGAAGATGCCATTGTGGAAGTTAATCTGGAGGCCGTGGAGGAGGTTGCCCGTCAGCTGCGCCTGCGGAATATTGGAGGGCTGGTTGTGCTTGACCTGATTGATATGAAGATGCGCAAGCATCAGAATCATGTCTATAAAACCATGAAAAATGCTCTGCGTCGTGACCGCTCCCGGACTAATGTGCTGACGATCTCAGAGCTGGGTTTGATGGAAATGACCCGCCAGCGTCAGGAGGAGAGTCTGCTCTCCCAGATGTATCAGGATTGTCCGTATTGCCGTGGCAAAGGTATGGTGAAGTCTCCGCTGGCCCTCAGCGTCGAGATCCAGCGTCAGCTGGCCGCTTTGATGCGCAAGAATAAACAGCAGGGCGATGGGAATGGCGCTGATCTGCAAATTGTCGTGGCCCCCTCTGTTCTGGATCGTCTCCGTACTGAGGATGAGGAGTTTCTGGTTGAGATGCAGCGTCGTTATACAGGTCGCCTGACATTTAAATCTGAGCTTAATAGACATCCAGAATCATTTTGCATTGCTGATGGTAGAAGTGGTAAAATTATGTATTCAATTGGTGATTCGAAGATAGGATAATATCTGAATCTTTTCGAAAGTTTGTTAAAGTATTGAAATTGAGATATTGCTATGAAATTTGTAATTCGTTGTTTATTTGTAGCTACTGTTGCTGTAGTTGCTGTTCCGCATGATCTTTTTGCACAGGAGGGCGTTGAGGGCATCATCAAGGGTGCGGAGGATATCCAGTCCAATCTGGATATTACGGCCGATAAATTTGAAGTTGACCAAAAAACCGGATGGACAACGGCAAAAGGCAATGTGCATATAAAAACGTATGGACATGAACTGAAGGCCGATAGCGTGCGTCTCCATCAGGAGCGTGGTGATGTTGAGGCTAAAGGTACTGTTGTGATGAAACGTGATGGGATGGGGGCCTGGTCAGGTGATTATATTGAGTATAATTATAAGAATGGTAAGGGGATGACTGGCAAGGGCTTTATGCGTGCCGGTGAATTCTTTATCTCTGCGGAAGAAGTAACACGTGACTCAGATGGAACAACGGTGGCACATAAAGCATTGGTTACTACCTGTACCAACCATGTGGATCATCTGCACTGGTGTGTAACAGGTGAGGTCATTTATAAAGAGAATGATTATATTAAGGTTAAAAATGCGATCCCCTGGCTCTTTGGCATTCCTGTTGGGTATATGCCGTATTACTATCGCGATCTGGACCGGCATTACGGCTTCCGTCTGGTTCCTGGTTATACATCTAAATGGGGTGCGTTCCTTCTGGGTGGTTATGTATTTAATATCTACTCCTCTGAACGTGAGTCCGGTCCTGTGCTGGATGGTATTACCCATCTGGATTATCGTACAATGCGCGGTGTGGGAGTTGGTCAGGATCTGAGTTGGGATCTTAAACGCTGGGGTAAAGGGCGTTTTGATAGTTACTACACCTTGGATGATGATCCGCCAAATGGTCTGGCGGATCATAACTGGGTCTCTGATGTGTCAGAAGAACGTTATCGTTTCAGGTTGCGTCACATGGCTGATATCACTCCGCGAGATCAGTTCATTTTAAGAGGTACCTACAGCAGTGACTCAGAGGTGGCGGCTGACTTCTTTAAAAAGGATAATATGGCCGAAAGCATACCAATGAATTTTGTGAGTTGGGAGCATCGTGAAAACAATTGGGCTGGCGGGGCAGTTGTCAGCGGGCCGCTTAACGATTTCTATAGCAGTGTTTCCCGGCTGCCGGAGGGCTGGTTGAATATAACTCCGCAGCCTCTGTTTAACACTCCTTTTAACTATGAAAGTCAGACGCGTGCCGGTGTTATGAGTAGAGATGCTGCATATTATGAAAATGCAGCTCCTGCCTATATGTATTATCCGGGTGATTGGGCCAACTATAATCTTACTCGGATTGATAGTGCACATCGCGTGACTCTCCCTTTCAAGGTGAAGGATGTCCTCGCTGTTGTCCCTCGTGCTGGGTATCATGGAACTTATTACTCCGACTCTGAGTTGAGTGGCGATCTGGATCGTCACTCCGCTGATCTGGGCGTTGAGTTTTCACTACGCGGAACTGCGGAACTGGATAATGGATACAGGCATATATTTGAGCCTTATCTGGATTACAGCTATCAGCCGGTAACCTATGAGGGCGATGATAAAGATGGTCGTATCTATATGTTTGATCGACTTGACCGTTCGAATGACTGGATGAATCAGTTTGGAATGGATGGAGCCTGGCTCCCTTATACTTGGCACGGTGTTCGTCCCGGTATTCGCAATATCTGGCAGAAAAGAAATGATGATAATGTGATGCGTAACGTCCTGTCATTGGATACTTACGCCGCTGTACAGTTTAATTCAGAGGGAGAGCAGGATCAGAAGGGTGTCAGCATGTATGGCACAAAGATCGAATATAAACCATCGGAAGCCGTTGATATTAAATTTCATGGAGAGTATGACCCCGAAGACGATAAGTTTGCTTATGTAAATTTTAATACCTTTTATCAGTTAAATAAACAGCTGAGGCTTGGCGGTGGATACTTGGGCAGAGACCATGAGATTTATGATTATGGCACAATGGCTGTAAACTCGTGGAACAGAATTAATGAGAATCTGGTTTATGGCGGCTTTACACACGATATCAACAGTACCTGGTCTTACAGTATGTATTTACGCCACGACCTGAGGCGTAATGAGATGGATGAGGTTGGTGGTTACATTCAGTATTCACTGGATTGTCTGGTTTTCCAGCTGAGAACCGCTTATATCAGTGGCTTTGATCGTGTTGACGGTAGCGAACGTGATGATGATTATCGGGTTTCACTGACAATGTGGTTTAAAGCTGAGAATAAGAGCAGCGAGGATGAGTGGCTGGCTTGGTAAGCAGGAAGTAGAAACAAATATCGCGAATACTAAACTAACGTAGCCGCTTCGATAAGCTCAGGACAGGCGAAGCTGTAACTAAACTCATTGGGTAAAGATGGCTGTTATTACATAAAAAGTGTTTCTCACAGAGGCACGGAGTTCACAGAGAGTAATACAATAAATAAAATCTATTACTCTGTGATCTCTGTGCCTCTGTGAGAGATAAAAATGTGCATAAATAATGAGAAGTTGATTTTATAAAAACTAAAGTAATGGGTGAGATATGTCTGTAATCCAATTGGAGAATGTGGTTAAAACCTTTGGGGCGGTAAAGGCGGTTAATGAATTATCTTTTCATGTTAAAAGAGGCGAGATAACGGGTTTTCTGGGGGCTAACGGGGCTGGTAAGACAACAACAATGAAAATGCTTCTCGGGTTTATCAAGCCCGACTCCGGTCGGGTGCTGATCAATGAAAAAGACCCTGCGGTTGCCGTCACCCGTAAACAGATTGGTTATATGCCTGAGATTGCCTACTATTATCCTTACCTTAAAGCTTATGAGTTGCTGCGCTTTTATGGTGGTTTGTGCGGCATGACAAAAAAAGAGATTGCCGTGCGCTCAAAGATGCTTATTACCAAAGTCGGGTTGACCGGTGCTGAGAATCGGGAGTTGAAAACTTTTTCCAAAGGTATGCTGCAAAGGATTGGAATTGCCCAGGCGTTGTTGCATAATCCTGATGTTTACATCCTTGATGAACCTTTCACAGGGCTTGATCCTTTGGCCCGTATTCAGTTCCGTGATTTGCTTCTGGAGGAGAAAAAAGCGGGAAAAACCATTCTGTTTTCATCTCATGAGTTATCGGAAGCCGAGCTGATTTGCGATAATGTTGTTATTTTGAAAGAGGGTAAAGCGGTTTGGAGTGGTACAACCGCAGAGGTTGCTGGAGATGGAACACAGAATCTGGAACGTGTTTTCCTGAAAATGTTGGCAGCCGATGCTAATGAAGGAGAGGCCATATGAGTATCGTTATTTGTCAGATTAATGCTTTAATTAAGGTTTCCCTGCTTGAACTTTACCGACGAAAAGACATTGCCGTTGTTTTGATTCTGGGTGCTGTGCTGTTGCTGCCTCTCTCTTTTGTGTCACCTTTCGGGTTATCCGGGGCAGGCACGTATTTTAATGAAATTGCCTTGGTCATGGTGTGGCTTTTTTCAATATTTATTGCATTGGGGGTTTCATCCCGGGTTTTTCCATATGAGTTTGAGAAGCGTACTATCTATCCGCTTCTGGCAAAACCGGTCGGAAGAGGAGTCGTTATTGCCGGGCGTTACCTGGGTGCATTGACTGCGGCAGTTTCAGCTCTGTGTTTATTCTATGCGGCCTATGTTCTTTTGTGTGGCTTTAAACAGGGGATCTGGTTTTCTGAGGCTTTATTGCAGGCCTTTATTCTGCATATTGGACTGTTGGCTGTTGTTGTTGCTATCGGCATGATGGGATCGCTTATCATGACAACTTCGGCTAATGTGACTATCAGCATACTGGTTGTTTTCGCCATGCTGCTTTTTGGTGCCAGCCTTTCTGCTCTGGCCGCCACTCAGAATCTTGTTGCGAAAACTGTTTTAAATATCGCTAATGCGATCGCCCCGCATATTGAGTTCTTTGATATGCGTCAGAGGCTGGTGCACGAGTGGCCGGCTGTCAGTTGGTTGGTCTGTGCGGCCGTTATGGGGTATGCTGCAGTTTACTCTACCGTGTGTCTGTTCATAGCGGATTTCTTCTTAAAACGCAGGCGGTTTTAATCAATTATGAAATCATTATATAATTCCTGTTTTGATAATAGTGAACGTATACGTATATTGCAGATCTCTGTAGGACTCTTTGTTATTGTCTGCCTGCAATGGGGGTTGACCTCAGCGAAAATAGATTTGCCTCAAAAAAAGGGAAACTCTCTTATGTCGCTGATATCTGATGACACCCGTAATGTTATCAGTTCGTCAATGATGGACAAAGTAGAGTCCTATTTTCATGGTGGGGTTAAAGTCGATAATTGCTCTTTGGACGATGCCATAGAGCATGTGATGCATGATGGAGAGGAGTCGCACGGCGAAGAAAATGAGCAAGCTCATCATGAGGTTGCACTAACGCTATTTAATCCCGTGTTATGGGTTAACTCAAAAATCCATGCCCAGGAACACCACCACCTTGTTCCTAAACGTTCCGTGGAATTGCTGCCTTGGATTGTTGCAGCAAGCCGTGCGTCACCTCATAATATTCAGTCGTATCAGATAGGTTCTTATATTTTAAACAGGATGGTTGGCAAATCGCAGATAGCGATAGACTTTCTGCAAGAGGGTATAAAAAATAATCCTGCTAGTTTTGAGTTGGAGGTGTCACTTGCAGAGATCTTTTTCAATACGCGGAAAGATAAAGAACGGGCCAGAGAAAGTTTTGAGATTGCGCTTGTTAAGTGTCAGGCGCTGGGAAGGGAACTGTCGGACGATGAGGTTTTTGTGGAGATGAAAATCTATTTTTATCTGGGGCTGATTGCTAAAGAGAGAGGCGATACAAATAGATTGCGTACGATCTTTCAAATGGCACTGAAGGCAAATCCGAATAATACTGTAACTTACTCGTTGACCGGCTGGCTGGCGGAACTGGAGAGTAAAAAATGAGAGTAGCTATTGTGAAGTTAAATTTTATATTTACGTTTATTTGTCTGCTGTTTTGTGTTCTAGTCATATCCGGATGCATCCATGCTGATTTGGGAAATATGCGATAATTTCGGTGGAGTCTTGGCGCAGTAGAACGTAGAATGTTGGACGTTGAACGTTGAACGTTGGATGTTGAACGTTGAATGTTCGACGTTCGTGTTGGTTGAGGCGCAGGCCTCTGCGACCGCCTGAGTCAGATAAAATGGAGGGGCGCAGGCCTCTGCGACCGCCTGGGTTTAGGGGGGGGCTAAAACGCTGTCCTTTTAATATCAGGATTTATCCAAACGCAGATTAATACTATGCCGAAACCACACACATCCATTAAATCCAATATGCTCGCACGAAAGTGTGTTTTCTCAGTGATTGATTTTGAAACAACCGGGGCCGTGGCTGGGTATCCGGTTGATCCCTGGCAGGTGGGGATTGTCACTGTTGACCATGGCCGGGTGATGGCAGAGAGTTTCTTTGAATCGTATATGCATATCGGCGACCGGCCTTTTAACCCCCAGGCTCCAGGCCGGCATGCTCAGATCCGTGCAGAGTTGAGTCAGGCCCCCACTCCAGGAACCTTATGGCCTGAGATCTCGGAGTGGCTCTCCAGCCGGGCTCTTGTCGCACATAATATCGGAACAGAGCGTACGGTTCTGTCAAAGATGGCACCTCTGCACCGCTTGGGGCCATGGGTTGATACACTTACGTTAACTCGTAAGTCATATCCCGGGTTTGCAAGCAAAGCATTGGAGAACGTTATTGCTGAATTGCATTTGGAGCCACATCTGCATGATTTATGTCCCGACCGCGATGCACATGATGCTCTTTATGATGCATTTGCCTGCGCGATTTTACTTGAACACTATCTGGCCTTGTCTGGTTGGGAAAATGTGACCATCGGGGCGTTGATGTAGGTTAGGGGTTAGGGTGAAGGGGTAGCGTTATGGGCCGTATGGGCCCAATTTGCTTTGGCGACCCCGCGAAGAAGGAAAGAAGAACATCCGGCCTATGAGGCCCATATGGCCCATAGCGTAACCCGTCGACGAAGGCGACCCCTAACCTCTAACCCCTAAACTTTAACCCCTAAACTCTCTATCTGCGGCTCTGCCGCTCTAGTGTAAAAGGAATATTGAAACAATGAAACTACTTGTGGCAACGAGAAATAAGCATAAACTTGAGGAGATTCTGCAGATTCTTAAACTGGAAAATCTGGAGCTTCTTTGCGTTGATGATGTTGACGGACTTCCTGAAGACGTTGTGGAGGATGCTGAGACATTTGAAGGAAATGCCCTGAAAAAGGCACGTGAGCTTTGTCAGGCCTCCGGCTTGTGGACATTAGCCGACGATTCGGGGCTGGAAGTGGATGCACTGGGGATGGCCCCGGGGGTATATTCGGCACGCTATGCCGGAGAGGACTGCGATCACGCTGCGAATAATGCCAAACTGCTCTATAAGCTGGATGGAGTAGCTGATCGGCGAGCCAGGTTCAGGTGTGTAATGGCTCTTTGTGCTCCTGATGGAAAGGAGTGGACCGTAGCCGGTTCCTGCGAGGGACGAATTCTGGAAGAGCCGCGCGGGACAAACGGCTTTGGGTATGATCCTCTCTTTGCGCCGGAGGGATATGAACAAAGTTTTGCCGAACTGGACAGCTCTTTGAAAAACAGTATGTCGCACCGGGGGAATGCCCTTAAAAAGGCGGCGGTGGAGTGGCTTGCCCAATTATCCTGACGCTGGGGGAGTCGCTGCGTAAAGAGGTTGAAGAGGTTAAAAAGATCTCCCGCAAAGACGCAAAGGCGCAAAGATTGATTGTTCTGCAGAGTTGAAACCACAGAGAGTACAGTTCACACAGAAAACTTCATCAGCAAGATAGATGATCGTGCTGACCCTCACAGATACCCTGTCACTTCATTACGCGTCACCGAAGCAGAAAGAAAATCCCCGGCAACGGCCCCTTCCTTCGCGCCTTTGCGCCTTTGCGGGAGATAATTAAACGAAGCGAACCCTATCTTTAAACTTTTCAACTTTAGAACTCGCGCACTTTAGGCCGGATTGCAACTCTAAATGCGACAAAATTCATTATGCTTGACAGCCGCTCAACTCTCCCTCGAATACATCCTTCGCGGATGTGTAGTCCAAGATCCGGCGCGGATAATTATTTAT
>JAQIBS010000081.1 GCA_027858965.1 Kiritimatiellia bacterium
GTTGCATAGAAAAATTAATAAGAACGTAATTGTAATACAATGAACCAAAATAATCCTGTAAATTCTGTTAATCCTGCCGTGCCACGGCGTAGCCTCTGGCGTAGACGGGTCAAAAAATCTTTCGCAAACATGATAGGATTTAAGAAGAGAGGTACTAATAAGAGTATTTGAAATTCAGGAACTGATTTAAGTGTTTGTCAAAAGTAGTTATTTTCGCAACATGTAGAAACGAGATCCGGTTGGTGGATTTGTGTCAATGAATGAGGCTGTACCGGTACCATCAATCGTGATCGATCCAATGGGTTGCCAGCTGCCGGAGTCGAGTTGATCTCTCGCCAATATATTATAGTTTCCACCAGGAATGCCGTTGAAATTCAGGCTGATGCTACCTGTGGTGGTGGTCAGTGTGGCTATTTCCAGAGCTCCGCTCTCGATCGCCGGATCAATCAAGATAGTTAATGTATTTGTAGCTGCCCCGTAAAAAGGGGGATTGTTGATTGTTCCAATCACAGAATAGCTGCCCAGAACGGTTGGGGCCGGGGCAGATCCGTCATACGTGAGATCAACAGTTAACCCATCAGGGTTGGTTGTGACAGTTGCGCTCTTCGGGTTTCCGTCATAATCCTGGTTAAGATTGCTAAGGGTGACGGTCGCGGCAAGTTGTGTGGGTAGAAGGGCGGCGCCTGAGCCATATGTGTTATCTGCACCGGCCGGACCAAGGTCAAAACCATTCTCCTGAATATACTGTTTGATTTCATTTGCGCTATACCACGGATAGACCCCTTTTATCAGTGCCGCCAGACCGGCAACGTGTGGTGTTGATGAAGAGGTGCCGTAGAATGGATCACCATAGGATTTGGTGCTGACCCCTGTCGGTGCACAGATGTCGGGTTTTGTGACAGCTGTTCCTCCGGTGTACGCCCGGTTGTTAGGTCCCAATGATGAGTAATACTCAATGGTGCCGGTTGTATAAGTACTTTGATTCAATGCACCCACCGTAAAGCTGGAAGCGGCATCACCGGGGATGGAAATGCTTCCTGGGACTGGGGTTAAGTAGCTGTCATATCCCCACCAGTAGGGATAGGGGGTGCCATAGTACCGCAGAATAAATGTAGGGGTGGATGATGCATCATAATTTTCGACAAGAACCGCATATTCAGCTTCACTCTCTGTTACATAGGAAATCGCTTCCATTGGATAGCTGGTTGAAGAACCATTCTGGACCTCTTCACTTCCGGCAACAATTTCCCAGGTGGAGCCGTTATATTTATAGAGATAGAGATTGAAGTCATCCGAAGTGAGCGGCCACTGATTCCAGGTCATGCCGATATATAGATCTTGCCCCGGGGGAATGAGTGTTTCGCCGTCATTATTGTAGAGCCAATTGAGGTCATCATCACTGCTGCTCCACAGTAGATAATCAACAGAACGTCCCCAGCTGATCATGCTTTGCTGCTCTTGCTCATTACCAGCCGCAAAGGCACAGAAAATGCCGGCTGCGTCTGCCTGGTTAACCGCTGTGACTGGGTGCTCCGCTACAGATGTATACCAGTTGTCATAGGCAATACCGTCATGAAAGTTTATAATATCCCATCCCATAGAGCAGGAGATGATATCAATCCCCGCGCTGACGCAGTAATTTTTGACGGCAATCAGATCGATGATATCATCGATTTTGATCAGATAAAGCTGTGCGTCAGGGGCCATGTCATAAACTATTTCCGCACATGCACTGCCGTGCACATCGGTGTCGCTCATGTTGGAATCAGAGCTGAAGTTAACCTCAATGGCATTGGATGGGATTTCGTTATCTGCCTGGCGATCAGTCAGATTCATAAATCCGGAGTCAATAACGGCGACTTTTGCCCCGGCTCCCGTAAGCCCGTAACCATGCCATGTTGATGATTGTGTGGCAGCTACTCCCTCGGATGTGATAACTGCCTTTTTGCGAGGTGGAAGCAGCGTGCGGATCTGTGTGACCTCCGGCATTGCTGCAATATTATCAATGGAACCGAGTGAAATTGATGCCTTGAAAGTCGTTTTGCCGGAACGCATGATTTTGGCACCAGCACTCTTGAGTAGTGTCTCAGTACTCTTTAGATTTGCTCCGTCAGCGGTATGAATAAGAACAATTACCTGGCCTTCGTCATCTGTCAGCTTTGTGCCCGATGCTTTCAGCGATTGTATGGCGCTCTGCTCTCCCTTTGTTTTGAAGAATTGCAGAGACTTTGCCAGCTTTCGTCCGATCTTCTTTTCGTACGTGAGAGTACTAAGCGAGGCAATCTGTTTGTTTTTTGTAATGCTTTTTGTGAAAGAAATATTAGCAGGTCGCTCTTTTCGCCTGGTTTTTTTGGAGTGCGGTTTTCTGACGGCCCCGAAAACACTTGCGGGAACAAGAATAAAGGTAATTAATACGCTGCAAATAAGTGCACTGTATTTATGCGTTATAGTGTTCATTAAAAAAGCCCCCTTGTTCATAAAAGGCATCTTTGCCAAAATTTAATTAATAATGTTATGTGTCCGGCATCCCATGGGATGCGCGCTTATGTGTTCATCTGAATATATAAGTTACTGATATATTATCATTCCTGTTCTCTGAGTGCAAATGTTGAGTGGTTGTGTGTCAACATTTCAATTGACGCTAAAGCCTCTCTTTAAGTACACTGATTACAAACAAATTCTAAAATTTCTGATTTGAATCAAGATAGGGTTCTATAATAAAAAAGGGGAGATGCTCATGAGCAGCAAAGATGGAGTACGAGCTGCCAGTGATCCGCTGGCCGGCATTAAATCAAGTGACCGTAAAAAGAAATTCAACTGGACTGCAGATCCATGGGTTGTTATCGGCACGGTTGAATACGGTGGAGACCGGACAATGGTTTCAACAGTCGAACGCGTGATTCTGGATGCAGATGTTTCGCAGTATCCCGGTTTTGAGAAACGTCTGCTTAAGGTGGCAACATCCAAGTCATGCACTGAGTGCGGATATGGCTTTATCTGTCGTCTGCTCGGTTTGATAGGTTCGGATGTGAGTGTTGATGCACTTAAGGATAATCTGCTGAGCAAGAGTGAATCAATTTGTCACATGTCTCGTGTGGTGATTGAGAATGTTGGTAGTGCCAAGGCGCTTGCTGCATTGAAGGCAGCTCAGCCCCAGGTTAAAGGGCGTGAAAAGATCGGTATTGCCGGTGCAATCAAACAGATGAGTTAATGGAAGAAGTTCTGAAGTGCGCTAGTTCTAAAGTGCGTTAATGGTTTTGTTACAACTCTGTGAACTCTACTGCCTCTGTGAGAGAGTTTATAACAACAGATTCAGGAAAGAAATACAAATGAAAGCAACACGTAGAGATTTTATTAAGACCGCCGGAGTTCTGGGCGGTGTGGCTGCCGCATTCCCCACAATTATTCCGAGCAGTGTTCTGGGTGCGGAAGCCCCCAGCAAAGTGCTGACTGTGGCATGCGTAGGTGTGGGTGGTATGGGAACTTCACATGTGAATCAGATGAAGGGCCGTAAATCGGTGCGTATAGTGGCTGTGGCCGATGTTGATGCAGTCCATGCCCGCGATGCAGCCAATGCGATCAATAAACAGTATGGTAATAAGGACTGCAAGACCTTCGGTGATTTCCGTGAGGTGACACGTGCTAAAGATATTGACCTGATTACAGTTGCCACTCCAGATCACTGGCATGCATTGACCGCTATTGATGCAGTCCGTCATGGCAAAGATGTGTACTGTGAAAAACCGATGACCCTCACAGTCCGTGAAGGCCAGGTGCTGGTGAGTGAATTGCGTAAGCATAACCGCATCGGTCAGCTGGGAACCCAGCAGCGTTCATCCCAGAAGTTTCATTATGCCGCTGAACTTATCCGCAATGGACGTCTGGGTAAGGTCAACCATATTGATGTGCTGATTCCCGCTAACAACCGTTTTGTCGGTGCTGAATGGAAACCGGAGCCGGTGCCGGCCGGGCTGGATTATGATTTCTGGCTGGGTCCCGCTCCGTATGCTCCGTACACATCCCAGCGTACTCACTATCAGTTTCGTTATGTTCTCGACTCAGCCGGTGGTCAGACCACCAACTGGGGTGCTCACTATCTGGATATTGCCCAGTGGGCTCTCGGTATGGATGAGAGCGGACCGGTGGAAGTTGATGGACACGGTGTATTTCCCACCAGTGGATTGTTCACTGCTCCAACCCGTGTGGATGTGCATTATAAATATGCGAATGGTGTAACCATGCGTATGCGCACTCGTACCGACGGTGTTTATGATGGCAATATCATTTTCTATGGTGATAAAGGAACCCTGAATGTTTCGCGCAGCAAGCTGAAGTCAGATCCTGCCTCTGTTTTAAAAGAGAATATCGGCGATGATGAGATTAAGCTTTATATGAGCCGTGATCATTTCGGTAACTGGATTGACTGTTGTAAGACTCGCAAACGCCCGGTTTCCGATCTTGCGATTGGCCATAAAACCACCAACCTGTGTAACATTGGTAACATTGTCATGCAGCTGCAGCGCAAGCTTAAGTGGGACCCGGTGAATGAGAAATTTGATGATGCCATGGCCAACCGTATGCTGGCGCGTCCTATGCGCGGACCATGGTCTTTGGCGTAGAGAGCATAGAGCATGGCGCATTGCGCTGTGCTCTTTGTTTGTGTGTGTATGGCCCGCAATTTCGTGGCTTCACTATGCGGAGCAGACACGCGGGGAGGTCGTTCGCTATGCGGGCGACTAATTAAATTTTGCTAAACAAAATATCATTGTGGTTAGCCGCATAGCGACTGACTTCCTGACTGTAATAGATATTTTTCCATTTATTGGAGGGGCGCTGGCCTCAGCGCCCGAGATGGAGTGCGCATAGCCTTTCAGGTGCGGTGTCGTAAATCGTAATCGGTATTTGGAATCGAAAATGAAGTTCGAATGGATTACGGACCGTGGGCCACGGTCCCTCCAGAGTGGATTAACTGTCTTGGTGTCAACTTTCAGTCGATGTAACTTGGTTTATTTTCCCTATTAGCTGTGCTTCTCTCTGAACTTATTCTGTGCTAAAATATGTCTAATTCGGAGATCATAACTTATGAACTTGAGTTTGTTTAAGACAGTATTTTTCTGTATGCTTTTTTTCTCTATGGTTCTGCATGCTGCAAAGAGCCCTAATATCCTCTTTATCTATACCGATGATCAGCGGTATGATGCATTTTCCACAGTGCAGAACGAGCAGGGGGATAAGGGGCGTTTCCCATGGTTTAAAACACCTCATCTGGATCGTCTGGCCGCTGAGGGTGTGCGTTTTAGAAATGCCTTTGTTGTTAACTCGCTCTGCTCTCCCAGTCGGGCTGTCAATCTGAGCGGACGTTATAACCATCTCAACGGGGTAGCTTCCAACTTCCGGGATTTTCCTGTTGACAATGTCACTCATGCTACACTGTTGCGTCAGGCCGGTTATCAGACCGCCTACATAGGTAAATGGCATATGGGATCTCAGAAAGAGCGTCCGGGCTTTGATTATGCCGCTTCATATATCGGACACTCTCATTACTTTGATTCAAAATTTATTGTGCAGGGAAAGAGCGTGCAGACCAAAGGGTGGATTGATGATGTTGCCACAGATTATGCAATTGATTTTCTGAACAAGCAGAAAGATGCGCAGAAACCCTGGATGATGGTGGTGGGTTTTAAAACCCCGCATGGTCCCTTTGATCCTCCTGAAAGAGCCAAGAATCGCTTTGATGGTGCTGAGGCCCGAGTTGTGCCGAACTGCAATGTTCCTCCGCCCTACAGTGCCCATTTGAAGCAGCATTTAAGTCAGAAAAAATTTGGAAAAACCGTGCCGACTAATCTTAACTATATGCGTTGTGTGAGTGCCATGGATGAGTGTCTCGGACGTATTATGGATTCGCTGGATAAGAATGGATTGAAAGAAAATACGGTTGTGATCTATACCAGTGATAATGGATTCTATCTGGGGGAACATGGTCTGGGTGATAAACGCAGCGCGTATGAGGAAAGTCTGCGGGTGCCTTTTGTTGTGCGCTACCCCGCTCTGGGAAAAGCGGCGCAGGGGAGGGTCTGCGATCAGATGGTTCTGAACCTGGATCTGGTTCGTTCAATGCTGGATATTGCCGATGTTAAGGTGCCGGAACAGATTCAGGGAAAGAGTTGGAAACCTCTGCTGACTGCGGATGTCGACAATTTTCGCAGCTCCTGGTTCTATGAGTATTTTTCTGAAGCGCAGAAAGGGACACGACTGCCGGATATTAAAGCGGTACGTACAGAAAATTCCAAGCTCATATGTTATGTTGATCATCCTGAGTGGACAGAAATGTTTGATTTGGCTGCCGATCCCTATGAAATCAGAAACCTGTATAATAGTCCGCAGCATCGAAAAATGCGCAGTGATCTAGAGCAGGAGCTTGCGCGTCTTTCAAAAACTACCGGTTTTGTGGTTCCTGAGTACACGGATCGTCCCTACTGGTGGGGATTGCCCAATGGCCCAGACTGGAGGCCGGATAAAAAACCTGTGCTGGCTTTGTTATTTGAGGCTGCGGGATCAGAGAAGGACAGAGCCAAAGATTCCTCTCCCAATAAAAACGTGGGTCTTTTCAAGAGAGGAGTTAAGGTGGTTGCTCTGCCGGATAACCGCAAATGTTTTAAGTTTGATGGCGCCGGCCATATTCAAGTGAAAAAATCAGATAGCCTTGATCCCTCCATGAAAGCACTTACAGTGGAGGTTATGGTGCAGATTGAACCTGCTAGCAGTGGTGTTCTGCTTGCTATAGGAGGGCGTTCCCTCGGATATTCACTGGCTATTAAGAAGGGCCACGCCAGTTTTGCCGTGATGTCCGGTAGTGAAAAAGCCGTTAAAGTTCAAACAAAGAAACCCCTGCATGGCTGGGTTAAACTGACTGGCATACTGACCGCTGGTCAGCAGGTGGAACTGCTTGTGAATGGGCGTTCTGTTGGCAAAAAACGGGTTCGGGGTTTTATCAATAAGCTTCCTAATGAGGGCATGCAGATCGGGGCTGATGTGGGTTCTCAGGTTGTTGAACCGGCATTTGGAAGTTTTAGCGGTCTGATTGAATATGTCAGAGTTTACAGTGGTGAAAAACGCGAATAGAAGCAGCCTTAATGGCATTTTGTAGCTACTAGCTACGGCAATAATGCCGCACAACAGTAACCGCAGGTGGCTGGTAACTGCTGGCTGGCAGTGCTTGCCGTGCTGGCTGGCTTGCCTCGCTGGCTGGTAACTGTGGGCGGCCATTATTGGCCGTCGTTCAGGTGGTTGGTATTTTTTTGTATATTGAAGTTTCTCAATCAGAGCGGAGGTTTGATGCAGAATAGACGCATGTTTGTGCATGATTACAGCCGTGTAGGCTTCTACATGATCACCATTTCAACGGCACCTCGTCGCCGGCTTTTTGGTGCTTGCCGAAATAACCGGGTGGAACTTTCCGAGGCGGGTGTGGTGGTTAGTCGACGCTGGCATGAGATCTCCCTGCATTGCCCCTCTATTGAGGCCAGCACTCTTCAGATTATGCCGGATCACCTTCATGGGATTCTCTATGTGAAAGAGCAACTGCCAAAACCGGTAGGGGAGATTGTTCGCGGTTTTAAGAGCGGGGTTACCGCTGAGCTGCGTCGTAACACAGGTAACCCATCATTGAGTGTTTGGGAGACCGGGTTCCACGACCGTGTGATTATGAATTCAGATACGTTGCGGGCTGAGCGCCACTATATTTTTGATAACCCACGGCGTTACTGCGTGAAGAGGGCGCATCCTGATCTGTTTGTGCGGGTGAATGACCTGGATAATACCAGATTGCCTAAGAGGGAGTGCTGGACGGGATTTGGTAACCTTTTTCTGATAGATAAACCTGAGTTGCTGTCAGTTCAGGTTTCACGGAGGGCAACGATTGGAGAGATTTCAGATTTGAAAGCGGCGGTGGTTGCGCGGATTAAGACCGGTGCTGTGATGGTCTCTCCTTTCATCTCCCCGGGTGAGAAGGAGATCGTTCAGCTGATCATTAAGCAAGCTGGCGGGAATTTGATTCTGATTAAATCAGGTGGATTTTCACCCCTTTACAAACCATCCGGTGTTTATTTTGATCTGTGTGCTCAGGGGCGCCTGTTAGTGCTGTCTCCTTTTGTGTATAGTGATAGAAAACAACCATTTACGCGTGAACTATGTCTCCAGATGAACCGGTGGGTGGGGACGATTTGTGGCAATAAAGCCGTAGGATATTAATCAAGTATAGAGGAGACAGTCATATGGAAAAACGTATAAAGATATCATTCCCTGGCAAAAAACGGGTTGACGCCACTATCGGCGAATTTACGGTACAAACCGACCAACACCCGCGCAATGGAGGAGATGGATCGGCACCGCAGCCGTTCGACCTCTTCTTCGTTTCACTCGCCACCTGCGCCGGAATATCCGCCCTCGATTACGCTCAGGAACTTTCCCTGCCGACTGAGGGACTGGATGTGACACTCGTAGCCAAGCGCCATGTTAGTGAACCGAGGTATGACCGCGTATGCATAAATGTAAAAGTTCCGGACGGTTTTCCCGAGGAACACGTTCAAGGCCTACTCGAGGAAGTGGGCAACTGCTCCGTTAAGAAGCATGTTCTTGAACCACCCTCTTTTGAGGTCGTCAGGATTTAAGGGCGGCTGATTCAGCTGTAGTAATCGCATTACGGAGCATTTACACTGTAGCTGGGGTCAGCAGACCCCGGACCGACCCCCGGACCGATCTCTGCTGAGGTCGGCTACAGGCCATAGACAAGATGTTTTAACAACCAGGGAAAATTTTAATTATGCATAATCCAGAGTCTTTTGATCTTATTGTGATTGGTTCCGGCGGCGGTCTTATGGTGGCTCTCGCCGCAGCACAACGCAACATGAAGGTGGCCCTGATTGAACGGGGTGCCATGGGAGGAACATGTCTGAACCGTGGCTGTATTCCATCCAAAATGCTTATCTATCCCGGTGAGCTGGCTGATGAAATTCGTGAAGCCGACCGGATTAACATCTCGGTTGCAGCACCTCAGGTCAACTTCTCCAGTGTCATTGAGCGTACGGCCCGTCAGGTTGCTGAAATTCGTCAGGAGCTGGAAACCAATATCGCCCGCTACCCCTCATTAGAGCGAATCACAGCTGTGGCGAAATTTGAAAGCAATAAGGTGTTACGGGCGGGAGAACGAAGACTCACTGCGCCGCGTATTCTGGTTGCAACGGGGGCTGAACCGGATTGTCCGGATATCCCCGGCCTTGCCGATGTCCCGTATATGACCAGCACTGAAGCCCTGACCAATCCCACCTGCCCTGAGCGTCTTCTGGTTATCGGTGCCGGTTACATTGCGGTTGAACTTGGTTATGCTTATGGAGCAGCCGGCAGTGATGTGCAGCTTCTTGTGCGTAGTCGTTTTCTGCGCCATGAGGATGATGAGATCGCGGCTGAGTTCACTAGACTTTTTGCAGATCAGCATACCTGCCATATGGGCTATAAACTCCGCAAGGTAAGCTATGATGGCAAAACCTACTCGCTCGATTGCGTGCACGAAACTGAAGGCGAGCGAATTTTTGCTGGGGATGCTTTGCTGGTTGCCACCGGAGTTCGTCCTCTGACATCTGATCTGGGCCTTGATCTAACAGATGTGCAGGTTGATAAATCAGGATTTGTAGTGGTGGACTCCTCTCTGGAAACAGATGTGCCTGGGGTTTATGCTCTGGGCGATGTCGCAGGAAATTACCAGTTCCGGCATACCGCCAATTATGAAGCCCGTTACCTTATTCGATCTTTGGTTGAGGGGCAGAAAGTGGGTCCATTGGATTATGGTCCTGTTCCTCATGCTATTTTTTCCAGACCCGAAATAGCCGGAGTCGGATTGCGTGAACAGGATGTGGCTGATCGCAGTGATCAGATCGTCATAGGTCGCACGACATTTGCCGAGAGCAACGCAGGAATCGCCCGGGGGCTCACTAGCGGGTTTGCAAAAATTCTGGTTCAGAGGTCAGACCATAAGCTGCTGGGCTGCCATATCATGGGAGACGAGGCCGCCACATTGTTGCATATGATGATACCTCTGCTCAAAACCGGTGCTACGCTGGACGATATGCTTGACCTGATATTTATCCATCCGGCTCTATCTGAGATCCTTCGCGATGCGGCCCGTGATGCGCAATCACAATTGAAGTGAATAGTTCTGTAATTTTAAAATCGGATTGTCGGTGGCTCTGTAGCCAGCCTCAGCAGAGGCGGGTCCGGGGTCTGCTGACCCCGGCTACAGTGTAAATGACCCGCGCAACGGAATCGAATAATTCCGCTGCGTGATTTATTTTTAGTCGTCCAACCTGACACTGATTTTATAATAGGAGTTGGGTAGGTCATTTTCTATTGTTGTCGAGTTGATAGGATAATCTGAGCTTTGGCGTAAAATGAAGCCATCGACGAGGTTAGTGCTCCACATCACTCCATAGGTCCGGCCTTGGATTGAAGGATTCCATTGCAATGTAATCTCCGTGTTTCCTTCGACATCCTCTGTTTCTATCTGTGTAATCAAAAAGAGCGATTTGTCATTATGTGGATCAGTACCGGCAATATATTCGCTGTGGTTGTCGAAGCTATCAATGTCGGCATCCTCAGTTGCATCGGCAATTGTGATATTGCCGAAGTTTTCAAGCTCCCATGAGTCGGGCATGCCGTCGCCATCGCTGTCATCGTTGCCCAGGGAAACCTCATAGGCTCCCATATCAACGACTCCATACTGGATACGCTGTTCATCGTCGAAATCCTTTTCGGTTGTAACATACTGGTTATCACCGGTGTTGAGACAGGGGGAGTAGTGGCTCAGACGGTAGTCGCCGCCCGCCCGGTTTATAAAGGCGGGAGCATTGGTGATGTTGTTATCGGTGCTGTACAGGTGTTTCAGATCCGGACTGCAGGACGATTCCGCGTTGGAGCTCATATTGGTGTATCTGGACGCGTTGTTGTACCAGACAATGCAATTGAGTGTATCTCCGCCGTGGATACCACCACCATAATTGGCACTGTTTTCAACAATCGTACAGTTTTTGAGGGTACTGTTGTGGCTTCCGCCGCCGTAGTTTGTCGCCGTATTATTCCTGATATCGCAGTTTTGTGCGATGCTGTAGTTTAGTCCGCCTCCATCTGTTGAGGCTATATTGCCGGATATGAGGCAGCGATCGAGCTGTGCATCGTAAGCAGCCCCGCCATTGACCGCATGGTTGTTGATGAGTGCGGAGTGGAAGACACGACTCCCTGAGAGGGCGCCGCCGTATCCGGCCGCAGTGTTGCCCATGAGCGCCGAGTCAATCACCGTTCCTTTATAGATGCCCCCTCCCCAGTAGGAGAGACAGCCGGTAATCCAGCAGTTAGTGATCACCGGAGCATGGCCGACGCAGTTGATACCTCCGCCGATATTGGTGTTATACCCCTGAGTGGCTGTGGCTCCATTGGTGATCATCAGGTTGTCGAGAATACACGCCTCATATCCCAGATTAAAACAGCGGCTGCTGCCTCCGGCATCGATCAGGACCTCCTTGTTGATGCCATGCCCCAGTAGATGGATGGGCGTATTGATCTCGATGGCCTCGGATAGATTATAGGTCCCATTGGATACCACAACCTGTCCACCGTAGATGCTCTGTGCATCGACACCGGCCTGAATGGTGGCCTTGGCGGTTGTCCACGACAGACCGTTGCTGGCATCGTTGCCATTCAGGGCAACATGGATGATGGTTGCGGATGATGCCACATTAATGTTCTGGGTGAATGTGGTTCCCAGTGGGTAATCATTGTTGAAGGCGGTCAGGACAACATCATAACTGCCGGGCGTAGCCCAGCTGTGGGTGATGGGACCGACCGCATTGATGATCTGGGTTCCATCGGCAAAGTTGATGATCGTCTGGTTTACGGGACCGTTGAAGAGTGCGGTATAATCGGCGGAGACTCCATTGAAGATGGAGGCGGGGCCGATCAGTGCCATTTCAACGGCACCGGAGAGCGAGGGTTCATCGCATCCCATGGAGGGTGGCGACTGCCAGATCTCTCCATCAATATCTGTTCCAATAGCGTATTCAGCGCTGCCCCTACCGATACATGGAGAGGATGCGGAGAGGTGTGAAGCTGTGACCAGCAGGGGATTGTTGGTGATGCATCCATTGCTGCCATCCGTGAGATCCGGGCAGCAGGTATTATAGGCGGTGCTGGAATAAAGATTAGGATTGCTGATTCCCGCAGTATTTCCCCAGACAATACAGTTATTGACAGTCCCGTTGGACATGCCGCCACTGATCTCTCCAGCCCGGTTGCCGGTGATGGTGCAGTGATTAGCCGTGCCGCCGTACATTGCGCCTCCCTTTTCCTCCGCTGAGTTGGCGGTAAAGAGGCAGCTGTTGGCTATGCCACTGTAAGTTCCTCCTCCTCCGAGCAGGGCGGTATTTCCAATGAGGACACACCGGGTGAGGGTGCTCTCCCTGGCTCCGCCTCCATAATAGATTGCTGTGTTCTCAAAAAAGTTGCAGTCGTTGGCGGTGCCATCTGCGAGCCCTCCACCATAGCCCGATGCATTGCTCTGGAAGGTGCAGGTGGTGGCAGTTCCTCCACGCATTCCGCCCCCGTATCCGCCCGTGGGTGCTTCATTGCCGATGAACGTGCAGTCGGTCGCGATGCCGTAATACATCCCTGCGCCGCCATTACGAGCATAGTTCTGAGTGAAGAGCGTATTGCTGGCAATGCCGCCATAGAGTCCGCCTCCCATGCCGGTGATGGCAGAGCAGTTTGTGAAGGTGCAATCAAGGGCAGTTCCTCCGAACATACCGCCCGCAGTTCCCGCACTGTTATTCAGCAGGATGCAGTTGGATATCCGGGGTGCAGTCGAGTCGCAGTAGATTGCGCCTCCGGTCCCTGAGGTCTGTGCATTCCGGATGGTGAATCCGTCAATGCTGCAACCTAGGTCTCCAATTTCCAGGGCACGGGAGTTGCTGGAATCAAGAGCATAGAGATTGACGGCATCGATGACGGTTTCCTCCGCGCCGCTGAGGGCGATGAGTTGAATGGTCTTGGAGATCTGGATTGTCTCTTCGAGGGTATAGACCCCGTTCGAAACGATGACCTGTCCACCGACAAGGCTTTGGGCATCGATGCCACCCTGGATGGTCTGTTTGGCAGTGGGCCAGTTGGTTCCTGCGGCTGAGTCACTGCCGCTGGTGGCCACATAGATGGCGGTGGCTGCCGCGTTCACAACTTCAACATTAAAAGAGGTCTCAGTCCATCCTGAGTCCTGATGGAGGGCAGTTGCGTGGATCGTATAGGGTCCCGGGGTATCCCATGTGTGCTGTATTGTCGTTGTAATCGGATTGTAAACCTGGGAGCCGTCATCGAAGTCGACGGTGGACTGGGTGATCTCGCCCTCTACGATAAAGGTGAAGGTGGCAGGGAACCCTGCGCAGATGGTGGATGGACCGGAGAGGGATAGGGTGATCTGGCCTTGCATAGGGAATGATATTTCATCACAGCCCATGGAGGGTGGATTGTTCCACTCATCGCCGTCGATATCGCTTCCTTCTGCATAGAGTGCGCTTCCAACTCCGATACAGGGGGAGTTGGTGGCAATATGCGAGGGCGAAAGCAACAATGGATTGGTTGTGATGTTTCCATCTTCACCGGGGGTCAACTCGGGCGCACAGGAATAGCTGACAGTGCCGTACAATAGATTGTTGCCTTCTATCGTGGCGGTATTGTTCCAGAGGATACAGTTCTGGATGGTGCCGGAGTAGCTTCCGCCGCCCTTGGCCGATCGGTTATCGCAGAAGGTACAGTTGATCGCGGTTCCCTGATACATTCCTCCGCCGTATTCATTGGCAACGTTGCCCTGAATGGTCGAGTTGATGACGGTGCCGCTATTGATGGCGCCTCCATACTTTGTTGCGGTGTTGCGGATAAATTTGCACTGCGTGGCCTTGCCTCCGTATTGGGCCCCGCCGTATTGAGCCGAGTTATCCTGGAATGTGCTGAAACGCGCTACGCAATCATAGATTGCTCCGCCGGATGAGCTGGTGTTGCTTCTGAATGTGCAATATTCGGCGACGCCGTTTTTCATGGTTCCCCATCCGTTACAGACGTTATTAATAAAGGAGCAGTGCGAGGCCGTTCCGCCCTGCATCGTCGAGGGGGTTGACCCTGTGTTTTCGGTCAGGATACAGTTTGAAACCAGCGGACGTGTTCCCGAACAGTGGATGGCACCGCCGGTTGAGTCTTCTCCAGTTCCGCCGCTACCGGTGATTGTGAAGCCGTTGACAATACATCTTGAATTCCTCAGGTCGAAGCAGCGGGCGTGACCGTCGCTCTCGATAGTGGTGACGTCGGCATTATTCTGACTGTAAAGCCGGATGTTTTTGTCGATCAGAATTTCGCTAGTAATCGCATAGGTTCCAAGATCAACAAAAACGAGGCTGCCTTCAACATCCTGTGCGTCCACCCCAGCCTGAATGGTCTTTTTGGGGTTGTCGTAGGAGCCAATATTCGCATCACTGCCTGTGGCATCTGAGACATAGATCGCTGAGTCGCCAACAGATTGTACGTTCACAACGTTGGTGATAGAAACCCCGCTGGGGTGGTCATCGTTGTAGCCGGTGAGGACCACCTCGTACTCTCCGATAGAGTCCCATAAGTGAGTGAGGGTTGCGGGCATATTGGTTGCAGCGCTTCCATCGCCGAAATCGATGGTCGTCATGCTGACGGCACCTTCAAAGAACAGCTCCATGGTGGCGTTATATCCTTGGCAGATCAGTTCGGAAATTGTGAGCATCGGCAGAATGGGACCGCTTACGGCGCCGCCGATCAGTTCATCGCATCCCATGGAAGGGGGTGCCTGCCAGCTCTCGCCATCCAGGTCGGTTCCGGTAGCATATTCATCGCTGCCCATGCCGATGCATGGGGAGTTGGTCGCGATATGAGATGCGCTGACCAGCAGCGGATTGTTGGTGATACATCCTGAGCTTCCATGGGTGACATCCGGCGAACAGGAGTATCTTGCGGTACTATATCTAAGGTTGTCGCCTTGCTCCTCGGCTGAATTATTCCAGAGGATGCAGTTGTTGACGGTTGTTCTATTTATTCCGCCCCCCTCAAAGGCGGTATTTTCGGTGAAGGTGCAGTTGTTAGCGGTTCCGTAGCACATGCCTCCGCCGTCATAATTGGCTCGGTTTCCTGTGAAAACACAGTTGTTGGCCGTTGCATACCACATGCCTCCTCCATGCTTTGAGGCGGAGTTGTTCCAGATGATGCAGTTGTTGGCCGTTCCGTAGTAGAGGGCGCCGCCTAGACTCAGAGAGCTGTTATTGCGCAGGGTACAGTTAAAAAAGGTGGATTGGTAACCTGCCCCGCCGTACCAGGAGGCTGTATTGGCCGTAAAGGTGCAGTTACTGGCCGTCACACTGTATATTGCTCCCCCTGAGTGGGCTGAGTTTTCAATGAAGGTGCAGTTGTTGGCCGTTCCTTTATACATTGCTCCGGCGGTACTGCTGACGACATTGCTGGAAAAGGTGCAATCCAGGGCGGTGCCGAACGTCATGCCGCCACCATTCGAACCCACATTTGCCGTAATGAGACAATTGGTAAGCACAGGCGTGAGGCCGGTGCAGTAGACGGCCCGATAGTTGGCGTGGGTGATGGTGAGTCCGCTGAGGGTGGTGGCGGTATCTGCTAAATCGAAACACGGGGTGCTGTCATCTCCATCCACGATGGTATTTTTGGGCTCTGTTCCACCGTAAAGGGTTACGGAATTGGTGATGATGACCTTCGTTGACAGCAAGTAGGTGCCCTCTTGCACCATAATCAGATCGCCGTCCTCCGCGATATCGACGCCACCCTGAAGGGTGACTTTTGCTTTGGCCCAGCTTGATCCGTCGTTGCTGTCGCTGCCGGTGGTGGCCACATAGATTGCGGCGAGTTCATAGACACCTATATCAACAATATCGTTTTTAATACGGGCGCTTCCATCCAGATCAGTTGAGGTTTCAACATAGAGGTTGGTTCCACTATCAATGCAGGGGGACCAAGGCATCAGGTGATAATCACCGGCGGCGATGTTTTTGAATCCGGGGGTGTCGCTGATGTTGCCGTTTTCTCCCGGAGTTAAAGCAGGAGAACAGGAGTGGTGGGTTGTTGTATTATAGAGTTCATTGGAGACGTTGGATGCACTGTTGCCCCAGATGATGCTGTTGTTCGCCGCTCCTCCATGAATACCGCCACTTCGATAGGCCGAGTTGTTGATAAGGTTGCAGTTATTGGCTGTGCCTCCGTACATTCCTCCGCCTATATAGTCGGCGATGTTATCCTGGATGATGCAGTTGTTGGCTATACTGTGTACGAGCGCTCCACCATCGTTTGATGCTGTGTTGCCGCGAAGGATACAGCGGGTCAGAGTACACTTATGAGCGCCTCCGCCATTGACAGCTGAGTTGCCGCTGATGATGCACTCGTCCAGGGTGGCATCAAAGCTGTCGGCATAGACCCCTCCGCCGTTGCCGGTGTAGAGACCATCCCCGGTGGTGACGCCGTTGGTAATAGTGAAGCCCTTGATCAGCGTAGTGGTCTCTCCCAGATTAAAACATGGAATGGTGCCACCACCGTTTACGATGGTTGTTTCGGCTCCCTGCGTGGCAATAATCGAGACGTTCTGCGAACATGTAATTGTTGAAGTCGGGAAATAGGTTCCACTGGCAACGAGGACAATTCCACCCAGTATATTCTGAGCATTGATGCCTGCCTGAATGGTCTTTTTGGCGGTCATCCAGCTTTTGCCGTCGTTGGAGTCGTTGCCGTCATCATCTGATACATAGATCGGGTTCACTTCAAATGCGCCCATATCAACCGCTTCATTCTCAATGCGGGGGCCTCCGTCAAAATCGAGCGAGTAATTTACCCATTCATTTGCACCGGCATCGACGCAGGGTGACTCGGAAGGGAGGCGGTAATTATTATTGTCGGAGCTTATAAACAGCGGATCCTGGTAGATATTGCCGTCTACATTGTTAGTGAGGGTCGGCGAGCAGGACGATTGACAGTAAGTTTCGTAGAAGTCCGGTGAATATCCATTTGTGCTGATGTTGTTCCAGATAATAGAGTTAAATGCTTCTCCCTTATAAATCCCGCCGCTTCCCTCTGCGGAATTATCTGCGATTGTGCAGTTGACCACAACGCCTTCATACACTCCGCCGCCGGTGCTGTGGTCGAAGACATAAATATCACTTACAATCGCACTGTTCTTTACAATCACACAGCTCTCTGCTTCACTGTAACACAAGGCTCCACCATTATGAGCGGTGTTTTTGGAAAGGTGCGAGCGTGAGATTCGGCCGTAATATACGCCTCCACCGTAACTCGCTGCGTTATTTTCTGTGATGACGCATTCGGTTATTTCCGGGTTGTATCCCCAGCAGTACACTCCGCCACCGTCTCCATTGAGAGATCCTGTATGAAAATTATCATTGGTTGCATATCCTCCGGTGATGGTGAAACCGCTGATCAGGCAGTCGCTGTTTCTCAAGTTAAAGCATCGGTTGCTGTTCCCTCCATCCACAATTGTGCTCTCTGCTCCGTTTACACTGATGACTTCAATGGGTTTGGTAATCATAATTTCGTTGGTCACCGAATAAGTGCCGTTGGTCACGAGTATTTGTCCGCCATAGAACGCTTGCGCATCGACTCCCGCCTGAATGCTCTGTTTGGCGGTCGCCCAGCTGCTGCCATCGTTGGAATCACTACCGTTTAATTCGGATACGTAGATGGTTGCTGCTTCGGTAGATGAGACCTGGACCGGTAGAATAAAGGAGAGTCCTGCGGGATAATCATCGTTAAATGCCTGAATAGAGATTGTCTGACTGCCAAGTGCAGTCCAGCTGTGCTGAATTGGAGCGAGCGCATTGGTTATGCTTGCTCCGTCGCTAAAGGTGAGGATGGTCCGGGTTACGCCACCATGGATTATGGGGGTATAGGATGCGGCAGTTCCTGCGCAGGTGTTGGTGGGGCCTTCGATAGAGAGGTTTATTAATCCTGCTACCGCACCACTTTGTACGGCATCGCAGCCTATAGCGGGTGGTGATTGCCATGACTCTCCATCATAATCCGTTGCGGGGGAGGCATGAAGCAGTTTGCCTGCGGCGATACAGAGGGAGTTGGTTGAAATATGAGCCGCGGATATCAGCAGGGGGTCATTGGTGATATTGCCGTCGACACCGTGATCCAGATCGGGTGAGCAACAGTAATAGTTATGGTCTCCATAGATGAAGGCATATATATTATCTCCCTCATCTGTAGCTTCATTGTACCATATAATGCAGTTGTTGACTTTGCTGTTGTATATTCCTCCACCTTGCTTAGCCCTGTTTCCAATAAAATTGCAGTGGTTGGCGGTGCCATTATACATCCCTCCACCCCACATGGAGTCGTTGCCGGAGAAGAGAGAGCTGTTGGCTGTGCCTCTACACATTCCTCCACCCGCTCCGGCTGAGTTGCCGGTGAAGAGGGATCTGTTGGCGGTGCCTTCACACATCCCGCCCCCAGAGTATTCTGCCGCGTTATCAATAAAGGTACACAGGATTGCTGTGCCCCCGTATTTTCCTCCGCCTGCTTCAGAGGTGTTTTCTCGGAAAGTACAGTTAATCGCGGTGCCAAGGTACATTCCGCCACCAAAATAGGCTGTATTTTCTATAAAAAGGCAGTTTGAAACCACGCAGCTTGAATCTTCCTCGCAGGCAACCCCGCCTCCGGTAATGGTCAATCCGCTGAGTATGCACTTGTTATTATTCAAGTAGAAACATCGTCCTGCAGTTTCATCATCCTCAGTAAGCACATCCAGATCATAACCTGGTCCTTCAATTACGGTTTGTTCCAATCCATTCAGGCTCCTAATATGCACGGGCTTTTCGACGGCAATTGCAGTAGAGATTGCGTAGGTTCCATTGGAAACAATAATCCATCCATTTTCAATGCTCTGAGCATCCACGCCTGCCTGAATGGTCTTTTTCGGGTTGGCCCAGCTGTTGCCTTCGTTGGAATCACTGCCGGTTGAACCGTCAACGCATATCGTGCTTTCCGCAACTGAAATAACGGATACGGGCAGAATCATTGAGACTCCAGTGGGGTAGTCATCATTAAAAGCAGTGAAGGTAACGCTCTGGTTTCCAGCTGTATTCCATGTGTGGTTAACGGAGGTCAATGCGTTGGTTATACTATCGCCATCGCTGAAGCTGAGAATGGTCTGAGTGATTGCACCTGTTACGTGAATAATATAATTTCCTGATGTTCCGACTGCCAGGTTTGTCGAACCGGATAATGAGAGAGTGATCTCTCCGGTCACGGAACCGGGTACAACCTCATCGCACCCTATAGAGGGGGGAGTCTGCCACAGTTCACCATCGAAATCGCTTCCGCTGGTTTCCGAGATGTTTCCTGCAGCGATGCAGGGAGAGTTAGTAGAAATGCGAAAAGGGGATATGAGCAGAGGATCCTGGTTTATATTATGGTTCTCTTCGTTGGTCACTTCGGGTGAGGCGCAGTAAGTCAGCTCAGCCTCATAGAAGTTGTTGCTGGATAAGGTCGCAACATTATTCCAGATAATGCAGTTTACTGCATCACCATAGCACATTCCTCCACCGTAAGCGGCTGAGTTGCCAGTCAGTGTACAGTTTGCCAAATGACAAGCTAATATGCCACCACCACTATCATCTGCTCGATTGGCTTTCAACACAGAATTTTTCAGAGAACCTTGAAATGCTCCACCGCCATCTTCCGTTGCATAGTTGTCAGTTAATGTGCAGTTTACTGCATTACCACCGGACATCCCACCGCCTGTATATGCTTGATTGCCGCTCAATACAGAGTTGTTTATCTCGCAGCTGCTTACACCACCGCCAGTCCAGGCAATATTCTCGGAGAAGGTGCAGCGGTTCACTTCTCCAGCGGCGAACCCTCCTCCAGTAGATCCACATGTGTTTTTTGAGAAAACACACTCTGTGGCGGTCCCATTAAATTCACCATCCATGCCACCGCCAGAACTATCTGCATTGTTTTCTGTAAACAAGCAATGATCTGCACTACCCGAGTTCTTTCCACCGCCATCTTCATCTGCTGTATTGCAACTGAAGGTGCAATAGCTGGCAGTGCCTTCATACATTCCTCCACCATCTTCATGTGCTGTATTGTCGCTGAAGGTACAATAGCTGGCAGTGCCGTTGTACATCCCTCCTCCATGTTTGGATGCGGTATTAGAGCGTATAATACAGTTGGTGACGATGGTTATTGTGTCATCACAATAAATTCCGCCTCCGCTTTCGTCGACGGGGGTCGTTCCTCCTGTGACGGTGAAGCCGCTGAGTTTTGAAAATGCACTCAGATTAAAGCAGCGCGTCACACCTCCGCCATCAACAGTGGTATATTCCGGACCGTTTGCGCTGACAATATAAACGGCTCCGGGTGAGGAGATTTCGCTGGTAACCAGATAGACCCCGTTCGACACGCGTACCGTATCCGTGGCGATATCAATAGCAGCCTGAATGGTTTGTTTTGCTGTAGACCAGCTTTGCCCATCATTCTCATCGTTGCCTGTACTCACGGAAACATAAACCGGGTTTTCCGGCAACGAAGCTTCGTAGGCTCCCATATCCACCCTGATCCCTTGCCGCCGGAGATTGCCATCCAGGTCTGTGAGTATTGAAATATTGTTGGTGCCCGCATTAATGCAGGTGGAGTTGGAGGCAAGGCGGTAATTCCCCGCTGCCGGGTTGATAAACAGAGGGGCGGTGGTGATGTTGCCGTCTACATTGTGAGTGAGCAAAAGCGAGCAGCAGTATGTAATACTGCTGCAATCTTCAAAATCACTTCCACTGATGGTGCATCCGTTATACCAGATAATACTGTTTTGCAAACTGCAGTCGTTCACTCCTCCGCCATATGTGGCTGAATTCTCTGTGATTGTACAGTTCTTCAGACTGCTTTTATAAGCGCCGCCTCCTTTGGGAGCGGTGTTACTGACAATCAAGGAGTTGTATGCATAAACGTTTTCAAAGCCGCCTCCGGAAACCAAGGCTGTGTTGTTGGAGGCAACACAGGAGTATGCACTGCGGTGACCCAGGGAGGTATCGATGCCAAACAGCGCGCCTCCATAATATTCCGCTATGTTATTAATGAAGGAGCATCTTGATGCTGAACCATCACTACACATTCCGGCTCCAACTTGAGCTGCATTCTCTATGAAAATGCAGTCATCAGCATCGCCGCCATAGAGTCCGCCTCCATTCCAGTCGGCAAAGTTGTCAACGAAGGTGCAGTTATATGCGGTGTGACTGCCATCTCCGTTCATTCCTCCGCCTTCATAATTCGCTATGTTATTGGTGAAAACACAGTTATAGGCCTTGCCGCCATACAGTCCGCCACCATCGTCTGCATAGTTGTTGTCAAAGGTGCAGTCGGCTATCACTGTATCCGTGCCACACCGAACACCACCGCCATAAGTGCCCGAGCCGTTTGTAATGAAAAAACCGCGCAATTCGCCTTCCTCACCCCCAATCCATGGATCAATATAAATATCTATATTAAAACAGCGCGAGTTGTCGCCTCCGTCAATCACTGTAGAGTTGGCGCCTCGTTCGCTGACGATGTGCATATGGTTGGTCACAAGAATCTCTGAAGAAAGAACATAGTAGCCGTCGGCCACCTGTACCGTATCACCGTAATCAGCTTGATTGACCGCCGCCTGAATGGTGGTTGAGGCGGTAGCCGGGGTTGAATAGGGGGCTGCTTGACCTACGGTGTTGGCTACATTCACGTAATATGTAGTGGCAGAGGCCGTAAAACCTAAGAATAAAAACACTCCTGCAACAAAATATTTATTCATAGTTTCCCGTTCTTTGATTTATAATGTAATAAGATTGTTATACATGGAAATTTTAACTATCAAATCTTCAATTTTACATTAACTAGTAAATATTAGCTATCTCAAAAATTGAAATACTTCATTAAAATTGTAATGAAAGATTCCCCCTAAAGCGGGTTCTGCCCGCAAACCAGCCAGTAGCTAGTAGCCAGTAGCTTGTAGTTTGCTCTGCTATATTTGCTGCCAGCTACAGACTACCAGCTCAAGTTCCTGCTTCAACTTCTTGATTTCTTGACGGCCATAGCCGGAGGCGACGGCTGTTTGTTGCAGCTATCGCAATCGGCATCAATATCGAATTTAATTCGATGGTTGCTGTATTCGATAGCGATAGCGATCCCGATACCGAGTAGCGATGATTTACCTAATAGCCTAAAGCCTAAACTCCTAAACAACTTAGCATCCTACTTGTCAGGGCGTAGCCTTGGCGAAGACTGATGGGACGCTACTGAATTCACTTTGGGCGAAGCCCGTAGGTCCGGCAGCGAGGTGGTTAATGAACCTCAACATTACACATGATGTGTAGAAAAAAGCCTGCTGACCCCGGTTACAGTGCTCTTTTCCTGCTTACTCTCCCGTTAGCTTCTTAGCCAGATCGTGAAAATCCCGGGCAACGATATCAAAGCTGTGAGCGGATGGTTCGTACTTCATCGGTGGTTTACCTGGACCCCACTCCAATGGACGCATTACGAATGCGGTTTTGAACCCGCAGCCGGCAGCGGCCCGCAGATCATTCGGATGCGATGCCACCATCATGATCTGATGCGGTTGCAGTTTCAACAGACGGGCTGCGGTGAAATATACCTTTTTGTCGGTTTTATAACACTTTGCGTGTTCTGCCGACAGAATCCGGTCCCATTCAATGCCATTGTGCGCAGAGAGGTTTTCAAGCAGTCTAACCTCTCCGTTTGAAAGAGTGGCAATGGTAAAGTTTTTACGCAGTTTTTTTAGCCCTTCCACTGAATCCGGCCAGGGATCAAGGCGTTCCCAGACCCTGGCAAACTCCTCCTTCTCCTGCGTGGTCAGGCCGGACACTTTGAATTTAATGAGCAGTTTGTCCAGCTCCGCCTTCAGAAGATCGGAGACAGTTGTCCATGGTTGTTTTCCGCTGCGCACACGCTTGATAGATGCTCCGTAGGATTGAGCCCAGGCATGGGTGAAGCGCATCCAGTCAACCTGAATGCCTTTGCGCTTCCCGAGAGCTTCGCCCTCTTTAATGATGGAGGAACGCCAGTCAACAACTGTGCCGAACACATCAAAGGTCAGCGCCTTGATCTCGTTGAAGTCATTGTTATCGCCAAAACAATGTAGTGCGGATGCGGCAAAGGCCGTACTCGCTGTTTTCAAAAATTTTCGTCTGGTATTCATTGTTATTATTTTTCTCACAAATCCTAAACGCCTAACAGCCTAACAGCCTAACAGCCTGCATCCTACTTGTCAGGGCGTAGTCTTGGCAGAGACTTATGGGATGCTAGTGAAATATTCATAAAAAACATCGCGATACTGTGCTCCCAGCAGCTCCCAGTTTTTTGCGCTGGTATTCTCTTTCAGCCCTTCGATCCAGTTGGCGTTCAGCTCCTGAATAAAGGCGGTGATGCCGAAACGTTCAAGCAGTCCCTCTCCGAAAGAACCGGGGTTATGAAAACTGCCGCCTGTGTGGCCCTCGGTAAACCAGGTGTATTTTCTCATCAGTGTCTCATAGCGGTTCATGTCGGCAAGATATTGTTCCAGGTTAACCTTAGGTCGGCTGAGGTGTAGCAACCCGCTTTGATCATTATGCAGATCAAAGGCCAGATCCGGTTTTTTGCCCTCTGTGATCAGCCCATGCATCCAGCTTTCAAAGGCGGCATTTTCCGGGGCAAGTTCCGGGTCGGCAGGTTTGTCCCACTTGCGGTTAAGATCCATTCCTGCCAGATTGAACCGGGTGCGGCCGGCAGCTACTCCATCTTTGTTCGCCATGGGTAGGATGTAGACGGCATAGCGATCGAGATATCTTTTGTTAGCAGGATCATCTGTCAGCAGACTCCGGATCAGCCCCTGTACCACCCAGTTGCCGCCTGGTTCCCAGGGGTGAGCCCTGGCCCGTATCAGAATGCGGTGGGGGGCATCGGCTTTGCCCACACGGATAATCTCCAAAGGTCGTCCCTGAACTGTTTTGCCGATGTTTGAAATCTCAACCAGCGGATTGCCGTGAATTTCGTTCAGCAGCTTTTCCAGATCTGAGAGAGTGTAGGGTTCCATGTGGGCAACATAGAGTTGTTGGGTTTTCAGCGTCACATCCATGTGCAGCTGTTCTCCGATCAGTTCGGTCTGGATGGTCCTCCATGTGTGCCCATCATCCGAGACATTGCAGATTGTCTTTTTTGATACGGGTATTCCGGGGTGCCCGTTCCAGATGTTGCGGAGGTTGTTTAGAACAAGGTGCAATTTAGAACCGGGTGTTCCCTCAACCCGGAAGTGCCAGTGTCCGTTGGCTCGGTTTACAGAATCGCGTTCCTGGTCATAAACAAGATAGATCTGTATTGAGTCATCCTCTCCTTGCTCCCAGTAGAGAGGGGAGGCATTCGAAAATGAGGTATCTATATATGATAGATCGGCAATGGCAGAGAGGGTTGAAAGGGCAATCAATGCCACTAGATATACTTTAATTTTCATGGCATTAGTATACTCTTGAGAACGGCGAGAGGCAAGTGGCGAGTGATAAGTGATAAGTGGCGAGTGGCAAGTGGCGAGTGGCGAGTGGCGAGAGTTTTTTGGATTTTATATACAAACTCTTCTCTGGGCGCATCTGTGATTTGGCGCATTTTTCCGCCGGCATAACAATGACTTTCACATGCAAAGGTAGAGCCGGAACTGAGGCAGAGCCGCAGGTCTGATGATGAAATGCACCAAATGCGCAGATATGCCATGGCCAAAATCCTTTCATTGATAAATCGAGGAATTTGATTTATTATATTTCACTATTCGTTGGAATATAATGTTTTTAAAATCAATTAATAAAGGGAGAGAAGAGTATGATCAGGTCAGTAAACCAGATTTCACGTCGTTCATTCATAGGAAGCATGGCTGCAATTGGTGCAGCATCCATGCTCCCGGGATGTGCATTTGCTCCAAAAGGAAGATCCAATTTCGGCGGAGTGCAGATTGGAACAATCACCTATAGCTATCGCTCAATGCC
The DNA here is from genome assembly GCA_027858965.1 of Kiritimatiellia bacterium. Classification (GTDB taxonomy): domain Bacteria; phylum Verrucomicrobiota; class Kiritimatiellia; order RFP12; family UBA1067; genus M55B167. The sequence goes on from JAQIBS010000081.1 coordinate 25,140, forward strand.
CAAAGGAGCCGAAGCTGTGCTACAGCATTGTGTTAACAGCGGTCTCAGCTCAATTGAATTGATGGGTTCCACAGTAGAGTCATATGCAAAAGGTGATCTGGCAAAAGTCAAGGAACTCAGGAAGATGTATGAAGATGCAGGCGTTGACATACATATTGTCAAGTATGGCGACATCGGCAACAAGAATGTCAGCGATGAACGCATTAACTACTACTTTGATGTGGCCAAGGCTCTCGGATCTCCCTGTATTACCCGTGAGGTTTCTGAAGAGGCTGCCAAACGTCTCGGTCCGATGGTGGACAAAGCTGGTGTCAAGGTTGCTTTTCATAATCATACACAGATTACCCAGACAACCTATGATGGCCCGATCCTCGGTTATGGAAAAAATCTTATGATCAATCTGGATATCGGACACTATGTTGCAGCCAACGATGACTCGGTTGTTAAACTAATTGAGAAGTATCAGGATCGCATCTACAGCATTCATCTGAAAGACCGTAAAACAAAGGCGAATGGTCAGGGTAATATGCCTTTCGGTGAGGGCAATACTCCGGTTATTGAAGCTCTGAAATTCATTCAGAAGAACAAGCTGCCGATCTATGCGGATATTGAACTGGAATATAAGATTCCTGAGAACTCTGATGCGGTGAAAGAGGTCGCTAGGTGCGCGCAGTACTGCAAAAAGCCACTTGTGTAATGGTTTCGCAGTTTGCTGAATCTATTTAAACACCCGGCATAAAATCGTCATCTCTTATTTAAGAAAAGTGTCACGTTGTGGCACTTTTTGTGCTATTGTATTAAATACAACGTGAGAGGATGATTTCTTATGGGACCTGTAACGAATATATTAAGAGTTATGCAGTTTTTGCTGATTCTGGCGGTTTTTCAGAGTCTGACTGGCTGTGCGACCAGTGAAAAGGTTTTGTTGCCGCGTCAGGTTGACACGGTAACTGAGTCAGAGCGCAGGTACTCTGGTGCGCACGAGAGAATATCCTATGATGTGGGCAATGAATTAAAGCTGGACGATCTGATTGCTTTTGCGGTTGAAAACAGTCCTGAGTTGAAAAGCATCTATTATCGCTGGCAGGCATCAGAGAATCGGGCGCCACAGGTGGCTTCTCTACCTGATCCCAGAGTTACCTACGGCTATTTTATTGAGCAGGTTCAGACGAAAACAGGTGCGCAGGAGCAGACGGTCGGTCTCTCTCAGACTCTTCCCTGGTTTGGAAAACTTCCGCTTAAAGAGAAGATGGCTGTTAAACAGGCGGAGATTGAGTATCAGGAGTATGTTGCTGCCCGGCTACTCATAACCAGTAAGATAAAAAAAGCTTACTATGAATATGCATGGCTGCATGATGCCCTGCAGATCAACCGTGATCATATCAACTTATTAAAGGTTGTTGAGTCGGTTGCCTCGATTCGTTATAAATCCGGTAAGGTTTCGCAGAGCACTTTGGTTCAGATTCAAGTTGAACAGGGGCGCATTGAAGACAGGGTTAAGGAGCTGGAAGCTCTGAAAGTTCCTATTTCGAGCTCGATTTATGCCTCTATCGGGTTGCCTTCAGGAGAGTTGCTTCCACGTCCGGTTAAGGATGTTAAACCGCTGCCTGATCTTAATGCAAAGGAGTTGAAGGTTCTGGTTGAGCAGTCAAATCCTGATTTGGAGAAGATACGTCTGCTGAAAGAGCGGGCGGAGCACTCTGTCAAACTGGCGGATAAGGGGTATTATCCTGATCTTACATTCGGTCTCTCCTATATAGATACCGATGGTGGAAAAGATCCAACTCTGGCAACCGTTTCGCTTAATCTTCCGATCTGGCGAAAAAGTCTGAATGCAGCCAAGAGGGAGGCGCTCAATCAGCGAGAGAGTATGAATGAATTGCTCAGGAAGACCTCTCTTGATCTCTCTGCCCTGATTGATCTGCAGGTGTATTATTACGAAAACAATTTAAGAAAGAATAAACTCTATCAGAACACTTTAATACCCAAGGCGCAACAGTCAATTGAGCTTGCGTTGAAGGAGTTTGAAACCGGCAGTTTGGGTTTTTCCGAGTTGCTGGATGCGGAAAGGACTCTGCTTGAGTTTCTGCTTTCCGCTAAACGTTACTCTGCTGATGCGTACAAGCATTTGGCTGAGATAGAAAATATAGTTAACAGTTCCCTGAATGAAACAAATGAAAGGTAATTATTATGAACAACAATAAAGTTAAAGTTATGGCAGTGGTCTCTTTGGTATCTCTGTCCCTGTTTGCTGTTGAAGCTAAGAACAAACCTGCACAAACGGTGGTAGCGCAGAAAACTTGTCCGGTGATGGGCGGTAAAATTGATAAGTCACTCTATGTCGATGCAGACGGCAAACGCGTTTATGTCTGCTGCGCCGGCTGTATTGCCAAGGTCAAGGCCGACCCTGATAAATATATTAAGGTTCTGGCTGATAAGGGTGAGGGCGTGGCCACGTTGCAGACAAAGTGTCCTGTGATGGGAGGCGCAATTGACAAGAATCAGTTTGCTGATGTTAAAGGTAAGCGGATATATGTCTGCTGTGGCGGGTGTATCGCAAAAATTAAGGCTGATCCGGATAAGTATATCGGTGTGCTGGAGAAACAGGGCGTTATATTGTATGACGTGCCGGTTGAAAAGCCGGTTGAGTAGAATGCGGTTTCCGGCCAGCAGTCCGAAATAATTGCTTCAAGAATTATCTCTCACAGAGTCACGGAGAACACAGAGAGCAAAACCCTAAAGGTAGATCACTCTGAGAACTCTGTGCCTCTGTGAGATATAAAAACCGTGCACAAAGAACACAAAGATTCACTTATGGAGCAGCATTTCTTTGGGTTCCTTGAGTTTGAGAGAATACCTGAGCTGTTTTCTTATTAGTTAAAGAGAGAGGTGATCGAAAAATGAAAAATCTCAAGTCCAGGTGTAAAAAAGCGGTCGGCCTTGCTCTTATCATCGGAGTCAGCATTGCGGTCGGGATGGCAATTCAGAGATATGCAAGGAGCTCTGATACAGAGCACAGACACGAGTCATCTGCTGCGGCAGAGGCTGTGGCGGCCGTAGCTGAAGTCTGGACCTGCTCCATGCATCCTCAGATCAGGCTTCCCGGTAAAGGAAAATGTCCGATCTGCGCCATGGACCTTATCCTGCTTGACGAGGGTTCTGACAGCAATGGTGAACGAGAGATCTCGGTAAGTGAGTATGCGGCCGGATTGATGGAGTTGGAAACTTCGCCCGTCATACGGAAATTTGTTGCAGCTGAAGTCAGGATGGTGGGAAAGGTCGATTTTGATGAGACCCGTGTCTCATACATTTCGGCCTGGATCCCCGGTCGGTTGGATCGGCTGTTTATAGATTACACCGGAATCCCTGTTCGCAAGGGTGACCATATGGCTGAAATTTACAGCCCTGATTTATTAACGGCACAGGAAGAACTGCTGCAGGCGGTAAAATTAAGCAGCAGCTTACAGACTAGCGAATCAGAGATCATACGCCGCACCGCTCTGACTACTGTCACCGCAGCACGTGCAAAACTGCGCCTTTGGGGTTTTACAGCGGAGCAGATCGCAACCATAGAAAAACGCGGGACTCCCGGTGATCACATGACCATCTACTCTCCGGGAGAGGGCATAGTCATACATAAAAACGCTCAGGAAGGTATGTACGTTGAAACAGGAACCAGAATATATACGATAGCTGATTTGTCCAAGGTTTGGATTCAACTCGATGCTTACGAGTCTGATCTTAACTTGATCCGGTATGGAGGAGTCGTTGAGTTCACCACCGAAACCTATCCTGGAAAAACTTTTGAAGGCACTATTTCTTTCATAGATCCCATTATCAATTCAGCTACTCGGACAGCTAAGGTACGGGTGATCGTAGAGAACCCGACGCTCAAATTGAAGCCGGGAATGTTTGTCAGGGCTATTGCCCGGCCCATGGTTGCCCAGGATGGCCGTGTCATGAACTCCGGGCTTGCCGGCAAATGGATTAGTCCGATGCATCCGGAAGTGGTGAAAGACGGTCCCGGAAGTTGCGATGTCTGCGGCATGCCCCTTGTGACTGCCGAGTCACTGGGCTATGTTGCCGAGGGTAATCAGAACGCACCGCTTCTTATTCCCGTAACCGCAGCGATGAAAACGGGTAAACGGGCCGTGGCTTATGTGGAAATTCCGGATCAAGAAAAGCCCACCTATGAAGGAAGGGAGATCCAGGTCGGTGTTCGGCTCGGGAATTTTTATGTGGTGAAAAGCGGACTGGATGAAGGCGAACGGGTTGTTACCCGTGGTGCCTTTAAGCTCGACGCAGAACTTCAGATAAGAGCCAAGCCGAGTATGATGTCGCCCCCGGCGGAAGATCACAGCGGTCATGATATGTCAGTCGATGCTGAGCAGAAATTGGAATCACTGGATATTCCCATGGAGTTCAGCATGCAGCTGGGGGGAGTGGTGGATGCCTATTTTGAAATCCACAAACAGCTGGCTGGTGACGCTCCCGCACTAGCAAAGGTCGCTGCTGCAACCATGCAGGAAAAACTCGCACAGGTGAATATGGCTCTCTTAGCCGGTGATGCGCATATGCTCTGGATGAAACACCTCAAAAATCTGAATAGCGCACTGGGGCAACTGGCCAAAGAGGATAAGATCGGGCAGCAGCGGGAGCTGTTTTACCTGCTCTCACAACAGCTGGTTAACTCAGTGAAAATGTTCCCGATCCAACAACCCGTTTATCAGGCCTTCTGCCCGATGGCATTCAATGATGCCGGCGCAATATGGCTCCAGAAATCAGAAGAGATACTCAATCCATACTTCGGCGATATGATGTTGCATTGCGGTGAAGTGCAGGAAATAATTGGTGCATCTGATAACAAACAGGAACACAGCCATGAGTAATGACAACATACATCAGCAAACTCATGAACAGCGCTCGGTCGTCGGCCGCCTTATGCGCTTCTGCCTGGAGAATAAGCTCGTTGTATCTCTGTTCACTATGGCTGTAATTTTTGCCGGGGTTCTGGTTGCTCCCTTTGACTGGAAGGTAGGCGAGATTCAGCGCTACCCTCTGGCTGTTGATGCGATTCCGGATATTGGGGAAAACCAGCAGATCGTATTTACGGAGTGGATGGGACGTTCACCGCAGGATGTAGAGGATCAGATCGGCTATCCGCTTACCGTCCAGCTGCTCGGCATTCCAGGGGTTAAGACCATTCGCAGTTATTCGATGTTCGGCTTTTCCTCAATTTACATTATTTTCAAGGAGGACGTGGAATTCTACTGGTCTCGAACCCGGGTGCTGGAAAAGCTCAACTCATTGCCCGCCGGCACACTGCCGACAAGTGTCCAGCCGACACTGGGGCCGGATGCAACTGCACTAGGCCAGATCTACTGGTACACACTCGAAGGACTTGACCCGGATGACAATCCGATCGGCGGGTGGGATCAGGAGGAGCTGCGGACCATTCAGGACTGGTATGTCCGCTATTGGCTACTCTCGGCTGACGGCGTGGCTGAGGTTGCCTCCATCGGTGGCTTTGTCCGCGAGTATCAGGTTGATGTTGATCCTGATGCTATGCGGGCCTACGGGGTCAGCGTGGATCAGGTGTATGCCGCCGTGCGAGGAGCTAACATTGATGTCGGGGCAAAGAGCATCGAAGTCAACCGAACGGAATATTTCATTCGGGGCATCGGCTTCATCAAGAAGATTGAGGACATTGAAAACAGCGTCATCAAAGTCAATGCTGATGATGTTCCTGTACTGGTCAAGCATGTTGCCAATGTTGCCCTCGGCCCCGCAACCCGTCGTGGTGCCCTGGATAAAGGCGGAGCCTCTGTAGCCGGAGGTGTGGTGGTTGCACGCTATGGCGACAACCCATTGCAGGTGATCGCCAATGTAAAAGCAAAAATTGCCGAGACCCAGGACGCGCTTCCAGCCAAAGCGGTCATTGATCATCATAAGATCACGGAAGCGGAGCTGAAAACTTTTGCAGGGGTGCACGGTTTTGAGGCCTATGCGGATGGCGGGCTTAACCGCGAGCAGTGGCTGGATTATCTGCGGAAAACTCCGCGTACGGATTGGCCGGAATGGCTCACGCTCAGTAGAGTCAGCGTGGTGCCATTCTATGACCGGACCGGGCTGATCTATGAAACCCTCGGCACACTGAACAAGGCTATCGGTCAGGAAATTCTGATTACCATCATCGTTGTTCTGATCATGGTCATGCATCTGCGCAGCGGCCTGGTCATCAGCTCCATGCTGCCTCTGGCCGTGCTGCTTACTTTCATTGCCATGAAGATTTTCAAAGTTCAGGCAAATATTGTGGCTCTCTCAGGCATTGTCATCGCCATCGGGACCATTGTCGACATGGGAATTGTGATCTGTGAAAATATCCTGAAGCACCTTGAACAGGCTGATCCATCGGAATCTAAATTGGAGGTCGTCCACCGGGCCTCTTCCGAAGTCGGCAGTGCTGTGCTTACCGCTGTGTTGACCACCGTGGTGAGCTTTCTGCCTGTGTTCACCATGATTGGCGCTGAGGGAAAACTTTTTAAACCGTTGGCCTTCACTAAAACCTTTGCCCTGATAGCGTCGGTGCTGATTGCCCTGACTGTTCTTCCCGCTGTCGCCCACACATTATTCTGCGGAAAGATGAAGAACAGAAAATGGATTAACATCCTGAATGGCATGCTGGTCCTAGGTGGTATATACCTTGCGGTTGAGTATACCGTTGCCGGAGGTATTCTGCTTTCGCTGATCGGTATCTATCGCTTTGGCGAACCTCACATGCCCAAAAAAATGATAGCATGGACACCCCGCATCGCGATCTATGTGGCCATCGTCGCAGTGGGTATTCTGCTAACGCGGGATTGGGAACCGTTAGGTCCCGAAAAAGGTATCCTCCGCAATATGGCCTTTGTGGTACTGCTGGTCGGAGGACTGCTCGGATTCTTTAAGGTGTTTCAGCATTTCTACGAGCCGCTGCTCAAATGGTGCCTGAGACACAAAGCCCTCTTCCTTACCCTTCCTCTTACGCTGCTAATCATAGGGATGACCAGCTGGCTCGGATTCAATGTGACCTTCGGCTGGCTGCCGGAGTTCATCAGGAAGTCGCCTCCCGCCCGGAAAATGGCCCGCACGTTCCCTGGGTTTGGAAAAGAGTTCATGCCGAATCTGGATGAAGGTTCATTTCTCTTTATGCCGACGACCATGACGCATGCGTCTATCGGTGAGGCGCTGGATATTCTTCAGAAGCAGGATATGGCATTCCAGTCAATCCCCGAAATTGAGAGTGCGGTTGGCAAGCTCGGTCGTGCGGAAACTCCGCTGGATCCTGCACCGATCTCCATGATTGAAACTGTGATCAATTATATCCCGGAATACAGGACGGACAAAGACGGCGCTCGCATTAACTTCAAGTACAAGAATGGTGAATTCGTGCGGGATGAGAATGGTGAATTGATCGAAGATTCACGTGGCAGACCTTTTCGTCAGTGGCGTGATCACATTCATTCGCCAGATGATATATGGAAGGAGATTACTGAAGCTGCCAGAATACCAGGAACCACTTCAGCCCCTATGCTTCAGCCGATTGCCGCCCGGATTGTCATGCTTCAAAGCGGCATGCGAGCGCCCATGGGAGTCAAGGTGCAGGGCCCTGATCTGGATACGATTGAAAGGGTCGGTTTGCAGATCGAGCAATATCTCAAAGAAGTTCCATCTGTTGAGCCAACCGCTGTCATTGCTGACCGTATCGTTGGCAAGCCCTATCTTGAGATCGTTCCCGACCGTGAGGCCCTGGCTCGCTATGGCATTCCGATTCGGAAATTCCAGGATGTTGTGGAAATCGCCATCGGGGGTAAAAAGGTCACCGGAACCATCGAAGGCAGGGAACGTTTCCCGGTTCGTGTACGCTATAGCCGAGAATTGAGAGACAACATTGAGTCCCTTGAAAGAGTGCTCATTCCTGGCACCAGGGGTAAACAGATTCCAATCATGGAACTGGCTGAAATTAAATATGTCCGGGGACCTCAGAACATCAAGAGCGAAGATACCTTCCTCGTCGGTTACGTCGTCTTTGACAAGAAACCAGGTTTCGCTGAAGTTGATGTTGTTGAGCAGGCACAGGCTTACCTGCAGACCAGGATTGATAGTGGTGAGTTTGAGATTCCCCGTGGAGTCAGTTATCGTTTTGCGGGAAGCTATGAAAACCAGCTGCGCGCCTCCAAGACCCTCTCGATGGTGCTTCCGATCGCCCTGTTCATTATCTTCATGCTGATCTACTTCGAGTTTAAGTCTACGGCCACCACCCTGTTGATTTTCACCGGTGTGTTCATTGCGTGGTCAGGCGGATTTATTATGCTCTGGCTGTATGGTCAGCCGTGGTTCCTTGATATCAGTCTGTTCGGTGTTGAAATGCGCAACCTGTTTCAGGTTCATACCATCAACATGAGCGTGGCTGTATGGGTTGGCTTCCTCGCCCTCTTCGGCATCGCCACTGATGACGGCGTTGTTATGGGAACCTACCTCACCCAGTTATTCAGGGATAAAACCCTTCATGCAAAGGAAGAAGTACGAGCCCTTGTAGTTGAAGCAGGTACACGCCGAGTCAGGGCCTGCCTGATGACAACGGCAACTACGATACTGGCATTGATCCCGGTGCTGACCTCAACCGGTCGCGGCAGCGATATTATGGTGCCGATGGCGATTCCCGCATTCGGGGGGATGATGATAGAAGTTGTAACAATGTTAGTTGTTCCTGTGTTATACTCTCTAGTAAAAGAGATTCAGATAAAAACAAAAACAATGAAAATGGAGGAATGACAATGAAATTACTATTAACCTTAATTGCATTAGTCTCTGCAATGTTTATCGCGGGTTGTCAAATGCCCGGGAAGGTGGTTAGCGAGACCGAGGTATGCCCGACATGTCCAAAGTGTAAGGCGGTCACCACTACAGGCATCATTAAGGGAACAACCGTCACAAAAGTTGCCTGTCCGAATTGCCAGGCTGAATTCGAGGACCACCGGGTACGGGATTATGTTGGGCCATCTGCTGATGGAAAAGGCATATATCACTGCGATAAATGTGGTAAGAACTATGAAGTCTGCCCGGACTGTGCAAAAAAATAGATCGATGAAAGGGGGGGGCGACAGATCTCCCCCTTGATTTCTATTTTTATGAATTACTACCAATGCAGAAAATGAAACTCGATAAGGAAGAGCAGGATATCCTTGACTCTTTTTTTGAGCGTGGTGAATGGCAACCAGTCGCGGCGTACCTGCTAAAGCTCGTGGCTGAATCATGACTCTTACCAGCCCAGTCGTACGATGCTCTCAAAAAAGAAAGGTCTGAAAAAATGAAAACACAGTTGCAAGTTTTACTGTTTGCCTCCCTGTTTTTATGCGGGTGTACTCTTAAATCAAATGAGGTTAAAATGAAGAACTTTTATGATATTGAGGTGGAGACGATCGGAGGCGAAACTAATAAACTCGATCAATACAGGGGTAAGGTTCTTCTGATTGTCAATACGGCCAGTAAATGCGGTTTTACGGTGCAGTATGAAGGTTTGCAGAAACTGTATGAAAATTATAAAGAAAAAGGGCTGGTTGTACTGGGCTTTCCCTCAAACGATTTTCTGTGGCAGGAACCAGGTAGTAATAAGGAAATCCAATCTTTCTGCAAGTTGAATTACGGGGTCAGCTTTCCCATGTTTGCCAAAGTCAGGGTTAAAGGAAAAGATCAGCATCCGCTCTACTCCTGGCTGACATCTAAAGAATCCAATCCTGCAACTGCTGGAAAAATCAGCTGGAACTTTAATAAGTTTCTGATAGCGCGTGATGGCAAACTGGTTGATAGATTCGGGAGTCGCACGACTCCTGAGGATGATAAGCTCAGGCTGGCAGTCGAAGCCGCACTCGGGCAATAACGCATCTCACACAAATTTCTTTTGGGTGCTATGATTTTATCTCTCGCTGAGATGAACCCGCAATAGATGGTGTAATGAAAGTTTCTGTTTGATCTGGAGGGACGGTGGCTTGACCGTCCGCGGTCCCAGAGCCTGGGACCCTCCACCGGAATTGCGTCTGCATTGGGTTGATCTGGAGGGACGGTGGCTCACCGTCTATCCTGTATATCCCTGTTTATTCATTTGCCCAGAAGATGTTTAACAACTCGATACTGATACTGATACTGATACCGATACTGATACCGATGCCGATAGCAAAGACCAATATTCGGATGTAAAAAAAAACGAATCTATGTATTGACATATGTGAATAAATAAATATATAATGACGCCATGAAGAAAAATAGCAGTTGCATACAGGAAAAGGGATTGAGCGTTGAGTTTCTTGAAAACACATCGCGGATGCTCCGGATGCTGGCTCATCCGCATCGCTTGAAAATTATCGAAATCCTGGATAGGGAAGGGGAGTGTAATGTCACAACCCTGATTGATCAAACAGGTTTGCCGCAATCTTCGGTCTCATTGCATCTGAACCAGATGAAGCGCATGCATCTTCTTGGTTCGCGACGTAATGGACGCGAGGTTGTTTATCATATCAGTGATCCACGTGTGCTTCGCTTGCTGAATTGCATCTGCTGCAGTTATAAGGAGGATCAAGGATGAAACGTTTAAAAATGACTCTTTTCAGTACCAGATATCCCTGGCTGATTGTCGCTCTGACCCTGCTGGGTGTGGTGTTTTTTGGTGCCCAGTTTCCGAAGGTCAAGTTTGACAATGACCCGGAAAATATGCTTGCCAGGGATGAACATGTCCGTGTCTTTCATAATGAAGTGAAGGAGCGTTACCGTCTTTACGATTTCGTCATTGCCGGTGTTGTCAATACCGCTGATGAAGATGGCATCTTTAATGTGGGTTCCCTGCGTCGGATAGATGCACTGACCCGTGAACTTATAAGCCTCCGTGAAAATGCGGATGGCCTTCCTGAGGTGATTCGCAATGGAAAGCCATTCGTTCCAGATCTGCAGCCGGCCAGCGCCTGGAAGCGTATGCTTGCCCATGTATTCGGCAATGATGTAAATAATCTCTTTGATGAAGCGGGACACTCTGTGATTATTAATGGGGAGATTATCAGCCCTGGTGTGGTTGATAATATCCGCCAGGATGGTCAGGGGCAACTGGCCATCGAGTATCTGATGGAACATGCTCCGGCCAATCGTGAAGAAGCGCTTGTTGTTAAGCATGATGCCATGAACAATCCATTGTACAAGGGCACGCTGGTGTCGGAAGATGGACAGGCCATTGCTCTGTATATTCCGATTGTCGCTAAGACCTACTCCTACAATGTTGCCAATCTTGTCGAAAAACTGACAGAGGAGTGGCCGGAATCGGATCAGATCTATATCACCGGTCAGCCCGTGGCTCAGGATACCTTTGGCGTGGAGATGCTGGTTCAGATGGCATCGTCGGCACCTTTGGCCGGGCTGGCGATATTCCTGCTTCTGCTTTTTTTCTTCAGGCGTATCTCTCTGATAGTGGCCCCTATGATTGTAGCGGTCGTGAGTGTTGTCTGTACCATGGGTCTGCTGATCGGGCTGGGCTATGATGTACACATTATGAGTTCGATGATAGCGATTTTCCTGATGCCCATTTCGGTGGCGGATTCGGTTCATATTCTGAGTGAGTTCTTTGATGTTTATCCCCGTTTCCGTGATAAAGCGGAAACGATAAAGCATGTTGTCAGTCATCTTTTCAAACCCATGCTCTATACCTCATTGACAACAATAGCCGGTTTTGCTTCGCTTGCTACTACACCGATACCGCCTGTCAGAGTATTCGGGTTGCATGTCGCATTTGGTGTGGCATTGGCCTGGGTGCTGACAATGACTCTGGTGCCGGCCTACATCATGCTTTTTGTGCGTACCAAAACTTTAAATGCTCTGAAGCCCGAAGAGCATAAAGAGCACAGGGGGATGCTTAGCAGACGGCTGGCTGCTGTCGGTACCCTTTCCTACAGGAGGTGGAAGACCATCCTGTTTATCACAGTTGCTGTCATCGTTGTTTCGATTTACGGTATTTCCCATATAAGGGTGAACGATAACCCTGTGAAGTGGTTTACCAAGAATCACAGAATAAGGGTTGCGGACCAGGTATTAAACAGCCATTTCGGCGGCACCTATACGGCTTACCTTACTCTGAAACCTGCTTCAGCAGACGTTATGAATTTATCCCGCAAGCTAACGGCTATCCGTGATCGAATACGGACACGGATGGAGAAGGGAACTGAGGGCACGCAGGAATTTGAGGCAATTCTGGATGGATTTATGACCCGTTCCGGTAAATCCGGGCAGGTGGATGAAAAGGTTTTCTTCTCCGATTTAACTGTAAGGGTTGAAGCTCTGGATGCGCAGATCAACGGTGTATGGTTGACACTGGGGGATGCGATTAACTACCTTGATCCTGACAAAGTGACGCTGCCCTCCATCATGCAGGCCGTGCAGGGCAAGGGAGATGTTAAGGAGCGTCAGCAGCTGATTAAGGCGCTTGAATCGCTAGGCGATATCTCCGGAGCCGTGCTGCAGGAAAGGGCACTTGAGTTTGTTGATAAGAAGACCAAAACCTCATTTCTCTCTTTATTGAATGAGGCGCTTGCGGAAATCAACGCACCGGCATTTAAGCAACCTCAGAACCTTGCCTGGGTCGAGCGCCTTCAGGAATTCCTGAAAACTGTCCCGAAAATCGGTAAAACCAGTTCGGCGGCGGATGCCTTAAAGAAGGCATCTTTTGAACTGAACTATGATGCAGACGCTGATCTACAACGCAACAATTCCTTTTATAGTATCCCGCAGACACCCTCGGCTGTTGCGCAGGTGTTTGTTCAGCTGGAGGGAATGAAGAAAAAGGATTCGCTCTTCCACCTTGTGACCAGGGATTATGGTGAGGTCAATCTATGGGTACAGCTCAAGAGCGGAGATAACACCGATATGCAGAGTGTTGTCGAGATGACAAAAGCTTGGATACACGATAATCCCGCGCCAATGAAGATGGAAACCGGATGGGCTGGATTGACTTATCTGAACGTGGTATGGCAGGAGAAGATGGTAGCCGGAATGTTGAATGCCCTGTTCAGCAGCTTTGTGGTTGTTCTGATTATGATGGTAATTCTCTTCCGTTCAGTCCTGTTCGGTGTGCTGGCAATGATTCCATTGAGTGTGACGATTACATTTATCTACGGATTGATTGGCCTGGTCGGTAAGGACTATGACATGCCGGTTGCGGTTCTTTCTTCTTTGACACTGGGCCTTAGCGTGGATTTCGCGATTCATTTTCTTGAACGTGCACGGGAGATGACAGCAACCACCGGTAGCTGGAAGAAGGCGATCGAAAAGATGTTCCAGGAACCGGCTATGGCCATCAGCCGTAATGCGATCATCATATCGGTTGGGTTTACTCCATTGTTGTTTGCCCCGCTGGTGCCCTATAAAACTGTAGGATTTTTTCTGGCGACAATTATGGCGGTCTCGTGGTTGGCAACGCTTTTCATTCTGGCGGCCCTGATTACCGGATTACAAAAGTATCTGTTTAATAAGGAGAAATAAAATGAAACGAATAACTGTTCTGATAGCTGCGGCAGGCCTTGCCTGCAACTTGTTGGGAGAACTTTCGGTTGCTGAAATTGTGGAACGTGCTAACCAGGCCTCCTATTATGCCGGTGATGATGGAAGTGCTGATGTAACGATGACGATTACAGATAAAGGCGGGTCGGTCCGCACGCGGGAGTTCAGGGTTCTGCGGATGAATACCGGCCAAGGAACCCAGAAGTTTTATGTCTACTTCAAAAAACCCGCTGATCTCTATAAGCAGGTATATCTCGTATGGAAAGAAGTTAAGGAAGGCAAGGATGACAGCCGTTGGATGTGGCTTCCGGCGCTGAACCTGAAGCGTAGTATCGCACCGGGGGATAAACGCATCTCCTTTGTAGGTTCTGATTTTGTTTATGAGGATGTTTCCGGACGCAGCCTGAAGGAGGATAAGCATGAACTTGTTGAGACCACGGATGAGCAGTATGTACTGAAAAATACACCTGTGAACCCGGAATCTGTTGAGTTTGCCTCTTACACTGTCTGGATTGACAAGCAGACCATGCTGCCCCGCAAGGCGGAGTATTATGACAAAAGCGGCAAGCTCCTCCGTACGGTTGAAGCGGTCAAAGTTGAAACCATCCAGGGATTTCCCACGGTTATTGAGTCGGTTGCCAAGGATCTCAATTCTGGCAGTACGACAGTTAACACCTACTCCGCGATCAAGTACAACATCGGTCTGAATGAACGGATCTTTACCGAACGCTTTCTGAGAAGACCACCTCGCGAGGCGGTCAGGTAATAAAGCATTTGAATGTTGAATGTTGAACGTTGAATGTTGGACGTTGAATGTTGAATGTTGGACGTTCGCGTTTGCGTCTCTGTGCCTCTGCGCGAGGTTAAAAGGAGTTTGTAATGATAAAAAAACTAAATAGCATCATTCCCGCAAGGGCTGCGTTATGCGTCGCGCTACTCTCTGCTGCGGGGCTGGCTAGCGCATTGGAGCTCCCTTGGGACGGAGAGCTGCATGGCTTTGTCGATGGGCGGGGTGGAGTCAGGACGCAGAGCGATCCCGGTGAAGATGAACGCAACCTCACGGAACTACGCGCGCAGCTGGATTCTCTGACCTATTTTGAGCGCTTCCAGCTTCAGATTCGGGGAGATTTTATCTATGATGAACTGGCTGATGATATTGAGAAGATCGACCTTGAGAGCGGTCGGGGCTTCTTTGACCTACGGGAAATGAATGTTGTTTTTTCTCCGCTGGATTGGTCAGATGTCAAGGTGGGACGTCAGATTCTGACCTGGGGGACAGGTGATCTCCTGTTTATTAATGACCTTTTCCCTAAGGACTGGAATTCCTTTATGCTGGGTCGGGATGTAGAGTATTTGAAAGCGCCTTCGGATGCCATCTATGCGAGTTTCTTTCCATCCTTTGTAAATATTGACTTGGTGTATACTCCGCGTTTTGATGCGGATCGATATATTGATGGCGAACGGGTTTCATTCTATGACATGACTGGACGTTATGTCGGTCAGGACAATGCTATCGATGCGGAAGATCGTGATGATTGGTTCAGCGATGATGAGATAGCCGCACGCCTTTACCGCAATATTCACGGTTATGAGACAGCTCTATATCTTTATCATGGATTCTGGAAGAGTCCGGTTGGTTATGATGTTGTCGGTGATGCGCCATACTTTCCTGAGCTGAATGTGTTCGGTGCCAGTGCAAAGGGCAGTGCTCTTAGTGGTATCATGAACTTTGAAACCGGATATTACGATTCGCGAGAGGATAGAAGTGGTAGTGATCCTTTTATACCGAATTCAGAGCTGCGATTTCTTTCCGGTTACCAGCGGGAGCTGGCAAAGAACCTTACGGCGGGAGTGCAGTATTATGTAGAGTGGATGATGGATTATGATGCCTATGCTGACTCCCTGACTCCGGGAACAGCGGCCCGTGATGAACTCAGGCATGTATTGACGCTCAGGCTGACTCAAATGCTCATGAACCAGAATCTGATCCTCAGTGTGTTCACGTTTTTCTCTCCCTCAGACCGGGATGTTTATGTGCGTCCCAGTGCAACCTATAAGATATCAGACAACTGGAGCACGAGTGTTAATGGAAATTTCTTTTTCGGCGAACGGAAATATACCTTCTTCGGTCGTTTCAGAAGAAACAATTCGGTTAATCTTTCGTTGAGGTATAACTTCTAAAACAGCGCAACCGGAACAAAACTGAGCCCATGTGATATGCAAATGTTTTTTTGCCGTATTGAACAGTTGTGTGATATGTACTCTTACATAAACTTAACACTTCAACGTAAACTGCCCTGACGAGGCAAAGACAACATATTTTTAAGACCATGTTTGTCCTGCCCTTCAAGAAAGGGCTCAGTAATAAAGAAAGGGTTCATTATGAAAGTAGTAATAATTGGTGGTGTTGCCGCCGGTCCTAAAGCAGGATCACGTATTAATCGGCTTTGCTGTGATGCAGAGATGACAATTGTCGAAAAAGGGGAGTTTCTTTCATATGCCGGATGTGGGTTGCCGTACTATATTTCCGGGGTCGTGAAGGAGCGGAAGGAATTGATGTCTACTCCGGTGGGAACTGTGCGTGACAGCATCTTTTTTCAGAATGTAAAAAATGTGCATGTTATGAATCATACCGAGGCCACTTGCATTGATCGCGAGCAGAGAACTGTCTCTGTTGTCAGCAGAAATGGCGGAGAGCAGAAACTGGATTATGACAAGTTGGTTCTGGCTACTGGTGCGGAATCTGTCATTCCCCCGATTAAAGGGGTTGATCTTGAAAATATTTTCAATTTAAAGAATATTTATGATGCTGAGCGCATTAAAGAGATGCTTGGCGAGAAGAAGGCACTGAATGCGGTAATTGTCGGTGGCGGGTTGATTGGCGTGGAGGTTGCAGAGGCATTCCATGAGATGGGTTGCCGTATTACGATTGTTGAATTTCAGTCGCAGATACTTTCGCTTATTGATCCCGAGATGGCGGTGTTGGCGGAAAAACATTTTGAAACCAAGGGTGTGAAAGTTAAGACCGGAACAAAGGTTGTTGAGTTCAAGGGAGATCAGAAGGTTTCCTCTGTGGTTACTGATCAGGGAGAAATTCCTGCGGATATTGTTGTTCTGGCCGTTGGAGTACGCCCCATGGTTAAACTCGCCCGGGAAGCCGGTCTGGAGATTGGTTCAACTGGCGCGATTGCTGTTAATACACAAATGCAGACATCGGATTCCGATATATTTGCAGCGGGTGATTGTGCGGAAAAGAAACATATTATTACCGGTAAAGCCTGCTATATTCCTTTAGGATCAACGGCAAACAAAGAGGGACGGGTTGCCGCCAATGTGATTTGTGGAATTAATGATGCTTATCCCGGTGTGCTTGGCAGTGCTATATGTAAAATTTTTGATTTTACCGTTGCCTGCACTGGACTTGGGGAAAAAGAAGCGCGTGATGCCGGCTATGATGTTGTAACCTGCTTATCTCCCGCACCTGATAAACCGCATTTTATGCCGACTGCAAAACTGTTGTTTCTTAAATTGATTGCCGACCGCAAAACGCGTAAATTGCTGGGTGCTCAAGCCACAGGGCCAGGTGCTGCTGATCGGCGTATTGATGTTGTTGTTACGGCTATCACTGCCGGCATGACAGTGGATCAGGTGGCCCATCTGGATATGACTTATGCTCCGCCTTATTCACCTGCTGTGGATAACTTGCTGACAGCTGCAAACATTCTTCGTAACAAGATGGATGGTTATATGAAGGGCGTGACTCCCGCCGAGGTGTGTGCCATGCTTGAAAGCAACAAAGACTTTACTCTGCTTGATGTACGTTCTCCAGCTGAATGTGAACAGATGCGTATAGAGGGGAGTGTTAATATTCCTTTAGGCGCATTGCGCAAACGAAGCGGTGAGTTGAGTAATGAAAAGCCGATTATCGCATTTTGTAAGATATCGCTACGCGGATATGAGGCCGCCTTGATATTAAAGAAGGCTGGATTTAAGGATTTATCTGTTATGGATGGCGGTATTCTTATGTGGCCCGGAAAAATTATTCAGGGGTAAACGGCATCATGAGCGTCCCCTGGGACGCTTCAGTCTTAGCCCCGCAAGGGGCTTTGCCCAGACAAGTAGGTGACTACTTCAATTTTGTTGAGGCAGAAAGCAACGCTAGTTAGAGTCCGTTCGAAAAGGTTTTTCGAACAGGCTCTAGTTAGGCTTCCATCGGTTTTTATCCTGCGGACGGACATCCTTGCGTTCAGGCCGGAAGGCGTAATCACCCCAGAGCGGCACATTCAGGTCGGTCCAGCATTTGATGGCCCGCTCCTGGTTCTGTGTCAGCTTTACATCTTTGTGGTTTTTGTCTTTGAGTATCTTCCAGATGGAGCTTTTGTGTGTTCCGAATGAGTATGGTGCCGCTTTATAGGGGACTCCTCTCTGGTAGCCGTAGTCAAAGTAATGAATGCTTCCGCTGTTGATCAGGTTTCTGTAGGAACGGGGGATGTTCTCTTTGTCGCGCGTTTCGGTCAGGTCGATTTTGTTAGGTGTTTTGGCATTGTGGCAGGAGATGCATTTGGTATCCAGCACCGGCTGGACCACACTTTCAAACCAGAACGGTCCTGCACCCCATGGCGGCGGTGTAGGTTCTGCGGGGGCCTTTTTCATGGCCTGCATTTTGAGGTATGTGCGGTCCGGTGTGATGAGTCGACTCTCGTGACACCCGATACAGGAGCGCTGTTCGCCGGGACGCAATTGCACCACAGAGCGCATACGCTGGATCTCGTTGTAGTTCTCATCGAGCAGTTCCAGATAGATCACTTTTTCCGCTGGTGCGAGGAAGTTCGCCGAGCCGTCCGCTTCAACCGGCACGGTGCCGATCACCCCTTTGGCAACATACGATGGCCAGCCGAAGGGGCCGCGGATCAGGTCGACCGGGGAGGCGTACCATTTCATGAAGGGGGTGTGGTCGGCTTGATAGGTGCCGTCGGGAAGTTTCCTGAGCGGTGTGCCCAGCTCTTCGCAGATGCGCAGGTATTTGGCGGCTCCTGGTTCCACCTGTCCCTCCAGCCCGCGATAGACATTTTCAACAGAGAATTGTCCCTTGTTCATTTTTACGAGGGCGGGAATGGCCGCACCGTGCATCACCGGTGGCAGGGGACGAGGGCGCAGCGTCAACGGACAGATACTGTCGATCCCGCTGTCCATGTAAAGCATCTCGCGATTGCCATAGCGGTCGATCAGATAGAGTCCGAAGCGGTCCTGCGGGGCGTGGGCAACGAGAATGACATCCCGTGTGACGGGGAGCGGCTCCCGGAAGACTTCGCTGTTGGGGCTGTAGCCCGGCCACGGGATTTCCGGGGTGAGGTTGCTGATGGCCGCAGAATCATGCGGTCCCTTTTTCTGATCCAGGAGCGCGATGGGGCCGTTGAGATCACCGAAGTGCGAAATCATAATGGCACACACCTCGCGCGTCTCTGGCATCTGGCGTGCGTTGGCGAAGCCCTGCGGTAGGGCGATCGTATTGCCGAAGGTCAGTTCGGGAAAAGTTCCGTCCGCCCGGATAGTCCAGAGGGTGTGGCCATAGTCCGCTCCTTTATCGACATACTCGGAACGTGTCCAGAGGATGCGTCCGTCATCCAGAACCGAAGGGGCGAACTCGGTGAGGTTCGCATACGAGAGCGGCTCGACTTTGCTGCCGTCCAGTTCCATACGGAAGAGGACTGCGGCCTGCGGTCGCCAGCAGATGAACTTCTTCTTACAGCGTGTCGTGATGAAGGCCATCCCTCCATCCGGCAGCGGCGTGGGCCAGAAGTCGTGAAACGGGCCATCCGGGCTGATGCGGCGTCGTGTGCCGGTCGCCAGATCCTGCTCAAAGATCCGATAGTACTCACTTTTCTCAGAACGGTAGCCATAGTAAAATTTTGTGGCATCGAAACTTACGGAAGGATCACGTGCGACGCCGTTGCCAGCATCGAATAGCTGTTTCGGCTGCGCTTTTTCAGGAACCAGACAGCCGTTTTCCATGGGCATGTCGAGTGTCCAGACGCCGCCGCCGGGTCGCCAGGGCGAATCAAATTGCACGCTGTAGTTGTGCGAGGGATGAAAGGGATGCCGTTTGCTGAAGAGCAGTTTCGTGACAGGAGCGAGCTCTTTGTCGTGCAGGAAAAGGGCGCGTTTGGCTGCGCATATATTCCACAGAAGCGCGCGTTCAGCTGATATATCAGTGGTGCCGCTTTTCAGAATTGCGGTGTGACGTTTTTGAAAATCAGCCAGCTGTTTTTCAGCATCAGCGGTTTTCTCTCCGTTGCTTTGACGTCGGTTGATCAGTTCGCGGTAGAGGGTCAGGGGGCGTGCGGAAGGGGTATAGCGCAGGAAGGACATCTTCCATGTGTTGCCCCACTGATCATCAATGGTGATTTTGGCTTCAGGACCGACAGGACCCTGGCGTGAGCGCACTTTGATATCCTGAGACTCATCAGGCAGAAAACGGTAGCGAACCTCGTGGACTGAGGAGTCGGCATCTGACTTCACGATGAGATTGAGGTGTGTGCTGTTAAAGAGGATACGGAGGGTAAAGGCGTTTTCACTGAAAGATCCTGCTTGGCGCAGAGAGAAGGGGGCGGGAAAAAAGTTGACCGGCCTGCCGCCGGGGTGAGTCCAGCGTCCCCCGATCCCCGCACCGATGTAGAGCCCGGACTTTTTATAATCGGGTAGGCTGCTCAGGGGGAGGCGGGTTTCAATGCGCTGGTTTTTTTCATCGAACGTGCCGGGTAGGGTGACGGAATCACCAGCAGGTTTACCGGTGGGATCAAGCGGTTGCCATCTAAATCCGGTACGGGTCCGGATAATCAGTCCTCGGTTCGGTTGGTTGACCACGCCCACCAGTGCAAGGTGCGTCGAGAGAAACCGGTTGGCCGTGATGCTCAGGTAGAGGTTGGTGCCGCATATGCCCGCCTCGACAGCCTGTTCGACCAGGGGACCGTTTTCCCACGAATCAATATGGCAGACGCGGGCAACACCGCGGGATGCGGCCTGCCAGGCAGGATCATCGGGTTGTCCATCCAGCTTCGGAGCGGTGGTCAGGGTCGGTAAGGGCAGCAGGTCATCATCAGCATGACGCGGCATCCGCTTTTCAGGATAGGGGGTGCGGCGGAGACGGTATTCGACATCGGCGATGCCGTATGTTTTCAGCCAGGCGTGCTCCTCGCCAAGGATTGCCATACGCAGCTGGGCCGCGTAGTCCGAGGTTCCGCTGTTGCGGGCGTCAATTGAAAGTGATCCGACCTGTTGCGTGGTGATTGGACCGGTTGATCCAAAAACGCCGATCTCTTCAATACGGGGCTGGCTGTTGTTACAGCTGCGTATATTGATGCGGATACGCTTTGCCTCAGCAGGGGGGAAGGTGAAGGCTGTCCACTGATGGACAGCGCTTCCGCTGTATGAGTAGACGGTTCGCCATTGGGCATCAGCCCCGGATTCAGAGGTGACCTCAATGTCAAAAGAGGTCAGAGCCCGGTCACGATATTTGCCGGTGGAATCGCTGCCGAATGCAACGCGGCAGATATGGAATGCCTCTCCGAGATTAATCTCCGCCCAGCCGGTTGAAGAGTCGGAGATCCAGCTGTGGCTGTTGCCGAGTTTTCCATCGTTGAGATGTTTAATGCGGTGGGCTGCGTATCCCGGCAAAAGACCTGATGCGGAGGGTTTGGCCTGTTTCCGGAGCGCCAGGTTCTCCAGTCCCGCGCTGTCGGTTTTGGCGGCAGTCATATCTTGAGTGGTTGTGCTGAATGAGCCTGGTGCGGGAGGACGCGGCACGTTGATGAAGCATGCGGAGTCCGGTGCCGCTCCCTGCATAGCCGGAAGCGAGTATGCCAGTGAAAGCAGTCCTGCTAATACTGTTTTTTGTAGGCCGGGTGCCCCCACCCGGCGCACCCATCGCCCGGTGAGGGCATCCGCCGTCGCATGGCTATGGCGAGACACCGCCGGCCTACAAGTATGATTTTTGTTTCGCTGGTTGAGAAAAATATGTTTCATTAATTATCCTTTTTGGTCACGTAGCCCAGCCGTGCTGAAATACGACTGGCATGCGCTCTGACAATCTTGCCGATATCAGGAATGTTTTTACGCTTAATATTCATCATGAGTCCGGTCACCCAAACAGCAGAGACAGGGTAGCCGCTGCGGTCGAATACCGGCGCTCCTATGCAGTAGATACCTTCGAACTGCTCACTGTCATCAAATGAGTAACCGTTTTTAACAATGCCAGCAAGATCTTTGCGTAATCCCGTCTTTGTTGTAATGGTGCGTTCGTTGTAGCGGATGAATTTAACACTGTTGATTATATCTTCGCGTT
Source organism: Kiritimatiellia bacterium (assembly GCA_027858965.1). Lineage (GTDB taxonomy): Bacteria > Verrucomicrobiota > Kiritimatiellia > RFP12 > UBA1067 > M55B167. Next base: position 47,053 of record JAQIBS010000081.1, read on the forward strand.
CGTTCTTCGGTAGAAAAGCGATAATCGCCTTGCCGGGTGCGGAGCATGACACACCTATGCGGTAACCGAGTTTTGATATAAAACAGAACATGCGTGTGCCGATAATCTCATCAAGTACGATTACCTCTTTGTCTTCACGCACGCCGATCAGCACGGTATCTTCAACCTTGTTTCTGAGCTCCCGCATGACATCCAGTGAGTGCTCGACAAGATTTGCTTCGGTGATGCCTCGTTGACCGATCTGCAGTAGCTTGTTGGTCAGCCGTATCTGTTTGGTTTCCGGGTCCCGTACAACCAGCCCCATGTCCTCCAGTGCCATCGCGATGCGGTAGGCGCTGGAGACCGGACACTTCAGGCTGTCGGTGATCTCCGTGAGCACACTCCCGCGCGGATGGTGCGAGAGGTGCTCCAGAATCTGAAATCCGGTCTTTAGACTCGGTACATCATATTTTGGTTTTTTAGTAGCCATAGATATTGTTTTTCATTTTATTATTAGAACTGTGCCGCTCATACAGAAGTTCAGGTCAATTGAATTGGCATGTTGAACAAGTTTTGCTGTGTAGGTTTTGCTCTGAGTTACTTCCACTGTCCAGTCCGTCAGGTTCTCTTCACTTGTGAGGGTGCTGAAGGTGAACAGCTGGTGTGAAAGCGGCAATCTTGTGCCCTGCGGTATAGATACTATAACCTCGCCTTCTGCTGATAGAGTCAGGTTTCCAGAGATGTCTATTTTGTCCATTGTCTCCGCTGCTGCATCAACGTTGATTACACAAGGAGATGATAATATCAGATCTCCTGTGAGAATCAAGGCTTCCGGTGTTCCTCCCTCCGCTCCCAGTGTGATGTTGGAGGCTGTTATCGTTCCGTTTGAGAGATAGCCCGAACCAGTAAGCGTATCGACCTGTAAGGCGTTTCCATTAAGGTTGATTGTTACTCCTGATCCCATTGTCAGGTTGGAGAGTGTGTCTCCGCCGGGGATTGTGAACTCTTCGGTAAGCCACAGCTCACCATCAGGCACAGAGATGCTTTGAGCAGAACCGGCACCGATAATCAACCGTCCTGCGCCGCGTTTTTCAAACGTGCCGGGGCATTCAGCTGTCTGGCAGGTGAGGGTCTGGCCTTCATCGATGTCAAGCTTTGTGTCTGTGTTTCCCATGAGATGGTAGAGATCGGACTCCTGCTCAGAATCGGCATCGAACCACTTTTGCATCAGGTAACGGCGTGTCTGCCGGAATTCGCCATCGGACAGATCGCGGTTGAAAACCAGGACCTCCGCCAGCTTCTGGCCTCCGGCATGGCTGGTGCGATCTCGTGCGAACACATCTCCCTTGACGGGCCGGCCACGGTAGGTTCGAACACCCACAACGTGAAAACCTGCAGGCAACGGGGTTTTGACAGCATCAATCATTCCGTAATCCAGAGAGTGAGTTCCATCTTTTACATAGCTGCTTGCATTTATGTCAGATAGTATTTTTTTGTTGGTGCCACGGTTGAAAGGCGGCATTCCCTCAAGGCTGCCGATAAGATTCTGATCAACACCGGAGTCGGCATCGCTATATACAAGGAAAACTGTTCGGACGTTGTTGTTTGTTTCACTCCAGTAAAGGTGCTGCCCCATGTCCGTGTTATAATTCGGGCCGGACAGAATGCCGAAGTCAACATAGGGGAAGCCGTTGCCCTCTTTCCAGATAGGCCGGAACGAGGTTTCAGTTGCATAGGCATGGTTGCCATTGGAGTGGATGTCATTCCACTGCTGGACGTAAAGGGTTCCACCATCGTCGACAATCTCCATTGAATTCGTATCAGAGGCATCAAGATGCATCCATGCATCGCTTGCGGGTCCGGCAGGTGCTTGGCTCGGATAACCGGGGCGATTGCGGCCCAGCCATTTGACCATCAGTTCCTGTTCAATGGATCGCAATTGAGGAGAGGTCAGCGGTGTATTCCAGATCATTACCTCCGCCATCCGCGGACCTCCGGTCCAGCTGACCTTATCCCGTGCGAACACTTCGCTCCGGGTACTGCTGGCTGTTACAAAGCTAAGCACATGGAAACCAACCGGCAGGTAGGTGTCAGGGGTTGCCGCCTTGCCGTCCACAGCCATATGACCGTATCTTACATTGTTTGCCGCATTGTCTTTGTCGATCAGTGATCCCGCGTCGCCTCGCCAGAAATACATGGAACTCTGCAATGATCCCAGGAAACAGGCGCGTTGATCCCGTCCACCAGAGTAATAGGTGTAATTGGTGCTGTCAGAATAGACCATCACCACGGTGCGTATCAATCCGTTGGTAGAATTCCATACAAGATGACTTTCGTTTGTACTGCCGTAAACAAGAGCTCCGAAATCAACAAAGGGCAGTCCGTTCAGTCCGTTGGTGACCAGTGTGGGAGGTGTGCTGTAACCGGGGGCAGTAGCGGTGAATCCGTTGGCGTTGATGTCAGACCAGCCGGTTACGGATATTGTACCGTCTCCGCCTGTCGTAGTTGCCATACTGCTGGCATAGTCACTGGCATCCAGGTGTGTCCATGGGGTGGGGATTTCCGCGACGGGGTCGTCTTCACTCAACATCGCCCCCGCTACGTTCAGTGTGCCGTTGTTCAGGATAAATGTTCCCGATGCCTGGTTGATCTGCCCGGCAGTGAGTGTGCCGCTTCCGGACTTAACAGCGTTGCCGTTGATGTTCAGGCTCTGGGTGCGTACATCGCTTGCGGCATTGAGCGTGGTGCCGTTTTCAAGTGTCAGAGAATCGGCCTGTCCGGCACCTTCGCTGGCAGCTGTAGGTCCTGCAATAGTCAGTGTACCAAGATTCATATGGAGCTTCGGCTGGGTGATCTTTGTCGGCGTCCAGTTGGCCATGGTAACCTCTCCGAAACCAGTCAGCTGTATCTCTGAGTAGGATTCGACGGCATTGGAGAGGATCAGGTGTCCTGTGACATCAATGTCAGAGAGCCAGAGGTAAAAAGCATCCCCTGTAAAGGTGAGCGGTGTACCATCGCCTGTGGTTGAGTCAACGGTCAAGGTGCCGAACTGGTAACCCCGACCGTCCTTTATGCCGTATGTGGTGTTGTTAGTGATGATTTTGTTTGAGAGAGGGGCTGTTCGCATATAGACGTTGTCGAAGATGGTGTTAGGGGATGTGTTGTTCGTCCAGTTCCCCCCGACAGACCATGCGCCCCCAACCGGGTTGGCCCAGACAAAACTGGGTTCGTTATAGATTTGCGACGGGATGTTTTCATGAACAACGATCTCGTCGATGCAGTTTCCTGCCGTGGTGACAATCCGTACGCCTGTAGCTTGAACAGGGGGGGTGAGGGTGAACATGTGTTCGTACACGTCGGTGGTGGTGAACGAACCCAGAGTCGTCCAGTGTGCATCAGCTGCAGCACTGATGTCGGTTATGGCCGCAACGCTGTTTGTGGTGGTGATCTGGATATAGATGTTGCCGTCAATCCGGTCTCCATGTTCACCAGCCGCGCTTCGTCCGAAGACAATATCGCTGATGCTGTACAACGTGGCATTGCTCAGAGCAATGCCGGCAAACGACATGTAGACGGTGCCATAGGAACCGCCCAGATCAACGTTGCGAGCCAGGTTCAGAGACGCGGTAATCCAGCTGTAGTCGTTGCCGTACAGGCTGTCGTTCAAGTGGGCAATTGTGTGCGGTCCACCGTATTCTCCGATGGCAAAAGGGATTCCGCCGGAGGTGGCTGCCGCGATATTCATCGGTATATTTGTGACGGCTGAACCAGCATCAACCGGCTGATCCTCCGGCCAGTTTCCGGTGAAGGTGAAGTTGGGTGATGTCGTTGTCACCCCCGCATGGACGGCGCTACCTAGTGCGAAAAATATCGCACATACGAGCAAAATCAAACTGATTCTTTTACACATAATGATCTCCTTTTCCTGACACAATTTCAATTCCAAATACAAAACTTATTTCAACTTACAAAAACATCGTATCGAATATCTCTAAATATGTCAAGTGATGGATATGAAAAAAGACATTATATATATTCCTTTATTTAAAAGATAAGTCTTATATATGTAATATAAATGATTTGGTATATTTAAAAACTCTTGTGAGCGACAAACGGGTATGGTAATTTTAACAACAATGTATTGTCTATTACTACTACCTGACTTTTCACGGAGTTTATTTCGTGCGTTTGCGGCTGTTCTGTGTTGCGCCCTCCCTTTTGCTACGCGGGGCGACAGCGTGATCGTCTTCAATGAAGTCATGTATCACCCTGCCACCAATGAGACGGCGTTCGAGTGGGTCGAGTTTTATAATCAAAATGCCGTCGATGTGGATGTGGGGACATGGCGGATCTCGGGCGGGATCAATTACACCTTTCCTGGCGGCACTGTCATCAGGGGAGGTGGATATCTTGTGGTGGCGATTGCCCCGGCGGCGCTTATGGCTCAGGCGGGGCTCAGCAATGTCCTGGGGCCGTTCACAGGTCGGCTGTCGAACGGCGGGGAACAGATCAGGCTGCGCGATCTTACTGATCGGGTGATGGACGAACTTGATTACGGGACCGACGGAGAGTGGCCGGCTGGGGCCGACGGATCCGGTATGTCGCTGGCCAAGAAGCAACTGAATCTGGCCAGCCAGTCGGCAGAGAGCTGGACGGTGAGCCGACAGTCGGGTGGCACCCCCGGTGCTTTCAACAGCCCTGCGGAGATCACGCCCGTGCCGTCGCTGGCCTTTAACGAGCTCGCCGCCGCGAGCACTTCCAACTTCTGGCTCGAAATCATTAACGCAGGTCAAGATGCTGTGGAACTGGCGGGCGTGGAAATCTTTCCGTCTGGCGGTGCTAGTTACGCTTTTCCGTCCGGAGTGCTCGAACCTGGTGGCATCGTCGGACTCGCGCAGGCGCAGCTTGGGTTCGGCGCGGCAGACCAGGATAAGCTTTTTCTTACGGCAACGGGACGTTCCAATTTAATGGATGCGGTCACAGTGCGAACCAGTTTGTGCGGTCGCTTTCCCGACGGCACCGGTGACTGGATGTATCCGTTGCAGTCAACGCCCGGAGGAACGAACGAGGTCAGGCTTTGCAAGGATATCGTCATCAACGAAATGATGTATCATGCGCCGCCCAGCGACTCGGTGCCAGTTGTGACGAGTAATCTCACGCTTGTGGCTGTCGCCGGTCTGTGGTGCTACAACGACACCGGTACGGATCTGGGGACGGCGTGGCGCGAGTCGGCTTATGACGACAGCGCGTGGTCAAGCGGAGCGGGATTGTTCGCTTTTAACACCGGCTTGCTGCCTGCATCCGTTGGCACCGTGCTTGCGGCTAGCCGAGCTACCACTTATTTCCGCACGAGCTTTACCTTCAGCGGCGCCACGAGCAACGTCACTTTCAACGTGCGCCCGGTCGTTGACGACGGCGCTGTGTTTTATCTGAATGGGGTGGAAATGTACCGGCAGAACATGCTTGCGGGGCCCGTTGTCTACTCGACATCCGCGATCGATCCGGTGGACGATGCGGATTACGCTGACCCCATCGTCGTGTCGTCCGAGAGGCTGGTGCAGGGTGTGAATGTGCTGGCCGTCGAGGTGCACCAAGCCGCTTCCGCAACCGAATCAAGTGGTATCGTACTGGACGGCGGCGGGCTGGAACTTGTTCAGGAAGGGCCGTTCGACGGCACTCCTTCGATGAATCTGGCTCGCCAGCCGGGGGCGGTGCCTTTCGCCATTGATTCGCTCGCAGGCTACTCTTACCATGATGTCGTCGGTCTGACGGACGGCATCTACGGCAACAGCCATTCGTGGATTGGAAATTCCGGCAGCCCAGGTTATGCGGGTGTGCGCTTCGGCTGGCAGTACACTATCAGCGGCTTCGCCTTCGGGCGCGATAACCTCGGCGTCTACAGCGACCGCACCCTCGGCACCTACACGCTGCAATTCACTCGGGTGGCCTCGCCAGGCACCGGCACTCCGGTCACGGGCAATGCCGATACCGGCTGGGAAAACATCGGCACGCTGAATTATCAGAGCGCAGGCACTGGTTCATTCATAGCGCCGTCGCGGCGGCACCGCTTCACGTTCGCTCCGGTGGATGCTACGGGCATCCGGCTACTCGTGCCATACACCGGATCTGGTTCAGGCATCTGCATCGATGAACTCGAAGTAAATCCTTCGGATATGAGTGGCGATGTCGCGTTCGGCGCGGAAATCACCCTCACCACCACGCTCGCGCCCGCCGCACCCTACGAGAAGTCTGACGAGGAATGGGTCGAGCTGCTCAATCGCTCAACCAATGCGGTGGATCTAACGGGTTGGCGGCTGGACGCGGGGATAGATTTTGCATTTACCAACGGACCGGTCATCCCGCCGGGGGGCTACATAGTCGTCGCTCGCGACGCTGCTGCGCTGCGTCTGAAGTGGCCGGAGCGCGCGGCGAGTATGGTCGGCGATTTTTCGGGCAGGCTCCAAGGGGGCGAGCGCTTCCTGCTGCGGGACGCAGCGGGTAATCCCGTCGACGAGACTCGGGTTTTCGAGGGCGGTTGGAGCGATGGCGGCGGGTCGAGCCTTGAACTGCGCGACCCTGAAGCGGATCACGTGAACCGCAGTGCCTGGGCCGACAGCGACGAAATCGCCAAGAGCGCATGGCAGACCGTGGCCTATCGCATGGTCGCTGGCCAGAACTATGGGCCGACGCTTTGGAACGAGTTCCGCATCGGTTTGCTCGATGAGGGCGTGGTGCTTCTCGACGACGTGAGCTTAGTGCGTGACCCGGATGGGGCGCAGGAACAGCTCATCCAGAACGGAAACTTTGAGACGACTGCCGGCAATACCCACTGGCGCTTCCTTGGCCACCATCGCGGCGAGTTCGTGACTGATCCTGACAACGTCGGAAACTCTGTTCTCAAGCTCTCGGCCGCTGCCCGTGCGGTGATGAACCACAACCACGTCGAGACGACCTTGCTCAACAACACACCGATCGTGGACGGGCAACTCTACGAAGTCAGCTATCGCGCCCGCTGGGTTGCCGGCTCCCCGCAAGTCAGCACTCGCGCCTATTTCAGCAAACTGGCAAAGACGATCGTGCTCGCCGTACCCGCTCGGATGGGCTCACCGGCAGAACCGAACTCACGTCGGGTGACGAACGCCGGGCCGACCTTTTCGGAGCTGCAGCACTCGCCTGTCATGCCCGCGCCTGATGAGTCTGTGATTATTTCGGTGCGTGCCTCCGACCCGGACGGCATCGCCTCGGCCACGCTGAATTATCGGGTCAATCCGGCAACCTCTTTCACTGCGCTGTCGATGACGCTGCAGCCTACCGGCGCGTGGACAGGGAATCTCCCCGGTCAAACCGCCGGGAAGATCGTCCAGTTCTACGTGACCGCGCTGGACGGCAGCGGCATCTCTGCATCGGCACCGGCGAAGGGGTCGGACTCGCGTGCGCTCTACCAGGTGGTTGATACGCAGGAGACAGCGTTGTTAACACATGAGCTGCGCCTTATTATGCTTGATGCAGACCGTGACTTCATGTTCCAACCGACCAACGTGATGAGCAACGCGCGGAATGGCGCGACTTTTATTTACGATCGAATGGAAGTTTTCTATGATGCGGCCGCCCGCCTACAGGGATCTGTCGCCAGCCGTATCCGCGATGGTGACGATTATGTGTCCTACGACATCGCCATGCCGTCAGACCATCTGTTTCGCGGTGTGCAGAACAACATCGGCATCGACCGCTCAGGGCGCTCCCCGACCCGGCGAGGGCAGGACGAGATGGTGATCTTTCAGATGTTTCATCGTGCCGGAATCCCGATCCCATACCACGACCTATGCACTTTCATTTCGCCGCTTACCGTGCACACAGGGACCGCCATTCTTCAGTTGGCCGGCTACGGTAAAAGTTTCATTGATGAGCAATACGACGAGGAAGGGTCCGTGTTCAACATGGACATCACCTATGAGCCGAGCACCACCGTCACCTCGGCAGATCCCGAGTCCGCCAAGCTCCCTGTCCCGCTCCAGACGCATATAGGCACTGACTTTACCGACCTCGGCGACAAGGAACAATATCGTTCGCCCTTCGACATTCGCAAGGGGAATCGTCGTGATGACTACTCAGGGCTGATGCTCCTGTGCCAGGTGATGGCGTTACCTCAGGCGGATTTCGACTCCCGGATTGCCGGTGTGCTGGATGTGGACCAGGCTTTGCGCATGGCCGCGATGGAGATTCTTTGCGGCATCAACGACACCTACATCAGTTCCGCCGTAGGCCAGCTCCCGCATAACCTGCGGCTGATCACCTTTCCAGACGGTGATCCGGCGCAATTGCTTGCGTGGGACATGGATTTCGCCTTCAGCGCGGCCACCGACAGCTCCATCTTCATCAATTCGGGCTTCAATCTTGGCAAACTTATGAATAACACCGCCTTCCGGCGGCTTTATCTGTCTCACGTCAACGATCTCTGTCAGACGGCCTTCAACACCGACTATATTAACTCATGGCTCACCCATTATGGTAGCGTCGTGGACCAGGATTTTTCCGGCGCTTCGAGCTACATTTCGAGCCGTCGCGCCTTTGCGCTGACGCAATTGCCGACGCAAGTGCCCTTCGCCATCTCCTCGAATGCTGGCAACGGGTTCTCTGTCAACACGAACGTAGTCGTTCTCGCCGGTACCGGCTGGCTTGACGTGTACGGGTTCGAAGTGAACGGCATTCCCTATGCTGCAAACTGGTCAAGCCTTACGAATTGGTCGCTCACCCTGCCGCTTGGAGCGGGCGAAAATGTCCTCGCCGTCCAGGCTGTGGACTGCTGCGGGAATCTGCTGACGAATCTCATTGACATGATCACGGTCACGAACACCGTTCCGGCTGCGCAACTGCCTGTGGTTATCAACGAATGGATGGCCGATAATGACGGCCCCGGCGGCTTCGCCGACCCAGCAGATGGATTGTTTCAGGATTGGTTCGAGCTGTTGAATCCCAACTCGAGCGCGGTTAATCTCGGGGGCTTCTACCTTACCGACAATCTCGCCAACCCGACCAAGTTTGCCATACCGTCAAACACTGTCATCGCCGCGCATGGTTTCCTGCTCGTATGGGCAGATGAGAATGGCACTCAGAATTCGTCCACGAGCAGCTGTCTGCATGCGAATTTTAAACTGAGCAAGGGCGGCGAAGCGTTGGGGCTTTTTGCCCCCGACGGCTTTTCGGTTCAACATGCGGTGACGTTCGGAACGCAATACCAGAACGTAAGCCAGGGCCTCTTCCCTGATGGCGCAGTCGGCAATATCTTTCTGATGACGAACTGGACACCCATGACATCCAACAGCATTGATGCACCGCCGCCCCCGAACATCGCGGGCCTTCTGCTTGATTCCGACGGATCTTTCTCCTTCAGTTTTGCGACCTCGCCTGGGCGCATTTATCAGGTGCAGTTCGCCGAGGATCTCCGAATGCCGGCCTGGTTGCCCCTGACTGTCCTGCGCGCGCCGGCCGCCATCCTTCCGGTCAAGGATGACACCACCGCTGGAAAGGCGCGGCGATTCTACCGCGTTCTACTACTCGAATGACCCGACGGTATCAGCAAACTACGTTGCCAAGAAACTGACTTTGGATTATATTAAGGGAACTTTGCTGCTGTTACGGTAAGGTTACCGGTCCGCGCATGGCACGACCCCGGTTTAAGTAATAAGTTGAAGTTTAAGTCATATGTGGTCGTCCTTAAACTTAATATTTCAACTTAAACTGCCCTGACGAGGCAGCGACATGTTTGTCTTGCCCTTCGGTGAATGGCCTAGGTCGGCTTTGGCTCCAGCCGGTGTGGTTTCAATGTTAGCTTAAGCTCAAGCGTGACTGGAGCCGCCTGCCATGAGCTTGTCGAATGACGAACTTTAGTAGCTATTCGCTCAACTACTGTTACAAAAAACAAGAAATTCGCGATAGTTAAAGTGGTTAAAATTGTTAAAAAGGTTGAAATGGTTTTCTTCTCTGATATGACTATATGACATATTAACTCATTACGATGTAGTTTTTTATTCTATGCAACGCGTAGCGTTGTTGACTAATGCAGTGATGCATATTGCACAAACTGTTCAATGAATGAGAAAAGATTTGCATATC
>JAQIBS010000129.1 GCA_027858965.1 Kiritimatiellia bacterium
CTGCAGCTGGCTGATCTGGAATGAATACTATACCGGCATGTTCAAGCAGGACATCTTCCGGGCCGTCCTCCTCGGCAACATCGTCACCTCCTCCGTCGGTGCCTGCATGGTGTACTTCGCCAAGAAATTCTGATCCACCCCCGATTGTTTCCTTTACCGGTTTCGCCGCAGTGACAAGCGATCGACTATGACTTTACGGAAGGTTTTACCTCTGAGCCAGGGCTGGACCTTTTCGGTGACGAGGACAGAACCATCATTTTATAGGACCCTGCACCCGAAATGCTTGAAGCAGGTTTGGGGCGAGCGATTAATAAGATGGTGTAAATAAATGCAATCTAGATACTTATGAATTTTACCGACCCTGTTTGTTCCAATTTATAATGAGGACATTTCACCCCCTTCAGATACTGCAAAGTCGGAGGGGGATGAAGTAATCCTGTTGATCCAGTATAATCCAAGCGGAACAAAGGCTCAGTTCCCCCACTCCAATTTGAGATGAGTGAAACGGCCATCCCAACTGCGCTTGAGGCGAGAATCCCGTTTGGCCATACTACTTGTGGTCTAAATCCCGCATCGCCATAATCAGCCGCTTCATGTTCCAAGTTCTTTTCGCTGATGACCCCAAGGCAGTGCAAGCATGGATGTTCCGGCAATGAAAGCGCTATCTGGCCATATATTTCATAACCTATCGCCATCGATCTGACATCCATCCCAATATCGATAAGCGGGATAACCTGTCGACGACAAAATGCTTCAAGATCTCTGCGTCCTACGAAGTTGTCGAGGCAACCAAAGACAATATCACATTCGGCTAAGGCTTCTCTCTTATCTTCCCACCGTCCGGGAGTCGAATCTACGAAGGCATTTGGCTGAAGCCCCTTGATTATCCGGCTTGCAATCGCGGATTTGAACTCTTTGTTTTCAACATCCCGTAATGAAGCGCCGACTAGACGATTTAAGTTCGATTCTGCGATTCTGTCATTGTCGCATAAGACATAGTTTTGGAAACCGATATGGGCTAATTGCTGAACGGTGTGAGAACCACCTCCACCTAAACCTACGATGCCAATTGTTGCCTTGGCAGCAATCTGATTAAAATTGAGTCCGAGAAAACCTTGTCTACTATTGTTCATATTTTCCTCGACCTCGACTTGCAACTTGGAATCCACAGCTAAGCTATGGATGACCATCGGGTGTCCGACGACTGAAAGATCTTTCAATATGGACTTCGTGCCGCAGGGAAGGGTCAGTTCGCCGTACGCAGTGGTTTTACTTAAAATCAACCATCCATGCGTATTGGAAGAGCTGGCGTTTACAATACTTTGTGCTACCCCAGGAAGCTCCTCTTTGTCTGTTTTGCTCGGATAAGCGCCAAGTGCGTGCACATGGACATGTAAGACACTGCATTTATGCTCTAAAGCCAATGACATCCCCAGCCGAACCGCGTCACTTGTGAACCGGGCGCCACATGTATCATCTTCTACATAAAACTCGTCAGGAACAGGTACATAATCAAAGGCGATTAATTTAGTCTGTTTTGCATCACGAGAATTACACAGTAAATACCCAACGCGTTCCCACGCAAATTGGTGTGGGCAGCTAAGGTCTTCATGCACACGTTCAAACAAAGGGCGGGTGATCTTAAGTTGCGTTTCCATTGGAAAATGCCTCCAGGTGACCCATGAGTTTGCTCATGAGTGTTTTGTTTGCGGGATTGATCTTCCAGGATGCTGCCCACCATTTTTCGCCGAGAATGCAAACACCATTGGCATTCCAGTTTGTGCCTTTTCCGGCGTGTTGTATTTGTTGGCAAAAGAACAATCGGGATTCATATCCATCGCGTGGAGAGGGACACAGCAATGCAGTAACATGCTGGGGGCTACAGCCAGCGGGAAGGGGGAGTTGATCGATTCGAATATATGTGCGACCGCCTTCCTCGGCGGTCGCGATATTTCCGAATGCCCCTTTAAGCTGATTCAACTGCTCTTGAGGCAAGGTCATCATGACGCGGCACCTCCCGGCTGGTGGCTGGCAAATACCTCGCCTCCTTTGATGTCGATACGATCACCATCATTCAACTCAATCGGCGGCACACCCTCCTTTATCTGACAAAGCGTGTGATCCGGTGGAATGTTCGCCTTCTTTTTCAATCGAGCAACTGGATGTTCCCCTTCGTGGATTTTATAAGGATCGTTATTGATCGTGATCTCAACCAATGCGATTTTCTTTGTGATAAACCGCTCAATCCCCGGATCCAGAAAACTGAAGTTCGTTTTCAGAGGGATTAATACGGTATCGCCACCGCGCTTTTTGAAGAACATGCGGTATTCGGACGGATCTTTATCTGCCAAGTGCAGCAATTCAGCACCTGTTAGCGCAGCCTGCTGCACCAAATATTTTTCTCCATCAATACGAATTCGGAACAACTCGCAATTATCAGGGATCTTTTCCCCTGCCTTCGCGTACTCTTCTATTTCTACTGCTTCTTTAGGCATGATTGCCCCCTTTGGCTATTCGCCTTTAAGGTTTACTTTCACGGAGGCAATCTGCTAGAAACTAACTTCCTACAGCGCGAGACTAATAAATTAGCCTCCGTTTTGCCCGGTCAGCCTTAGTGCTGAACGGGTTTTTTTTACCCCAAACAAATATCTTGCGTTTCGGATAATGCAATGTATATTCGCCCTCTATTTATCTTGCAAGTTAAAAAATGCAATATTATATATATTGACTGGAACAGGGAAAAGGAGTCGCCATGAAAGATTCGTCTACAAATCTGAACGAGTTCATTGGTAATCAAATTGCATCGGCTCGAAAAAGCCAAGGAATCACCC
>JAQIBS010000171.1 GCA_027858965.1 Kiritimatiellia bacterium
GTTCCATGTTACTTTTTCCTTTCTGCAATTTTTTGAACGATTTTTGTTGAGGGTTTATCGTCACATGGAACATTTTTTTTGTCCATATGTTTGTCGCATTTAATATTACAATTTGGCTGCCCCAAAATCATCCTTAATCAAAATTGACATTGCACCACCTTTTAGGTATTATAGATATAGTTTTTTGGTTGATGCTTGATATTGATATCAAATAAAATCACATGTTAATCATATGTTGAAAGGAGACTGAAGATGTCGAAGAAGGCGAAATGTGTAGGTTGTGGCAAAAGTATAACCTATGAACCTGATGAGGTCTATGATCAGTGCTGTAGCACATGTGGAATGCGTAACTGTTTTGGCAAACGTAAGAAGCAGGTCCGTGGCGAGAGAGATTGGGATGTGGAACGGCGAATGAGAAATGCTGGAATGATGTAATTCTAGCTGAACCAAATAGCAAGGGGTCACGCGGTGACTATTAGCATTCTCTCTAGGGGACACCGTAGTGACATGCCCTAGGATTGTATTGCTTGCTGGATCAAATAAATGGGCTTTGAAAAATGGCAAGCTAACAAGAGCATCGACCAGTACGTTTTACACCGCGCGAAGCGTGGTGCGAAACGACTGTCATGCTAATCGTTCTCTCTTAAATGCATTCAAATGAGCTTTATGAAACCACCAAATATTCTATTGTTAAATGAACTCCTTAAGCCAATTCATGACGTACTTCCAGTCATAGAAGACTCAATAAAAGAAATAGAAAGCAGGTCTTCTACCATCGTTGATAAGAGCATATTCAGTTATGTTGCTTCACTGTTTGAAATAATCCAAAATGAAATACTCACTACATACTTTAAATCATTTCCAGAAAAAATTAAGAAGAAGGAGTTCAAAGTTGCTAAAGACAGTTTGTTTGGGGATATTACCCGATTGAGGGAAGATGAAATTGAAAGATTTATCATTGCATTGTCATATCAAAATCTTAGTGATTTTATGAGAGACTTTTTTGACTGCTTATCAATACCTAGCTTAGATCAGGAACAAATTGATCTATTAATAGAAATAAAGGAAACAAGAAATCTACTACTTCATAACAATCTCAAAATCAACAATGTTTATCTGTTTAAGGCGGGCTCTAAAACGCGAAAGCCGAATTATGGTGATTCACTTCCTTTAGATAGACAATATATTTTGGACAGTATTGACACAATCAAAGGTGCAATTATCTATATTGAAAATAACCTAGAAGATAAATATGCCAAATATGATAAAGCATATGCTCTCAAATCAATATGGAATCACATCTTTAACAGTCCTGTGCTGAATTTCGATGATTACTGGGATTATGATGGCACTTTTTTTACATTCAAAAAAACTGTAAGACAAGTCAAAAATCTAATTCGATATAGTTTTTCTGGAACCGAAACAACCTTACTCTTCATTTGGTTAAATCATTTTAATTCAATTCTTTGTGATAAGTGCTTCGATCCTAGGCTCGTAAATACTTATCATTTAGGCCAAAATGGTAGATATAAATACCTGTACTTAACCAATCTAATAATTGAAAAACCAGATGTATTCAAAACATGAGATAAGATGCTAGTGCTAGGGACCGCTCGTACCTCGCGGCCCCAGACCAGCAGCGTTCGAGATAGGAGATAGAAGATGATCGACCTCATCATTGAGGCATTTAGCAAAACTGCCGGAAGTAAAAACCAGTTGCGGAACTTGGTCACTTTGCTTATCTGCGGTTTGATCGCACTTGCCGTGTATGAGCGCTACACGTCCTACTTTCGCTTCTCTCGCGTAGAGAAAGCCACCACCCTCCTGGAGCGTTTGCATGACCTTGCTCCTCTAGTCGCTGCTGACAAGAAGTTCGGCACTATCCATTTGTCATTGGTTGAGTCACTAGAGGAGATTGTTGGTACGAGCACCAAACCTTCTCTGAAACATTCGAACTTTCTGAGATTTCTTGGCGGCTTCTGGCTCTGGGGTGTGATCAGCCTATTGATACTTCCTTCTGTCAAGGGTAGATACGACATGAGTGCGGTATGGGGCTGCTGGGCCTTCGGTCTCATATTCGCCCTCTTCGGAATGATCCTGCCCGAGGGGAAATGGCCATGGTTTCACTACACCCTCTATCCAATTATATCCCTCGTAGTATTCTTCGTCTTCATCGCAATCATTACGAGCTCTGGTTCCAATACAAAGAAACAGAATCCCGAACAACCAGTTCCAGTTGACTTGTAAACTCGCAACTGAACTATACGTTCGCCAATGACAAGAGTAACCTATTATTAAGAATTCATGAGACCTATTGGTTTCGTATTAACAAGAGGGATGGAAAATAAAAATGAACCAAGAAGGTGCATACACAGATGAGCAACTACGTGAAGTCGCTGAAAAAGTTGCCAACTACTGTTATGGAGGTGATTTCTCATCAACATTGCATAAGTGCATAAATTCGTCCAGTTTTAATACACCCTTGGAAAAATTTGTGTATTTTAGCAAAATCAAAAACTACAATCCTCTAGGACACTTCGCGATAGAGGCATCAGATTTAACGGTGTCGCAAAAGGTGATGGTCACAGGGATAATTGAGGCGGCTTGCGACAGGTATTATAGGTCGCCGAATGCGATAAAATATTTCAAAGAACAAAAACGACAATTCCGGGACTCGTTTTCTAGGATGAGCACGCGCGACGAACTGCCTCCTCTACGAGACGCAGACCTTGAACGGCGTTTAAGAAACCTTAGAAATCACGAGTTTTAAAATGCGAGATGTCTGGCAAATCTTACTAAATCGGCGCTTCGGGGTCATCCATTATAGTCGGGGGTATCTATTACAGTCGGAGGTCAAGACACAAATAGCCCTTATGTGAATTTTATTCAAATCCTTTTTAACTCCATCCCAGTTTTTCACATGTATCGAATCAATCACTTTCGTTGCAGCTGTTTCTTTTAGTTGCTTGCGAAGTTCATCACTTTGTACAGTCATCCATCCGGATCTACCGCTTACTTGTACCGGCATAGTTCCGCTTGCGGGACGACGACGTATCGCTCAAGAGCGGGCGGCCTCCTCTCAAAGAGGCCAGAGACAAATCTGTTCCCCGCCGCAACTCTGTTTTATCCAAATAGAAGTTTTACATCAAATCCTTCCTGATTGGGCATGCTTTGATTGTGAGCGGTGCAGTCCGGGATGCTTGTTTAGGATTGGCATCCAAAGATTGTAATATTGAAGTTTATGGCATTGCACCTGAAAAGCTTAAGCAGTTTCTTTCTCTGCGGTATGGCATTGACCTTGTTGCGGATGCATTCGGTGTGGTTAAGATACGTCATTATCCGATTGATATTTCAATCTCGCGCCGTGAATCAAAAAAGGGACTTGGCCATATAGGTTTTGAGGTGCTTTCCGATCCTTACGTTATCGTTTGAAGAGGCTGCTACTAGGCGCGACTTCACAATTAATACGATGGCTTATGATCATCTCAATGATGAGCTTTCTGCTGGAGTGCGGCTGGACCAAATATTATCCTGAACTTCACGCGCTTATTGGTTGTCCCCTGTATCCGGAGTGGCACCCAGAAGTTGATGTGTGGAATCATACGCTGCACTCACTTGATGCTTTCGTCTCAAATAGGATAGGTAATGACTGGGAGGTCCTTGTTGTTGTTCATACTAAACTCCATTGTCTTGGTAATTGTTACCCTCTAATCTTCGATGATCAGTTCTACGTTATCCTCTTCCTCGCATCTTCCTGGACAGTGGTAGTGGATGATGCTGACAAGCCAGTTGAATACGGTAGGACCGCGTTCTCTTCGAGCAAGGTTAAGTTCTGATTCCACTTTTCCCCGGCATGTGGAGTGGCAGGTTGTAAGCCGTTTTTTCAACTGCCGCACGGCTTCTTTGTAGCCAAGATGTTGCCTTGAGATATCAGCATTGACCCAACGGATGACAAAACCTTCGTCAGGAGTTCCAAATCCACCCCGTAGGATATCATTGAATGCATCAAGGTTGCGTCTCCAGACACGTCTCGGAGTTATCATGACACGGGTGACCGCATCGTAGAACGCCTCCAGCGTTGTTGAAAGTTACGGCCATCAATCGTAAGCGCCTTGTAATTGATCTGCTGGTCGCCTGTTGAATGTCATGTTATGACATGCGGTATTTAAACAACTTCTTCAAGATTATCTCAACAGTTTTTTCAGGTGACAGTTCGCTGTTATCTAAGCGGATGTTGCTACCTTCAAGCTGATGATATCCTTGCTCATACATTATCTCAACACGAGTTCGCTCAGATTCAGTTAATATTCTAGAGCCTCTGGGTGCGAGAACGGTCTCAATTGGCGGTGTAAGGTTTATGCAGATGATCGGCTCAGAAACTTTCTCTCTTAAAAACACCAAATCTTTCTCGCGCAATGGAAAGGCCAAAATAGTATCCCTCTTATGTTGTTGAAGGATTCTAATGCGCTCTAGCAATGTCGAAAATATATACTGTTTGTTTTCTTCAGTTTTCGGAACAGGGGGTAGGAAATAGTCGCAATCAACGAACACGCTGTTGGGTATTGCAACAGAGAGCAATTTTCCAATGGTTGTTTTTCCTGAATGAATTGGGCCGGATATAGCAATTATCATGGTATTTTTCCGCCTTGCTAATGAACGCCGCTGAGAAGGGTCCTTGCTCGATCTTCCTGCAAAATAATAAATGCCAACGTAACATCTTCAGAACCAGCACTCAGGATCTGTCTCTAGGTAAGATCCATTGAGGGCCTCAGCTCGTGCTCGACAACCGCCACAAGCAAACTTGCTTCTACATGTTGAGCATTTTCCCAATAGATTGCGCTCTAAAAGATTATGGATGAAATTGCTCGAAGCGAACTCAGATCCCATCTGATCAGCATTCTTGCCGATTATGTTCATAATAGTCTGATTCCGCATTAAAGCACATGGGAACATATTTCCGTTTGGTTCTATGCTAAATCCTCCGACTCCAGCAATACAGCCTCCGAATGTGTACTCACAGCCATCAGATGGTTTATTGGCATATCTTAGTGGGTCGTTCACTTCTATTCTCATGGAGGAATACTGCGAACTTAACTTAGTGCCAATCTCAATCATTTGTTTCTTGGAATCTGCATCAAACCATAAGCTTGCAGCGTTACGCGCTCTCCCGGACGGGATAATGCTGGAGATAGAAAACTCGTCCACACCATATTGTTCTAGTGCAGAACACATGTCGGGTATTTCGTGCAACTGATCCCTCTGGATTGTCGCTCTGACAAGGCACTGTATGCCTTTTCTGTTCGCAATAGTTTGGATTGCGCTTATAGCATCATCAAAAGCGTTCGGTGTGCCACGGATAGCATTGTGTCTATTCGCGTTAATGCTATCTAAACTGACGGATATTCTCAAATCACCATATCTCAGACTGTCCAAAAAGTCTAACTCTGCATCAGTTACAAACGTGCCGTTTGTTGTTATCGTCACAAACCGCTCATTAATCGCATATCTTCTAAGCAATTTAAAAAATTCGCGAAATTGTGGATACAAAAACGGCTCACCCCCAGATATGAGATACCGTGCATTTCCAACAGTATGTTCGTTAGAAAACGAGAGAAGTCTCTTGATATCATCTATATGAAGGTCTGTAATATCCTGGCAGTCTGCCCTGCAATACTCACAAGCCATATTGCATCTTGCGGTCAAGTTGAGTTGCAGATGGTGAAATTCTATCTCGAATATGGATGAGTCTGTTTCAATGGATAACATTATTACAATACAGAGCGCTTCATCTGTCCGCTATGAGGAGGTAATAGCCTATCTTATCTGTAAACAAGAGAAGTAGGTACACGAAAGAATATAAAAGTTAGTTCCCTGAACAGGTATTGCACCGGTTTGGTGAAACGCGTACCTTTTGAACCTTCTTTGTTACAGATGCTCTCTTGGTGCAATGCGTGTCGGCTTTATTCTTATTTACTTTAGTATTTATCATTTGACTCATTTAATAACTCCTTTTATTTGCATATCATTTTCTGAATTATCTTTGATATAAATTTTATCCTAATTCAATGGCGCAATACAAGTTCAAATCGAGGATTTTTCGGTGTGCGGGATTATATTGTGTAAACGACTTGTATAATATTACCCCGCAGGCAAAGAGGTGTTTGTTAAATCACGCAACATAATTACAGAAATGCTTCATACTATCTGATGTCTATTTGCCAGATAAGGAGAAGCAAATGGCCGTTAAAGTTACAATTGAGCCATTAATTGACAATTACACCGATTAACTGGGTTCATATTACCGCAAAGAATTACGCACACCTGTTGCGGACAAATTTTGTCAGGCTATAGAGATGAACCTATTAAACATAAGGAGAAGATTATGAGTCTGGAGAAAAAGTTAGCTGGCGGGACAATTACGGATTCCGGAAATATTGCGGGTATCTACAGCAACATGCGGGTGTCGGAGAATAAAGGTCTGTATGATCACTACAATCAGCGCGTAGGCTCTGTAAGTGGTGGAAATGTATACGACGCTTATGGATCGCAGACAAGAGTTCGTGTCAATAACGGAAACTTCTGTTCCTAAGTGTTTGTTATGCAAGCCTAGTCCTGCATATGTGGCAGAGACAGCTGAATAGCTCGCAAGTAGCGGAAGCGAAATTGAGGCAAAGCCAAGAGCGGGATCGGTGAATGATCCCCTTGGGTTTGCCTCTTTTTTTATGTCACGCCTGAGCTTTCGCCTCGCTGTCGTTGGTCTCAACGCCCAATGCAGCACTCATTGGCGATTTGAAGCACCGCATCACGGATATCGTGACATTCTGCCCAGTTGCGTTTGTCCCACTGTTCGGATGAAACATCGTCTGCGGCGATTAGGATAACGCCCAACGGAACGTTTCGGTGTTGTGCCACGGCCAGCAGGGCCGAGGCTTCCATGTCGACGGTGATGCAACCCTGTTCTCTACGGCGCTGAATACGCGCTGGCGTTTCGCGGTAGAAGGCATCAGTAGTCCATGTTTTGCCCTTCACGCAGGATACTCCTCGCGTTTCCAGACATTGAAAAATCTGTTGGACGACATGGGGGTTGGCTTCAACTTCCGTGGAGGGTGGCAGGTAGTGGTAGGAAGTGCCCTCATCACGCACAGCGGAATCCACGACCACCAGATGCCCGCAGGTCAGATCTTTATTTAGAGAGCCTGCCGGGCCGCAGGCAATGAACTTGCTGCACCCCCGGGCAATCAGTTCTTCCAGAAAGCCGGCGGCTAAAGGCGCTCCGAGTCCCGGTTGAAAAATGCAAATTCTCTGCCCGTCATGCTCCAGCTCGTAAAGAGGGTGTTTGCCCATCACGCTGTTGTGTTCGGCTATCTTTGTCAGCCGTCCGGCATCAAGAAGCCGTTTAATCGGATCATGCGGGAAGCACAGCACGCAATGCTCAGGGATCCCCGGCAAAGGTGCAATCAGGTCAGTCGCTTGAATCAACGGCTGGCCATCCGGATCAAATTCGAGTATAGGCATATTGTTCATGTTAATATTACGGGACAAAATTTGTCCATCAAGTATTATGAAATATCACGCAGAGCCGCAGAGAACGCTGAGTTTTTGCGTCAGGCATCGAGAGGTATCGATGCCTGCCGCACAGCTCTTTTTGGGGGAATAGCAAAGATTATGATTTTGCAGTTGCACAGTTTTCATTACAGTCTCAGCGATATTTCTTTAACAAATTACAGCAGGCTATATAACGCCTGAACTCTTTTGGGTTATCTTCTGCTCCCATAAGGTACAGTTCAAATGTGTCAACTTCTTTGCCATTTTGTACGTGCGGTAAATGAATTTGGTTGAACATATCGTTGTTTTTGCCATTAGTAAGCTTTGCTGCACCGATGCGGATATCCGTATTCTGTTCTGCCAACTTCTTTATGGCTGCGTTAAGAAGTATTTCCGAGTTCTGTCTAGCCAACCGTTTAAGATATAAAACCTTAATAAATTTCTTTATAAAGTTCATTGTTATGTTCCTTGTTGTCATGTTGAGCCGCTAAGATCTCATTGGTTCTAATCTATTTCACGCATCGGGAGATGTTAATATCCGGCATGTTATTCCCGAGTAAGACTCATTATAGCGAAGCTAAGACAATGGAGTCAACCGCGCTCTTTGTTGGGTATCTCCCCGGAAAACAGCGCAAGAATTTTATCCGCGTTCTCTGCACCTCCTCGTGAGTTAATTTTCCAAGCATGCACTCCTTTTTTATAGGACACTCTTTGTCCGGCTGGTATAATAGAAAGAAAGTGTTATTATGATAATGAAATTGGAACAGAGAGTGAAGGATAAAGCCCCTAAGCCGCTTGTGCTTGGACGACACCTGATTGATCTCGGGCATTCACTCGGCAAGCAGTTCGGCGTTATTCTTTCTCTCTGCGTTTCAGCGTGAGATCATTATGGAAGTATGAAAGATGATTCTAACATGAGAATGTTTGTTACTACAGATACACATTTTGGTCATCGGGCGATGGTTGAGAAACTAAGAGTCCGTGACCCTGAATATGAAGAAACAATTATTCGGAACTGGACAAGTATGGTCAGTAAAGAAGATATGGTTATTCACCTAGGCGACCTTTTTCTGGCCAGCGTTGATATCTGGCATAAATTAGCAGGGCAATTGCCCGGTCGCAAGATTTTGGTTCTCGGAAATCATGACAGAAAACCGATCAGTTGGTATCTAAGAAATGGATTCGATTTTTGCTGTAACACCTTTGTCTGGAGAATGTATGGACTGAAGATTCTGTTCTCTCATGCTCCCGTATTGGAAGGTGGATTTGACTTAAACATTCATGGTCATCTTCATGGAAATACACACCATGATATAGAGTGCGACAACAGACACTATGCTTTCGCATTGGAAGAAACCGGTTATCAGCCACGCCTTCTCAAGACTCTTGTAGATGACTGGATGAAAGACAATAGAATTTCGCAGTAATAGATATATCACTTGTGCATATAACTGCTGAGTTATGATGGGTAGAGTACATTGGCGGGATATGCGGATGCCTGTTGCATATCTCTTGGCTAGGACTAAATTGTATTTTAATACTCATGGGACAACAATTGTCCGTCTTGTTTAATCGAAAGGTTAATGGATCATGAGTGTTATCGAAAACCCAGTATCAAATGAAAAAGTGAATGGATAAAATTTGTCCGGTATATTGAATTAAGGAGACGATTTAACCATGGATTACAGCTATTACTACGCCGCCATCAGTATGAAGCCCGCAGGGATGAGCCTTGCGGGCGTAACTGATGGAGGTAATCATGGAGGCATTTCAGGATCGGTCTGCGGAAAAAGCAAAGGCACGCGATCGACGTAATCAGTTGGGTCGGGCGAAGGCGAAGGCCTATCGTAACTCAAAGGTCTTCTTTTCCTTTCCCTGCGGATGGGGAGGGAATTCATGGGAAGGGGTTGAGAAGGCTCGTGCTCAGTATGTTCGATGTCATTATCGCAATCGTAAACGCTGCAGCTGTCATACGTGCGGAAATTATCGGCATAACTTTAAAACCAAGTATGCTTTAACCCGTCAAGAACTTCAGGCTGACTTGCGGTTTGAAGATATGATCGAAGATTTGTAGGCTTAAAAATGAAAATTGTAGCCCGGCTAAGTTCCGGGTTGTTTGCAGAAACTGCCCGAAAGTCCGACAGGCTGCTAGGCAAAGGTTGGCGTGACAAAGATTCAGTTATGCTGCATGCCTGTTTTCAAATATTGAAGGACTGTTTTGAATAAGAGAATTTGCTCAATGCTCCCATTGATTTGGGACAACAATTGTCCGTCTTATGAATGTGAATCAAATTAACTGTGACATTGGTTATATAGGAGGTTATATTCAAGTTTGAAAAACAAATAATAGAGAGTGAAAGGCTTGTTTTGAGGCCTTATGAGCCTGTGGATGCAAAAGCACTGTACGAACTGGTCAATGATCCGAAGATTACGGATACAACAACGTTGCCATATCCATATCCGGAGCATTTGGCAAGTGAGTGGATCAGTACACATGCAGAGTTAAGGTCTGAGGATAAGAATTACATCTTTGCCGTAACCTTAAAACCGCAGTTGAATTTGATCGGAACTGTCAGCTTGTTCGATATCCAAAGAAAGGCAAGTCGTGCCGAGATTGGATATTGGATTGGAGCATCTTTCTGGGGTAACGGATATGCAACGGAGGCGGCTGAAGCAATAGTGGCATATGGGTTTGAAGTTCTCGGCCTGAACAGGGTTGGCGCTGGCTGCCTGAAGCGCAACCCCGCATCGGCCAAGGTTCTGGAGAAGGCCGGGTTCCAATGTGAAGGGTGCCTGCGCCAATACCGTGAGAAGAATGGAGTACTCGAAGATTTTGAGATTTTCAGCATTCTAAGAAGTGATACGAGTTTTACTCATATTCATCGACTGTAATCAGGTTCTTAAGCACCCTGGTTTCATGCGTGACAAGTTTCACCTTGCCATAGATTGCATCGGCGGTTACCCAACCCGTCCAGGCCGCCAATGTTATTTCCAATAAGGTATTTGGAATTTTCAATGTCTTTGACTAGATGAATTAGAAAACGGCCTCTTTTTATCCGAACGAGAGCAACATCGCCCTTTTTGATGTCGCTTATGCTTACAGGAGAAATGATGATAACTTGGCCATCCTCTACTAATCCTCGCATGGATGAGCCTCGGTTGATGACTGCAACGTCATTACCTTTAGCTAATTCAGCCAGAGCTGTTTTATGCCATGCTGCCATGTTTGGTGGACCCTGTTTGTAGATTGTAATCGGTATTGGTGGATTATATCATAAAATGTCGTTTAATTAGCGAGCAGAAAGAAAGATAGGGTTTAAGGAGATGCATATTGATGAAGGAATTTATGTTATAGGAGATGTTCATGGCGAGTTTGGGCGGTTGAATACCTGGCTGAACTATAAACAGCCTTCGATAGTTCTTCAGTGTGGCGATTTCGGGTATTGGCCCAATGAAAAGGCTAAAAGAGGTAGTCGGTGGAAAAAGCCGCTTGTGCCCAAAATGAACGACACAACGCTCTACTGGTGCGATGGTAACCATGAGGACTTTCATGCGCTTCAGGAGCGGCCTAGTGATGAGGTGCACCCCAACGTGTTCTATATGCCACGAGGAACCACTCTGGAACTACCTGATGGCCGTACAGTTCTCTTTATGGGCGGAGCCGAGTCGCACGACAAGGAGTGGCGAATTGAATATGAAGCTAACGGCGGTGACAAGATCTGGTTCTCTGAGGAACGCATTACCGAACAGAATATTCATAACCTTCCTGATAAACGGATAGATATCATCATTTCACACGCTGCACCCCGGGAGTTTGATATATGGGGCGGGGGGCACGACATGCTTCAGCATGATCCATCCCGACTGGCCCTGTCATCTGTGTTGCATCGGTACAAGGAGCACAAACCTCTTTGGTTTTTCGGCCACTACCATGCACGGATAAAAGGGGAATATCATGGGGTTAAATATCATGGCCTTAATAAAATCGGCGATACCGACTGGTGGCTGCCGTTGTTTAAATGATTTTCAAGATGTTGAAAAAGAGAAATGAGGCAAAGTTATGGGACAATTGGATAAAGGACTGAAACTCGTACGCAAGGCTTTCAAGGCGGCGGGAATTCATGCTAAAGATGAAGCATTGAACATTTTGAAGAAGCAGAATATAGCGTTGTTGGTGGTTGGTATTCTGTCATTTACGTTGGGTTGCTCCGTTAAGTCGTCAAAATCTCACAAAACTGAAGCAACTGCACTTACTGAGCAGGCTCAGGCACTCAAGAGTGCTTTGAGCACTGGTGGTCTGAAGGTGAATGGTGCGGGACTTGATGTGCTTGTCGGGCCTGCACATGGCGAGAAGTGGGCGGTTGATTTAGGTGACGGCGTGAAAATGGTTTTCATGCCGATAGCGGCGGGTAGTTTTGATATGGGCTCTAACACCGGAGACCCCGATGAAAAGCCTGTTCACCGTGTGACACTGACAAAATCGTTCTGGATGGGGCGTACGGAGGTGACGCAGGCGCAGTTCGGGAAGTTCGTCAGAGAGCAGGAATATAAAACATACGCTGACAAAACAGGGTATGCGTATATCCGGATGGAAAGCTATGTTCAAGAACAAAGTGGAATAAACTGGAGCAATGTTTTTGATAGAAACAACATGCCCGTGACGATAGTCAGCTGGAATGATGCAGTTGCATATTGTGAGTGGCTGACGGAGCGGGAGCGTAAGGCGGGTCGATTGCCTGAGGGCTATGAGTATCGCCTGTCGACGGAAGCGGAATGGGAGTACTGCTGCAGAGCCCCTTCAGCTAGCTCAGAGCTGGCGGATACAGCCGGTGATTATGCAGGAAATCTGGATTCGATGGCGTGGTATGAGAAAAATAGCGGGAGTAAGACGCATCCTGTCGGAAAGAAGAAAGCGAATGACTGGGGACTGCATGATATGCATGGGAATGTCTGGGAGTGGTGTTATGATTGGTATGGAAATTACACTTCAGGTAGTGAAAGTAACCCTCAGGGTGCTGATAGTGGCAAGTACCGCGCGTTTCGCGGCGGCGGCTGGTATTTCCCCGCTACTTACTGCCGTTCCGCCAATCGTGGCTGGTCCCGCCCTGATCTCCCGTACTCTGATCATGGTTTCCGCGTTGCGCTCGCCCCTCAGTTGTAATCAGGATTTTTCGGAGACTTGCATGAGCTAAGAGAAATGCGCGCATTGCGGGCCGTGAGATCCCTGACAATATTCACCCCTCACTGTCAGTGTTTGCCGCCTCCGGTCATCAGCAATGTGGCCAGCTCTGCTCGCTCTGATTCGGAGAGGTTTTGGAATTGTTCTGCCATGGCCTGCACCTTATTGTCCGACTGAGGTTGCGGTAACGTTTCTTTGCCCTCTGTGAGCATTTGAGGCATCGCCATTTCAAGATCGCTTCTATAGTCAGTACCTCTCGGTTTAAAATAGAACTTCATCGCAGTTTCCACAAGTCGGTGACCTGTCAGGGCGATAACTTTTTCCACTGGCATAGGATGTTTTCCGCTTAAAGCCAGGGTCACAAAAGTTGTTCTCAATGCGTGAAAGTCATACTTGCTTGAGGCTCTTCTATCAGCCGCCTTTTTGTGCCGGGTGATATCGTTGACCGCCTGTTTAATCCCTCCTCTTTTGACTTCGGGTATAAAGCGTAAACCGGCGAGTCTTTCAGCTTCGTGCATATACTCGGAGATTCTGCCCCTCTGTATGTTCCGCTTTTTCTGTATATCCCGGTACGATTTGCCGCTTGCATACAGATTCAGCAGATCACAAGCCGGTCAACGGGTATCAATAGAGTGCTTTCAGCTATCAATAATAGGAAGTCGAATTGCACAAAAGTTGCACAAAAATATGGAAACTTCAAACAACAAGAAAGGCATCGAGATCAGGATTACTTTTGACGAGAAGCAACAAAAGGTTATGGGTCTGGAAGGAGGGCAGTACCCTCCTTCCAAATTACTCCGAAGAGAAGCAGCTTAAATCCCTGAAAGAATATGTTATGATCTGAAAGGCGTGTAGCCACCCGTGTTTCGAAAAATTATGCTTTAGTTTGCACAAAGTTTGCACAAAGTTTGCACAATTTGTTCAAAACCTTTTTGCAAAGTTTGTGCAACAAATCGGACGGAAAATAAGCCAATTTAACAACAAATAGTGGTGGTAACGAAGGGAAAGCAGCCCTCGTTCCAAAAATCCGTCAAAAATTTGTCAAAAACCAACCAGAGATGCGTTAAGTCAACAGAAGGTTTATTATATTCACGCTTGTATTTGTGCAAGGTTTGTGCAACATTATTGGGGTATTAATGGAACAAAATGGTATTGTAGCAAAAGATATTCCGACCTATGACACCTATACGAACGTCATAACACGTTGATTTGTATCGACTTAGAATTATTTTAGCGGATTTCGAAACAGAGGGATCATAGGGTTCAAATCCCTCCCTCTCCGCCATTTTAAAGAAGACCAGCGAAAGCT
>JAQIBS010000196.1 GCA_027858965.1 Kiritimatiellia bacterium
TCAGGTGTCAGGTGTCAGGTGTCAGGTGTCAGGTGTCAGGTGTCAGGTGTCAGGTGTCAGGTGTCAGGTGTCAGGTGTCAGGTGTCAGTGAAGGGTAATTATTCACATTAATACGGTCAAGTCATACTTCCCGTCAATCCCATTCCCTTATTTTAATCAGTCCCGCATAGCGGGCTGCTAATAAGCCAGCCCGCCATATTGATATTCCGTGTAGCGGAATCAGATAATTCGGTGCGCCGAATTATTTCAATAGCTTCACAAAACGCTCGTATGCCTCACTCCAGGCAACTGCCTCCTGCGGCTCAAATTTTGTAATAGGGAATGCCGATTTAATGTACGGCATCGCCTTCTTCAAATTCGGAACAATTTCAGCACCGATGGCCTGAACCATGATATTGCCAACAGCGGTCGCCTCTTTAGGTCCAGCCATGACCGGCATCCCGGTTGAATTAGCGGTAAACTGATTCAGAAGATCGTTATTACTGCCGCCACCCACAATGTGAACAACATCGGTCGTTGTATCAGTCACCGCATTAATCTGTTCATTCACTCTGCGATATTTCAAGGCCAGGCTCTCATAAACGCAACGCAGGATCTCACCGCGGCCATCTAGCGATGGTTGTCCGGTTTCAGCAACAAATTCAGCTATGGCCTGCTCCATATTTGCCGGATTATAAAACCGTTTATCATCAGGATCAATAAATGCGGTAAACGATTTAGCTGCCGGAGTGATCGTATCCACTTCCTGCCAGCTCATGCGCTTACCATCAGCAATCTCCCAAACCCGCAATAACTCCTGGACAATCCAGGTGCCCATGCAGTTCTTCAGAAAGCGGGTATTACCAATGCCACCCTCGTTGCTCAACCCCATTGCCATAGCATCCGGAGTGGTGATCGGTTTTTTAATAAGCTTACCTACCAGCGACCATGTGCCTGAGCTGATAATTAAAGCTGTTTTAGGATTCTTAACCGGAGCCGCCGCAAAAGCGCTGGCAGTATCATGCGAACCAACCGCAATCAGATCAACTTTATTCAGTCCACACAAATCGGCCAGCCCTGACTGCAAAGAGCCAATCCTGGTACCAGGCTTGACAATCTCGGGCATCAGTTTCTTAGGAATACCGAGCGCCTTAAGCATCTCCCTACTCCATTTGCCACGTTTGGCATCCATCATCTGAGTAACACTGGCAAAAGTTGAATCAATACAGGTGCATCCGCCAAGATAATAGTAGAACAATGCAGGAACAGGCAGATAAATACCGGCGCGTTTAAGAAGCTCCGGCCGACGTGTGGCAACCCATAGCAGCTGATTGGACTGATTAAAGGGCTGGAAGTGATTGCCGGTGATCTCATAAACACGCGTTGCATCAACTCTCTCCTTTACCTCATCACACATCGTATCGAGACGATGATCGCGATAGCAGTACATCTTGCCAAGCGCATCGCCATCTGCTGTCAGAAGCTGACCATCAGCACCCCAGGTGTCAATACCAATTCCATCCAGCGTGCCGCCAAACTCACGGCTGGCGGCCTGCAACCCCTTAACAATCTGCTGATAGATAAATGTATCATCCCAACAGGTACGTTCCGTAACCTTTTCCGTACGGTCAGGAAGAAAAAAGGAGGCTCCTTCATAAGAAAAACGATGAACCTCCTGCATACGAAAGTCGCCATCTTCAAAGATTCCGACAAAACATTTACCACCTGATGCACCCAGATCAACTGCAAACAACTTCTTCATATCGATTCCTTTTTATTACCTTCAAATCAGCCGCTTATGCGGCTAACAAAACAATTTATTGTTCTTTCCAAAATTTTATCTGTTTGGCTGTAGTGTTGACAACGGGAGCCAGTAATCTTGCTTCTGAGAAGCAACGCTACAGTTTAGCACTTTAGAACTTCTCATTCCTCGCCTTGCGCAAACTAAGACACTTATATTAGCAAAGCTTTGTTTCGCAATAAAACAAAAAACGAGAGTATTACTTGCGCGGAGCGATATTCAAATCCGTTGATAGAATAAATTTAGTTATACTCGATACAATCAGCATCATTAAAAGTAACCCAAGCATCCTGCTTGGCAGATTATTTAAGCAAGCAGGATGCTTGCACTACTTTTCTTTGCATTAATTCACTTACAGGGATGTTCAGCGGAACTGAAATGCGCGTTACTTGCGCATATCCACAATTTTGAGTTCAATCTCTTTAAACCCTCTAAAGTCACTTTGGGCCAGCTCAAAAACCACATCAACCGAATCACCTTTTTTCAGGACCTGACTTAGATTTCCGCACTTAAACCAGATAGCTCTCACGCTCTTTTCATCGCCTGTCTTAAAGATGAATTGCATGTGCTCCCCTGACGTACCCATGGTGCGGACGTTTTCAATTAAAACACCATGCATTGCCCAAAGCGGCATACGATTCCCCATACCGAACGGTGCCAGCTGCTGAACATATTCAGCCATCTCATAAGAGATCTGATCCGGCATAATCCAGTCTGTGACCTTGATAGACTGGGACAGGTCAACCCCGACGGTCTGTTCTTCACAGGCCTTGCAAAACAACTCTTTAAACTTTTCAAAAGCAAAGGGTTTTAACTGGAAACCTGCGGCACGCGCATGCCCTCCAAAGCCCTCCAGTGCTTCATCAGCACTGGCAAGAGCCTCCAATGCATGATATGCCGCACCCGCCCTGACAGAGCCCCTTCCACCGCCATCCTTGTTCAAAACAATGACAGCCGCAGGCTTACCCGACTCTTCGCTAAGTTGGGA
This sequence comes from Kiritimatiellia bacterium, assembly GCA_027858965.1. Lineage (GTDB taxonomy): Bacteria > Verrucomicrobiota > Kiritimatiellia > RFP12 > UBA1067 > M55B167. Next base: position 2,769 of record JAQIBS010000196.1, read on the forward strand.
AGCGACAATACCGGCAACACCAGGATGCCATCCGTCATCATTTGTTTCGGGATTTTCAACCCCTCCAACTACAATGGCCGCATCTACGCATTCCCCATCAGCAAGACCACACTGCTTACGGGCCAACTCCAAAATACGCATTTGAACACCCCGGCGTTCGCCATTAAAGCCCTCCAGACGGGCAGCCAGTTCCTTGGCTCGATCTTTATCGGTCGTCATCATCAGCTCATAAGCTACCATCGCCGAGCCCATACGTCCCGAGGCATTTATACGCGGTCCAAGCACAAATCCAAAAATATAAGAATTCGGTATATCAACCGAACGCTGCTGCGCCCTTGTCATCAAAGCATGCAACCCCTCTCCCGCATAGTTCGTCCATAACTTCATAGCACTTGACGCAAAAAGTCGATTTTCCCCGGTCAGAGGTACAATATCAGCTACAGTGGCAAGTCCGACAGGAACAACAAGCCTACCGGCTAAACCTTTCTCCACCTCAACGCCAGCACCGGCAGCCCGCTGCACCAGCGCATGTGCCACTTTAAAGGCCACCCCGGCACCGCAGATGGTCTCCGCCCCAGGTGAAGCGCCTAAGTGAGGGTTAACCATCGCAACGGCATCAGGCAGCGTCTCGCCACACTCATGATGGTCGGTAATAACAACATCTATGTCCAACTCTCTCAACCGCGCAACCTCTTGTACCGAGCCAATTCCACAATCAACCGTAATAAACAAGGCGGGTTTGGAGCTGCACTCTGCCAGGCAGCGTTCAATAGCCTTAAAAGAGAGGCCATATCCCTCTTTATCACGTAACGGAAGAAAGACCTCAGCATCTGCACCAACTGCGGAGAGCGCTTTATGAAGAATAACCGATGCGGAGATCCCATCCACATCAAAATCACCAAAGATTACGATATGCTCTCTCTTTTGTGTCGCCGCCCAGATTCGTTCAACAGCCTCTTCCACACCCGGAAAAAGAAAGGGTGAAGCCAGATCCCGTTTGATATTCGGCGATAAAAACCGCCGGGCCTCCTCTTTGGATTGAATACCCCGGGAGACAAGAATCCGTGCTATAACGAGAGGAAGTTCTATTTTTCGACTTAATTCAAGAGCAGCATCTTCTTCCACTGTCTGAAAATCCCATTTATATTTTGATTGCATTGATTCTATCCTGACCGCTCATTTATATACACTTCTCTAAACTTTCTTTATTACTTTAATTTCTATCATACGAAAAATAGCGCTTTCGTAAAAGAACTAAAACTAAAGCTGCGGCACCACAACTCAAGCTCAGCCTCTGCTATATGCAAAAGCTTTACTCATTCATTGACTGATTTTGCGATAACCATCACTGCTTTAGACAGCAACGCTGCGCGTTGCACAGGAATACCGGTTTTAGAGCGTTGAACGAATGCGATGTCGCATTAGTATGCCATCGAGTACCAGTCTGGTTGATTCAAAAAATTGGATCCTCCGCAAAATGTGTAGGTAAAATATGGTGGGGAAAAAATAAACAGCCCCTCCCCTTTTGGATATAAGTCACCTAAATCTCTTGTTTTTTACGAAAAAAAGCCTTTATCTTTATAAATTTCTTCTATGCAACACGAAGTGTTGTTGACTAATGCACTGATGCTTATTACACAACTGTTCAATGAAGGAGAAAATATTCGCATATCACAAGGGTTAAGTTTGGTTGCGGCTCCGCTGCATTAGGGCTATAAAAACAACAAGAGCCCGCGGCGAACCGCGAACCCTTGTATGTCAATTGTTTAAAAACAAATTTTAGCTGTTAAGGATTAACAAATTATTCAACCCGGGCTTTAAGGAACTGATCTGTAGCACCTGTAATCACTACCGAAGCTGTAGTAGCAGCTTCTGTAATTTCCAGATCTACACTGTCGATCTCGGCAAACGCTGTAGTCAGATCGTCTGTCGTATAGACAGTCAGTGTTCCATTAATCACATCTTCCCCATCAAAGGCAACATTATCATTAACGGTTCCAACCACAATAGTTGTTGTTGTCGCGCCAACTACGATTGACTTGATCTCCAGTGTCGCAACTGTACCAGGTGCAACATTCAGGAGGTAGTCATCTTCATATGCCGCAGCATTATCAGTAACTTGAGCCGGAGTAAGGCTGTTATTAATTGCCCAGTTAGCAATTTTTGTCAGATCATAAGTACCGTCACCAAGCGGGTAATTAGAACCGCTTGCGATTGCATTTGTTACCGTCACTATGCAGTTTTCAGTAGCAGACAATTCCGAAATAATGACCTGTGAAGGTACATCCTTAGGTGTTGCTGAGAATTCGGCACCAGGACTAGTGATGTCAATAATTTCATGCCAATCAGATGCAGTCATCACAATTGTTGAACCAGATACAAATTCAAATGGAGATTCTAAAGGATCACCATCATCTGTGAATGTTACAGTTCCGTCACCAACAACCGCGAGTGTCAGCGTGATAGCCGCCGGAGTGCCGACGAAGTTAGGCATCGTATCAGAGACAACCAGCTCATCCAAAGCACCTTTTCCCTGGAAGCTGATAAACTCGATGTCTTTGGCTATACTGTCCATGCTCAAGAAAGAGCTGGCGCCATTGGTTTGACCAGCGATGTCAAACGCATGCTCATGTGTTATGAGCGTACCATCGATGTATATATCCGTAAATGTATACCCTTCATCGCATGTTACTCTCATTGACAACCTGTACCACTTTTCCGGATCTATAGGCTCGGCCAGATTGACAACAGAGTTTGTCTCAATAATTTGCCAATCTGGTAAAGACGGATCAGTATACATGCTTGACACCACAACCAGATTTGATTGGGCGTTAACATATAGAGCGATCTTGAGATCTGCTGTAGCAACAGTTGGTTCAGCTTGACTTGGAATGAGCTGAACCAGAGTATCAATATAAACATCGCTAGTCTCAACATCCAAAACATTAGTAACCGCACGTGATAGTGTTTTACTATTTGTCTCCAGTTTAAGAATCAAGTCGCTAACCCCACCAGTAATTGGTCCATAATCCGAAATATCAGCGTAAGCTACATTGGTGATAGCAATCACTGAAGCGTCACCGCTTTCAGCAATCCAGGCATAATTCGTGAATTGTTCACCGGAAACAACCATCTTATACTCACCGATCGGGTCGTCAATGGTGCCCCCTTCGAATGAGTCCGACACATAATTTGTAGTAGCAACAGCATTGAGCGCACAGGCACTAACACAAACTACTCCAAATTTAAACAACTGTTTTAAAGTCAGGTACATTTTAAACCCTCCTGGCATAAGTTTTGCAATTAATCAATCGTCGAATAATTGAGAATTATAGACTCCTGTCCAACACTGAGTCTTTTGGGGAGACCGTATTTTTCAAGACCACTCTTTCATTAATCTTTATTATAAGCGTTTTGAGGGTTGGGGCAAGTGCAAATTCATATTTTTTTAATCACGAAATGGCCATCAATAATCACCAAAGATGACAATATACTCTGTTTTTTTGTGACCGCTACCCCGAGCTTGTCGAGATAACCCTTCCTCATAAATTTCTTCTATGCAACACGAAGTGTTGTTGACTAAAGCTGCGGTGTTTAAGGCACAAGTGTACAATAAAAGGTGATGGTTTTGTACATCACAAGAGCTAAGTTTGGTTGCCTTGTCTGCGTGCAACGCACAGGCAGGCGGCTGAAAGAGCTTTAGGGCTATAAAAACAACAAGGGCCCGCGGCGAACCGCGAACCCTTGTATGTCAGTTGTTATGAACTTAATCTGCTGAGCAGACTATTCCACAACCGCTTTGAGGAACTTGCCATCACCAACATCAACAGTGGCAGTAACTTTGCCAGCCGTCTCAATGGTGAAGTCCTGTGTCGCAGCCGGTGTGGTCGGCCATGCTGCTGTCAGGTCATCCTTCGAGTACACGTTCAGTGTCCCGTTGAGACCCGCAGGGGTCAGATCAACAGTACCGACAGTGGGCTCAATTTCGATTGTCGCAAGACTACCATCCACTGTGATCTTTGTGATCTTGAGTTCAGCATCGGTGCCCTCATCAACGTTCAGCAGGTAGTCGTCCAGCAAGGCAGCGGCGTTAACTTCGACATAGTTTTGAGTTAACTCTTGACCATAAGCCCACGCTGCAAGTTTGCCTGCATCAACCGTGTTACCTTCTAGATCTACAGGAATCTGGCCGGTGTAATACTGAGCCGCGATCGTAACGTCCACTGCCGCCTCGGTTTCCATAGTCAAGGCACCGGAGGTTTCGTTTGTCTGCGATCCAATCGGACCTGTGTAGACCACGCCATCGCCAGTGACAGAGGCAATCTCATACCAATCGATCGCATCGATCGAGATGGTGGAGCCTACCGCAACCTGATCATTCGAAGCAAGCGTCACTGCGTCCTGCGTGACATCCATTAGATTATCATTGAACACAAGTGTCAACATGATAGCCGCCGGAGTACTGAAGTAAGGTGCTTCATCCGAGACAACCAGTTCATCCAAAGCACCTGTTCCCTGGAAGCTGATTAACTCCATTGAATTGGCCTGCACAATATTGAAGAAGTAACTTCCACCTAGTGTAGGAGAAGACTCACCCTCAGCAAGTGCAAACGGATGCGTGATTGCTGTTCCGTCAATGTATATCTTGGTTCCATAGACACCATTAAACTGCTTAAGTTCCATCGACAAGCGATACCACTTATCAGGATTAATGTCTTCAGCAAGTTCAATCACGGTATTTGTTACATGAGTAACAACCGGAGGTACCGCATCAACATACATATGCCTGACAACCAAGTTTGACTGCGCATTGACAAATAATGCAATCTTAATATCTGTCGACCCCGATAAATCTGGATCATCTTCACTAGGAGTGAATTGAATCAGAGTATCAACATAAACTGAGGTAGCAAGACTAACTCCTACAGTACGAGAGAGTGTATTACCCTCTGTCTCCAGATCAAGAATCAACTCGCTAACTTCGCCAGTAATTGGTCCATCACCTTGAATATCAGCATAAGCTGCATTGGTAATAGCAATCGCTGAAGCGTCTCCGCTTGCAGCAAACCATTGAAAGTTAGTATTTTCACTCTGTGTACCAGATACGGCAATCTTGTACAAAGCAATTGAGTTCCCATTTGTTCCCTCAGGTGCTTCGAACGAGTCCGAAAAGAAACCTGTAGCAGATGAGCTAAGTGCACAGGCACTGACACAAACTGCTCCAAATTTAAACAACTGTTTTAAAGTCAGGTTCATTATAAACCCTCCTAACATATGTTTTGCAATCATTCAGAGATTGAATAATTGCGAATTATAGAATCCTGTCCAACACAAAGTCTTTTGGGGAGACCGTATTTTACAAGACCATTCTTTCGTTAGGTATTATGTTATGTGATTTTAAGAGAGTGCGCAAGTGCAAATTTAAAAAATTTTACAGCATTAAGTATCTAGTATTTTTCTGCCTTAGTTACTATCCCTCGCAGAGGCGCGGAGATCGCAGAGCAGCGTCAAGATGAGGTTGTTGAGTAAAGTAAAAGTAGCCCAAGCATCCTGCTTGGTTTAGTTACTGAGGCAAGCAGGATGCTTGCACTACTTTCCTTCAACCCGACATATTCACAATTATGCTGTACAGCCTTTCCTTGTCAGGGCATAGTTCCGCTTGCAGGACGAAGCCTGATGCGGGAGAATGTCTGCGTCGTGATTATTTTCGTGTCAGTTGTTTTTTTCTCTTTTTAATAATGAAATGGCCGGTAATAATTAAGATCAATATAACCCCTCCCACAGTCCAACGCATGACAGGGTCATCCAGATAGGCGAGAACCTGATCTCCTATCAAAGCAGTAGCATAAAGATAAACCAGGGTCTGCAGCAATGCCGCCCCGGTGAGGATTGCCAGAAACTTCAGGACTTTATAGTGCGTGGCACCAGCCGCAACATAAGCAAGCGTCCGGGCCCCCGGGAAAAAGCGGGCCGCAACAATGGCTTTAATGGCATGCATCAGGAAGTATCCCTTCATCCTCTCAAGCCGTTCGGCATTGATCCAACGACGGTTAACACAAAAAACCATGGCATAGCGGCCAATTATATAGAGCCCCAAATCGCCCAGAATGCTTCCCGCCATCATGGCAATGAAGGCGGTCCACCAGCCAATATGGCCAGCTGCCACCAGTAAACCAACCGCACAACGGGCCGGATCCTCAAGAAAACAGACCCCAATCGTTATTAAAATACCCAACAGCCAGTTATTACCGACAAGTTGCTCACACAAATCAGAAAACGATGCATCACTCACAAACTACTCCTCAAGTACCTTTTCCGCACTGAGACTCTCAGGCAGATCCTCAACACTACGCAACTTACGGGTCATCGCCCGGGTACGTATTTCCGCACTCTTCAATATTTTATCAGCGTCCTCAATCTTCCGCTGTACCTTCTCAAAAACAGAACCAAACTTCATAAATTCGCTCTTAACCGCCGCCAGCACCTGCCAGACCTCACTGCTTCGCTTCTCAATAGCGAGAGTTCTGAAGCCCATCTGTAGACTGTTCAAGAGAGCGGTCAGGGTCGTAGGCCCGGCAATCGTAATACGGAAATCCCTCTGGATTTCATCAACAAGCCCGGGGCAGCGCAGGATCTCGGCATATAAGCCCTCAATCGGCAGGAACATAATCGCGAAATCGGTTGTATGCGGCGGAGCCAGGTATTTACAAATTTCCCTGGCTGAATCCTTAACTCTCCGTTCCAGCTGCCGCAAAGCAACATCAGCACCGGCCTTGTCAGCACTCTCAACAGCCAGCTGCAGCCGTTCGTAATCCTCTTTCGGAAACTTGGAGTCAATCGGCAGCCAGACCGGGGCACGATCATCATCTCTACCGGGCAGCTTGATCGCAAATTCAACCAGATCGCGTGTCTGCGGATTGGTTTTGACATTACGCCCATACTGATCAACAGTAAGAGTCTCAGCAAGAATTGCCTCCAGCTGATACTCCCCCCAGGTTCCGCGAGCCTTAACATTTGTCAACACCCGCTTGAGATCACCCACTCCTGTTGCCAACTGCTGCATCTCGCCCAATCCACGGGCAACGTCTTCAAGACGCTTACTAACCTGTTCAAAGCTCTCACCCAGCCGTTTTTCGAGGGTATTGTGCAGCTTTTCATCAACCGTACAACGCATCTCCTCCAGCTTCACAGCATTCTCTCCTCGCATCTTCTCCAGGCTCTCCGCAAGCGTACCCCTTACCGACTCAAGCTGCTTGCCCTGAGTATCTGCCAAACGGCTGTGAGCTTCAGCCAACTCCCTGCGCTGCTGAACAGCCTCTTCGCGCAGCCCCCTGGCCTCATTACTTTGAGAACTCTGCTGACGGGAAAGTTCCTGCCGCAAGGCCTCCTCCAGCTTGTTAATATCGTCACCTGAGGCAGCTTTTCTCATCAAAAGCAATGCCAGCAAAACAACAATCAGCACAAGCAGGCAAATAATTACAATATTCCACATAGGCGCTGATTCTCAAGGATTTATAACAGGATGTCAATTGCCATTAATTCATTGCCGTTAATTAACTAAGGCGAGCTCTGCCCGCAACCCAGCTTGTAGCCAGCTGTATTTGCTACCAGCTACAGACTACCAGCTACCAGCTCAAATTGCTGCTTCAATTTCTTGTTTTTTATGACAGGAGTTGATGTTATAGCAACTAAAGATATTACTCTGTGAACTCTGTGCCTCTGTGAGAGATAAAAAAGTGCATAAAAAAATCCTGTCAAAAAAGAGCCGGAATCGTTTTACGGATCCCGGCTCTGCATGACAGGAGTGGTCTATATATGAATTATGTGTGTGTGTGTTGTTTAAATATTTATTGTGTGTGTGTTGTGTTATGTGTTGTATGTGTGTGTGTTATGTGTTATGTGTGTGTTGTTATGAAAAAATCAAGTTAATAAAAATCGTTGTCTTTCCAGCTTTCACTCTCAGCAGCATTCTTCCATCCTTTGATTTCTCTGCCGCCTTCTCAAAGTCACTAAGGTTTGTTACAACCTGTCGGTTAACCTCCAGTATAAGCATCCCAACCTTCAGCCCCTGCTCCTCAGCTTCTGACCCGGAATAAACCTCCGTGACAACCAATCCCTCTTCATTTCTGTATCCAAGATGCTCTGCAATCTGATCATCAAGTGGTTGAAGCTTAAAACCAACCTTCTCTAAAATCTGCTCCTTCTGATCATCTGATACATCGTCACCAGGCATCAAGCCAACCTTCAATGTGAGATCTTTGCGTTTCCCGTTTCTCATTATTGCCAGCTTGACTTCTTTGTTAGGCATAATGCGTGCCACATCATTACGAAAACTCGAATTGTCCTTTATTTTTTTTCCATTCAGTTCAACCAGTATATCACCGCTCTTAATTCCAGCCTTATCAGCAGGGGCATCCTTCATCACATCGGCTATCAAAACACCGCCGGACTGATCATGTCCAAATGACAGTGCCATCTCCTTTGTGACCTCACCGGGGTTAAGGTAAACACCTATGTAACCTCTTTTAACATAACCATTTGAGACAAGTTGATCTTTTATATTAAGAGCCATGTCGATGGGCACAGCAAAGCCGATTCCCATATAACCACCGCTCTGGCTATAAATTGCAGTATTGATACCCATCACCTCTCCGTCAACGTTCAGAAGAGGGCCACCTGAGTTACCAGGATTTATAGCGGCATCGGTCTGTATGAAATCTTCATAATCGGTAATACCGATATTACTGCGTCCTTTAGCACTCACAACGCCCACAGTTAGTGTCTTATTGAGTCCAAAAGGATTCCCTATGGCAATCACCCACTCACCTATATCAAGCTTATCTACATCCCCTGTCTTGAGAAAGGGCAGTTCATCGGCTTCAATTTTAATCAAGGCAACCTCAGTTCTGGGATCAGCTCCAATTCTTTTCGCATCAAACTCCCTGCCATCGCCCAGCTTAACCGTTATCTTATCCATATCACCCACGACATGGGTGTTTGTTAAAATATAGCCATCTTTACTTATAAGAAATCCAGATCCCTGCCCAATCTGCTTATAGGTCTGAGGATTCCGCCCCCCTCTTGGCTGATGATATCCACGTCCATTCGGATTAAGACGCTGCTGAGGCGCATCTCCGAAAAAATCAAATAGATTGCCATAGCGCTGCATACCGCGTATAGGCACCTCTTTTTCAACCTTAATATATACAACAGCGGGGGTAGCCGCTTTGGCTACAACTGAAAAACCTTTTGAAAAATCCAACCCTTTTCCATTAGCACTCAGATTCACAGCCATTACAGCCATTAATATAACAGAAAGATAACCAACCCTGTTTTTCAGAAAATCTAAATTCATCTTTTAATTCCTATAAATTTAAAAACTGACCATAGCATCACGCATAAGACAACAACCGCTTAAATCTTAACTGACTGAGTGTATGATGCTATGGTCAAACGGACCTGTTTATTTTAATTTGCTGTCTCTCAATCAGCATCTCCTATTTAGCTTATGTCGTGCCAACTGGAAAAACCTTGAGAAATGGTCGATTATTGCAATAAACAAGCGACATGCTGTCAGACATTGCGTCAGAGTGACGCAATAAGGGGTGCGAGAGTGCGAGAGTGCGAGAGTGCTGGAGGTAGCGCGGTTGGCGCGTTAAACTTTAGCAACGCTCTATGAGCGGCATATGCCACTGATAGAGCATAGCGCATAGCGTTTGTTCTGATTCTTCACTATGCCATTCGTCTGCAACACACATCTAGAATTCCAGAATTTAGAATTTTTGAACTTTGACATTTTAGCACTTCAGAACTCTAGAACTTATCCAGTTCTTTGACTTTAGCTTCCAGTGCGGCAATTTTCTTTTTCAGTTTAGCCACAGTACGTGGAAGAAGCATAGAAGCCGCCAGCTCGCGTCGAGGAACAGCCGGTAAACCCAAATAAAATTCACCGGGCGGAAGATCTTTGGTCAATCCGCTGGCAGGACCAAGCTGCGCACGGTCACCAACATTAAGATGCCCTGCCACCCCGGACTGAGACCAGATAATACAACCTGAGCCAATTTTCGTACTTCCGGCAATACCGGCCTGGGCAATAATACCGCTGTAATCACCGACCTGCACGTTATGACCAATCTGAACAAGGTTGTCAATTTTAACGCTGTTACCGATCTTTGTACGTCCAAACCGGGCACGGTCAATAGTCGTATTACTACCGACTTCAACATCGCTACCGATTTCAACGATGCCGATCTGCGGAATTTTTTCAATCGTAATATTACCATCCGCACCGATCTTGGGGTTATAGCCATAACCATCACTTCCGATGCGAACTCCCGGATGTAAAATAACGCGCTCACCCAGCAGGCATCCTTCACGAATCGTGACCTGGGGATAAATATGACATTCAGAACCCAATGTCACCCGCTGTCCGATAAAGACCTGAGCTTCAATCACACAATGATCACCTACAACCGTACCGTCCTCAATAACGGAAAAGGCTCCCACGTGCACACCCTCACCCAGCTTAACATCACTGCCGATCACAGCCGTTGCATGAACTCCCGGCTGACGCACTACCGGAGGCGGCGCAAAAAACTCACCAATCGCCATAAAGGCCTCGCTGGGATCAGCCACCTTAATCACGACCGGTGCCGCACACTCACCATCCCAGTCAGCTGGCACAATAACGGCCCCGGCTGCGGTACTTTGCAACTGCTTCGCATATTTAACATCCCTGAAAAAGGAGATGTCACCCGCTCCAGCCTCTGTTAAATTGGCCATATCCTTGATTTCAACTGATTGATCGCCAACCAGTGCACCGCCAATATGTTCTGCAATTGCCTTAACATTCATGATTTATTTCTTCTCCGGCTCAGCAACCTTCTTCTTCGCTGTACGAGCCTTCGGGTCAACGCCCATGCGGGTCAAGACATCATCGGTAATCTCAAGTTTAGGATTAAAATATGCCATTGTGGTACTATCAAGAACGACATTAAATTTTTTCTCCTGCGAATATTTTGTAATCACAGAACGGATATCTCCCGTAACCTGACGCAGCAGACGCGAATCCAGATCGCCCAGTTCACTCTGTAGCTTCTGCATCTCAGCACGAAGATCACGATCAGCCTGAGCCAGCACCTCTCTATGCTTCATTGCCTTATCCTCAGCTTCAGCACGGGCTTTTTCATTGAGAGCAGGATTACGAGATTCCTTAACCAGCTTCTCATAGCCAGTACGCAGCTCCTCAAAGCGATCACGCTGTTTATCCAGCTTTGCCTGAAACTCCTTCTCCGTCTCCTCCATCAGCTTACGATCTCGTTCCCGACTGGGGTGAAATCTAACCAAATCAACCATATTAACAACAGCTGTCTTTTCAGCCGCAACCAATACTCCGGCAACCATCACTGCCGTCAAAATCATAAAAACTTTTTTCATATTAATTTTCCTTTCTGTTTATTCAAATCCAATTGCAAAAGAGAACACCTCTTGATCGGAATATTCATCGTCCTCGGTAACCGGTTTAGCAAAGTCAAAGCGAATCGGGAATCCAGGAATATCAATTCTAAACCCTATACCCGCACTTACGGCGATATCCGACAGCTCAGGATCTAAGGCATCCTTGCCAACTGAACCAGCATCTATAAATGTGGCAAAGCGCAAAGCCTTGAAAATAGGGATTGTATACTCCACAGTAGCCAAAATCAGTGTCTGCCCGCCGATCGGTGCGTGATCCCCTGTAGCAGAAAAGGCCTTGGGCCCTACATCACGATAATCAAAGCCGCGCAGAGACCGAGGTCCACCAGCAAATAACTTCTCATAAATCGGAACTTCGCCTTGATAGGCCTCAACCGTTTCAACGCGTCCACGGATGCTCAGCACATGCTTATGCCATGGCATCGGGTACCAGCGACGGTAATTGGCACCCAGAGAGTAAATTTCGTTGTCGCCAATATTTCCCTCTGAAAGCTCTCCAAAGACAGTCGTCTTATATCCACGTGTCGGTATAAAAGGCTGATCGCGGGTATCATGTGCCCAGTAAATCCGGATCACACTGTTAATTGCACCGCCATATTGAGCGTCCTGATACCCAAAGTAATCCGTGCCGGCGGCAGGAATAATGGGAGCACCGCCCGGCGCATCCAGAAAATAACCGGTATCCATGTCATCCATCTCAACCAGTTCAGCTGTATAACGAGCACCAATACGGCCGACCTTAATAGGATATGACAAGCCAACCGAAGCACCGGAGCGAATCTCATCATAGTTGTCATACCAACGCATTCTGCGATACCCCTCAACCATCAGAGCCAGCGGACGATCCATGAACCACGGCTCTGTTATAGAAGCCTCAATGGTCTGTCTGCGCGAACCGGCCTCAATTCCAATGCGAGCCTTTTGACCGCCACCTGTAAAGTTCGGCCAATTGAGAATATCGAAGTTGCTCTGGGATATCTCCATAAATCCGACCAGACTATCAATACTCGAAAAACCAGCACCAACCATAAAGTTTCCGGTACGCTGCTCTTCAACCTCATAAACCAGATCTCTTACGCCGTCTTTCTCGGTCTTCTCGGTATAGTTGCGCACATTCTTGAAGTAGCCCAGATTCTTCAACCTGTTTTCACTTCTTCCAATTCTGACACCATCCATGATCTCACCAGGATTAACCATCAACTCACGGCGCAACACTTTGTCCTTGGTCTTGTTGTTACCGCGAATAATAATATTATTAATATAAACCAATCCGCCTTCAACAACATTGTATGTGATCGCCATACGTCCGGGTTTACCTTCAACCGGCTTAATCACAGGACGTACTCTTGTGTCGATATAACCGCGTGAAGTATAATACTCACCAATTTTTTTAGCAGAGTCGTTAATACTGCTGCGTCCGGCCACGCCATCAACCGGCAATGTACCTTTCGACAAAACCTCACCCTCTGGAAAAAGTTTAACACCCTTGATCGCCGTTGAGTCAACCGAATAAACATCACCTTCGGTTACTTCAAAGACCATGGCGGCTTTGCCTTTACTGATTGTTTCCGTAACAGGAAATTCCACTTTGGCATCCAAATACCCCTGATTGTGATAGACCTCTTCAGCCTGCTGGCGGGCATCTTCCAGATCCTGCGCAGAAACCGGTGTATCCATGAACCATCCTCGCGGATCATACCAAGGGCGCTGACCAAAAGAAGAACGCAACTCTTTGCTATCAATGGAAGAGTTCCCGATAAAACGGAAATCTTTAATCTTAACTTGCTCACCCTCTTCAATTATCAATATGACATTGGCTGAACCGGCACCATTCTCAATAGGCTCAATCTTCGCCTCAACTTTAGCTTCAGGGAAAAATTTCTTGCCATAGGCATCGCGAATCTTGGTAACCTTTTCGGACAAAACTGCCTCATCTATATAATCACCACTCTTCAGCTCAAAGAGCTTACGAATTTTGCGCTCGCTTAAATAATCAGCCCCCTTGATCGACAGAGGCTCCTGAAAACGAGAACGGCGGCGTACAACATAGATAACACGGATTCCATCATCAAGCTTTTCCAGCTCAACACCCGCATAACCAAAGCGACCGGTATCTAAAAGAGAACGCACATCTTTAGACATCGCCTCCTGAGACACCTCTTCTCCCGCTTTAACACTGCAGAATGTCAAGACATCCGAAGCGTCAGTTCCTGGCTGGTCAATAACCCGGACAGTCACCTCTTTGATTGTATTAACAGCACCCATAGCCATACTACAAACAAGCACCGACAACCCCAACATCAAACGTAATGATTTACGCATATAAAAACTCCTGAACTATTCGATTAATAAACGTTCTTAATTAAAGCGTATTTCATGGTTAAACTCAAGCTCAGATACACGTTCAAGTCATATAATGTCTGTTTTTTTTATAAAACCTTTGATTTAAGAATTTTTAGCCACACAAAACCGGCAGTTTTGGACTCTTCCGCTTTTGTGTGAGTAACCTTTTTTTAACTCAAGCACCTTGACTGCTGAAATGGCTGTGATAGTTCCTAAAACTTTAGTTGATACGTGAATATTGGTCTTTGTTGTCGGTATCACAATCGGTATCGAATTGAATCCGATGGTTGCTGTATCCGATAGCGATACCGATACCGATACCGATAGCGATTGCGATTGCGATTGCGATTGCGATAGCGATAGCGATGATTCACCCATTAATAACGTACACAAAAAACAAGAAACTGAATGATAGCAGTTCGGAAGAACCAATACTTTTCATAAATGGTCACACGCAGGACTATTGCCAAACAAATAAACTAAACACAAATAGCGTATTGTTGTCTCAACATAATTTTACTATAATGATTGTTCGTTAATTGAAGAAATAAGGTTTTTCTAATCATGCAGAGAGCCACAGTTTTCAGGAATATTAATTATGCAGAATTTAACCGCTAAAATAACAGGTGTTGGAAAAGCTGTTCCCGAAACGCGTCTTACCAACGCTGATCTGGAAAAGATGGTCGACACCACCGATGAATGGATCTCCAAGCGCGTGGGCATTAAAGAACGCCGCATTGCTCAGGAAGGTGAATACAACTCCACCTTTGCCACAGCTGCCGCTAAGGATGCCCTTAAGATGGCCAATCTTGATCCTAAAGATATTGACTTCATCATAGTCGGCACAACAACACCGGACACAATCTACCCATCCGTGGCCTGCCTGGTTCAAAACAACATCGGGGCTGTTAACGCAGGAGTTCTGGATGTTGCCGCCGCATGTACCGGCTTCATATATGCTTCATCTATAGCCTGGGGAATGATCAGATCCGGATTGATGAAAAACATTCTGGTCATTGCATCAGAGATCAACACAGCAATGGTTGACTGGAGTGATCGCGACACCTGCATCCTTTTCGGTGATGGTGCCGGTGCAGCAGTCTACACCGCCAGCGACGATTTGAACAAAGGTGTTCTCTCAATGGAACTTGGCGGAGATGGCTCCCTGAAGGATCTTCTGGTGCTACCCAACAGCGGCAGCCGCAAATATACCAATGCAGATGGCACCCTCACTATGCGGGCAACTCAGATGACAGGCAATGAAGTCTTTAAAAATGCGGTGCGCCACATGTATGAAGCTGCCCTTTCGGTACTCGCACAAGCAGATAAAACATCAGAAGACGTAACACTTCTGATCGCACATCAAGCCAATATCCGCATAATTGATGCGGTTTCCAAAAGGCTAAAACTTCCCAAGGAAAAAGTCTTCGTCAATATAGAAAAATACGGTAACACCTCAGCAGCAACTATTCCGATTGCTCTCGCTGAAGCCGTTGAAAACGGCCAGATAAAATCAGGTGAACTTCTGGTAATTGATGCCTTCGGTGCGGGACTGACCTGGGGCGCAATGGCTATTCGCTGGGCGTAATATATCAGGCGGCAGGCGGCAGCAGGCAGCAGGCAGGCGGCAGGCGGCAGGCGGCAGGCGGCAGGAAAAACACTAAACGCCTGCATGAATTCTGCAAAGCAAAACATTAGGCCCATTTGGCTCATACGGCCCATAGCCAAACAGCAACAAAAAAAGGAGTGAGATTATCTCACTCCTTTTTTTATTACACTCTGTCCTCTGCGCTCTGCGCCTCAAAGAGCAAAGCTCTTTTTAGACCAGCTTACGCTCTATCAGCGCTTCTGCAATCTGCACCGCATTCAGAGCTGCGCCCTTTCGGATATTGTCTCCACAGCACCAAAGAGCCAGGCCATTCTCCAAACTCGAATCAACGCGGATGCGTCCCACACCCACATCATCCTCACCACCAGTAAACAGAGGCATCGGATACTGCGCAGCAGCCAGATCATCTATAACCTTTACTCCATTCGTTTTGCCCAGGATCTCCCTTGCCTGCTCAGGTGTCACTGACTCCTCAAACGAAGCATGCACCGCCACCGAGTGCGCAAAGAAGACAGGAACTCGTGCGCAGGTACAGGCAATCTTCAAATCAGGATTACCCAGAATCTTACGCGACTCAAAAGTCATCTTGGCCTCTTCACTGGTAAAACCGGGCATCTCTGGTTTTGGTCCACCAATCTGCGGCAGAACATTAAAAGCAATCGGATACGGATAAGCCTTTGGTTCTGACTTGCGACCCTCAGCATAATCACGAACCTGCTGCTCCAACTCATCAATAGCCCCGCGGCCACTACCGCTGACCGACTGGAAAGTCACGGCTGTCATATGCTTCATTGGAACCGCTTTGTGTAAAGGAGCGATACCCATCAGAGTAATAATGGTACTGCAATTGGGATTTGCAATAAAGCCCTGATGTTTTTCCAGGGCATCACCGTTAATCTCTGGAATAACCAGCGGAACACGATCATCCATCCGAAAATCATCACCGTTATCAATCACGATACATCCGCGCTTAACCGCCTCCCATCCATATTGCACAGAGGCACCTTTAGAGCCTTCAGTCCCAGCAAACAGAACAATATCCAACCCGTCAAAGGCCTCAGGACTTACCACCTGAACATGGAATGTTTCACCGGCAATCTCTTCATCACGCTCACGCGTAGCCAGAACCCTGATCTCACTTGCAGGAAAGTTACGCTGACGTAAAATTTTAATCATTTCGGTACCAACGGCACCAATACCTACTAAACCAATTTTATATTGTTTCATATCTCTACCTTGCTTGTCTTTTTTTAAAGGACCTTAAAATATACCGAACCCTGAAAAAAAAGGCAAGCCTACGGTTTATCACAAAGTTTTAAAGCGGGCTCTGCCCGCAACCCAGTTTGAAGCTCGTAGCTTGTAGCTTGTAGCGTGTAGCTTATAGGTTGCTCTGCATTTTCGCTACCAGCTACAGACTACCAGCTAAAATGCAAATACTCACGCCTCCACCAGCAGTCCCTCTTTAATCTCCAGCACGCGGTCACATAGCGCCGCACTCTGCATAGAGTGCGTAACCATAACCAACGCCGCCTTATTAAGGCTGGCCAACTCAAAAAGCTGTTTCATCACCGCTGAGCCAGTCTTACTATCAAGATTACCGGTTGGCTCATCTGCTAAAATCAAAGCCGGAGTGTTCATTAAAGCCCGTGCCAATGCCACACGTTGCTGCTCCCCGCCGGAGAGCTCCATCGGCATATGGCTGGCACGATCACTCAAGCCCACACGTTCCAGTAAATCCAGGGCACGCGCCTTCATCTCAGCCCGGCTGAGCTTTAGCACCCCGGTTAAGGCGGGCAGCATCACATTCTCAGCCACATCCATCTCCGGCAAAAGATGATAGGATTGAAAAACAAAGCCGATTCGCGCCGCTCTGATAGCGGTTCTTTTACGACGTGAGATTGAATAGAGCGATTGGTCATCAACGATCACATCTCCTGATTCAGGTCTATCCAAACCGCCCAGCACATGCAACAGAGTGCTTTTTCCGGCACCACTTCGGCCGACAATAGCAACCCGTTCATTCTCGCCCACTGATATCTGCGCCCCTTTGAGGACATCAACCTGTTTATGCGGCAATGTATAGGATTTAAATAAATTATTTGCTTTTAACATTATTAGGAGTTAGGGGTTAGGGGTTGGTGGGCTGGAGATTTTACTCTTTACGCAGAGCATTCACCGGATCCATCCGAGAGGCCCTCCAGGCCGGAAGAAAGCTGGCAAAGGTACAAAACAATATCACCGATATAGCCACATCAACCACCTCGGAGGGAATAATTCTCCATGGAATTGCATTAAGTCCGTAAATTTCTTTGGGAAATACCTCCACTCCCAAGCGCGCCAAAGCTTCGACCATTGACTGCAGGTTGTGAAGCACCAGATAGGCCGCCCCGATTCCGAGCAGGGTTCCAACCAGACATTGAATCCAGCCATAGATCACAAACGCACCCATCACCTGACGTGAAGAAAAGCCCAGCGCTTTCAGGAGACCGATCTCATCGGTCTTCTGCACCGTTAAAACAATCAGGGTATTCGTCACACAAAAAATGGCCACAATCGTGATAAACATCAGAAGGATCACCATCATATTTTTTTCAACCGCCAGCGCACTAAACAACTGGCTGTCAATCTGCTGCCAGGTCTGTACCAGAAAATTGGGTGTCAACTCTTCCACTCTGCCAACAACACCGTTGAAATACTCAAGATTAGCCGGGCGCTCAGTTTTCAGATGAATTGAATACACCCCGGAATCCATGCCCATCAGATCACGCGCCACGGCAAGAGAGGTAATCACATAACCGGAATCAAAGTCACGCTGTCCCGATTCAAAGATCCCCTTAACCATCAACCGTTCAGGAAAATAGACCTCATCCTCAGAGATCAGATTCATCGGGGAATAGACCAGCAGGTCATCACCAACGCCCAGCCCCAGCTCCATTGCAAGGTCAATGCCCAGCACCACAGCATCACCGGCCACATCAAACTCCCCGGCCCGCATCTGATCAAGTTTCATGATTTTTTTGGCACGCACAGGATCAACGCCGACCAGAACAGGCGCCACCACACGCCTGCGGTTTTCCACCAGCACACGGGTCTCCAGCGAGGGTGACGCCGCCTTAACACCCTCAATCTGCTCCAGTCGACGACAGAGATTCTCTTCATCTTTGATCACCCCTCCGGCAAATGACCGGATGGTTATATGCGGTTTGAAATCGAGAATTTTTTCCTGCCACATATCACCGAATCCGGTCATAACGGCCCGCACAATGATAATAATGGCCACGCCCAGCACAACACCAAGCACAGAGATCAGCGAAACCACCGATGTGACAGTGCGTTTGGGTTTCAAATATTTAAAAGCTAAAAAAAGAGAAAAGGGCATCGTGTCTCCAAAAAAACGACGGAGTTCGCCTCCGTCGCTCTTTTCAAAAGTTATCTGTTAAAAAATTTATCTATTGAGGCTTTGGGCTTTAGGGTTGCTGCAAAATCATCCACCGCATAGCGGCGGATACCCGGTGGACGCAAATGTAAGCACCTGAATCGCGTAGCCCACCCGCATCTCTTTTTCCTAAAGCCCAATAGCCTAAAGTCTAAAGCCTCTCTTCACTCCGCACTTACAGATTTCCGACATCAACCGTGATATCGTCCGTATCCGTTGATTTTGCTTCAATCTCAACTTCAACCTGAACAGCGGCCTTACTTGTGGTTGGGAGATAACGATAGTAAACCATCAGCTGAAGTGCAGTCAGACAGGTATCCATAACCGGACGGTCGGTATGTCTATCAACATTCTCCCACCAGCCGATATCCTGATCTTTACCTTTAGCATCCTTAATCGCATTCTTCTGAATCTTCTGCGCCTTGATATATATAGGCTTCATCGCTTTATTCCAGTTTGTCCAGCGTTTGCCACCAGCATGAAACTTGGCCTGTGTTGCGTAGTAGAAATAGTACTGCGGGCTGCCACCAACCTTGTTTGCGAGTGTATAATCACCAATCGACCAGTTATCCATGATATCCTGTGACTTACGCACCGCAGGATCACTGCCTGCACCCAGAAGCTGCATACAGAGAGTTCCAACCGATGTTAAACCGCTAGCCCCAGGTGAACAATAACCAAAGCCGCCGTTAGGAGCCGCATTGGCCTTGAATCCCTTAATTGCCAGTTTGATGGCCTTTGCCTGACCATCTACATGAAGCTTGGCCAGTTTACCGGCTTTCAAAGCCTGCGCACACCATCCCATATAAGATGTATCATCACGATATTTGCCTGTCTTTTTATCAACGCCCGCAAACAGGTTATAGGTCCAGCCACCGGTTGGATGCTGACCTTTAATAACCGCAGCCAGCGCTTTCTCGGCAGCCTCCTTAACATTCGGATTAAGGGTCATTCCATAAGCCTCGCACAATGCGTACGTAGCAATGGGATGATCATAATTGCCCGGCAGAAGTCCATTGCTTTTTTGAACCTTCAGCAAATATTCGAGTGCCTTCTGAATGGTTTCACCAAACTCAGCTGAATCACCTGGTTTATCGCCATGTGCCAGGAATGTCAGAATTCCAAGACCCGTCATGGCAACCTTTTTGGAGTTCCAACTGCCATCCTTGTTCTGATTTTTCTTCAACCAGCGCAAAGCACGCATCACCGCATCCTCAGTCTGCTTGTCTCCGCCAAAACGGGCCAGAGAAGCACCGCGGGTACCGGTGTTACGCGTTGATCCGTAGATATTCTTAAGGATCACAGGGCTCTTAACATTCATAACCGCATCAAACTCCTGCGGCTGAGGGCTCAACGGCGTATCTTCGACATTCTCGACATTCACATCCGGTGAATCAACAGGAACATCAATATCCATCTCCTGCATCTCATCCGGCGGCTTTTCAAGCTCTTCGATCTCCTCAAGCTCTTTCATCTCCTCAGCTTCCATAATCTGAGTCTCAATGATACGCTCATCCGTTGTGGAGGCGTTCGATAAAAAAACCAGAAGAACAACAGTCAGTGCAGGAAGAACGATAGCTGAAATTGGAGCGGAAAGCCGCTGAATTTCAATCATACTCTCTTTATACTGCCGTGAACTACGCGGTGCTTTCAGGCCGGAAAAGAGTTTTTTCATACGATGAAAGTATGACTCATCTCCATACATCTCTTTTATTTCCTGAAGATGTGCATCTACTTCACTTAAATTCATGGTATTTCACCCTTCTTTTGTCAAATACTGAAAATTGACAGGTTGGTCATGCCGTGCTTGCTGCAGATATCCAATGACTGCACAAGCAAACCATGAGGTGAGTCAGCGGTACATTTAATTACGATCATGGCCGTCTTACTCAATTTGGAGTAACGCTCGACCTTGCGATCAAGCTCATCTTTGCTGACAAGGCGTCCATTAAAGACAAAGCCCTGCGGAGCTACGATAATCGTAATCAAATCAGGCTGTTTGCTAGGGTTGGCATTACTATCCGGCGCAGGACGCGCAGCAGATAGCTTTGACAGGATATCTTCCTGCTTAATTGTCACCACAAAGAAAATCAACAACTGAAACACAACATCAATCATCGGTGTCATGTCAAGTTTAGGTGATTCGCCTTTATTCCGTTTTCTTTCGTAAGCCATAGCGGCCTCCTGATATTTTTTTCTATTTGCCCGCTTTATGCTCTTGAATAGCCACAAACGATAATTTCCAGATGCCTACGCCCGTGCAGATATCCATAACCTCGCGCACATTCTCATGCGGGGTCTTACGGTCTCCACGAATAAGAACAGGAAATTCATTTCCATTACGGTTCACACGGGCCTTTAAAATTTGACTCAGCTGCCATTTTGACATCGTTGCGTTGTGTATTGAAATACGTCCGCGCCGTCCCACTTCAATCTCAAGTGTCGTCGGCGGCATATTATCCTGTGTCAGTGTTACTCCATTCTTGCCATCTTCCAGAAAAATATCTTCATTCTTGTCTGAAGTCATCTTCAGCGTAACAACAAAGAAAATAATCAACTGAAACACAACGTCAATCATGGGCGTCATATCTATTTCGCACTGGTCGGTTGACCTCAATTTTTTTTTGTGCATCGTTCGGTTCCTTTGTCTGCCCAAAGGGCAGTAAAAGTTTTCACCTTTACGAGACAGACTGCAATAAGCTGCCAGCCTCATTACAGCGCCCGCCAGGGCGCCTTATCTCGTAATCTGCCATTCACTGAAACCCGTGATAGGGCTCAGCAAACAAGCCGAAGGGATTAATCGCTGACAACTTCAACATTACGAAGGTCTTTGATCAGCTCCATTGTCATGGCCTGCATACGCAGGATCAGACGGTTGGCATTGTTACGGATGCTGTAATAAAATGTGATCGAAGGAATCGCTACTGCCAGTCCAGCCGCAGTTGTCCAGAGAGCCTGAGAAATGTTCATAGCCAATGCGCCAATGTCAGGTGCACCTGTAGCCAGTGTTGCGAAACACATAATCATACCTTGAACGGTTCCCAGCAATCCCAGCATGGGAGAGAGGTTGGAACAAACAGAGATCCATGTCAGATGTTGCATCAGACGCTCTGTTTCCAGATCAGCTGCCGCACTGATTGATTCCTGAATAATATCGAAACCCTCTTCCACATGAGAGAAACCGGCTGTCAGAATATTAGCCAGAGGTCCCGGCTCAGATTCACAGGCCTGCAGGGCTTTCATAACATCACCCTCGGACATGCCCTCTTTAACTCTATTGATCAGAGTTTCAGGCATAACTTTCTGCGGACGGATCATAACAGAGCAGTCGACAATAAAGTAAATAGCTGTACCGGCACAACCAAGCAGTGCGCCCCATAAAACCATGCCAAGCCAACCTGAACCTACAACAATGGCGAAGAACCCAGCCGAATCCTGTTTAGCCCCTGCTGCTCCCCCTTCAGCTGCCAACACGCCCTCTGCAGGGGCGGCGGGAGCCGCATCTTGCGCCATAACAGGCGCGCTACCAAGCATTAACCCAGTGAATACTACTGCTGATAAAATCAGTCTTTTCATTATTAACCTCTTGTTTTTTTATT
Source organism: Kiritimatiellia bacterium (assembly GCA_027858965.1). GTDB lineage: Bacteria > Verrucomicrobiota > Kiritimatiellia > RFP12 > UBA1067 > M55B167. The sequence continues at coordinate 25,231 of JAQIBS010000196.1, forward strand.
ACTCGTGTGTTTAAAAAGTTAGCTGTTTACTAACAAAATCAATGTTTTTGATACCTCATCCGAGGCATCCCGCTTTTTATTTGAGAGCCCATTCGGAAGAGCTGAACTCACCTTTCAATGTTGTGCGCATCTGATCAGCGCGTGAAGTTTGGCCCAGCTTGTCAAAACACTTAGCCGCCTTGTATAAAGCTTCCGGCTGTGCTGCCTTGATCCCGCTATAAAGGGTAACGACACGCAGATAACCATCACGCAAAGCCTTCTTGGCATTTTCATTGGTATCGCTCGCTTTGTTGATCATATCTCCGCGCATAATCAGAGCAAAGGCTGAGGATGAGCGTTTACCGCTTTTAATTGCCTGTGTAATCAAATCATCCAGTTTGGAAACCCGGTCACCCATTAGCAGAGCGTTCCAGTAAACGGGGGCCAAATCACCTTTGTAAGCCTCTTCAGGATTAGATGAAATAATTTTTTCGCAAACTTTTATAGCCTTGGAAGCATCATTGTTCTTGATATAGGCATCCGCCAGCAGACGTGTGGCCGTCTTATCCCAGTTGAGCATATTGTAATCTGTGATTATCTTGATTAAAATCGGAATGGCCGCAGCGGCATTACCACCTTTTTTCAGACCAGCCTGAACAGTTTCCAGCTCCTTAGGCTTGGGAATATCCAGCCTGTCTATTGTATCCAGGGTCATGAGGAGTTCAATTTTGACAGCACCGGTTTTAGTGACTGCATATGCATTATCACGCGATTTCCACTTAATCACAGAGCAGGGAATCTTCTTGCCATCTTTTGTGACAACCACACCGCCGATATCGGCAGCCATTGCAGCCCCTGTCGCCAGCAGCATTGCTGTGATTACAGCTATTCCAGTCATTTTTCTCATATTCATTTCGTATTTGCTCCTTAAACCTTTAAAAAATCCACTCTTTGCTGTTCTTTCAACTCCTATCACAAAAAACAAGCAATACAACCTGTTTTTCGAAACGCGCAGCGTTTATTACTAAAGCAACGGGCACCTAACCACAACTTTCCGAAATGCCTAAAATCTTTCGTTTGTTACACGAACTCAATTTAATTACGGAGGCAAGCTGCTTTAGTTACTGACCAATCCGGGCCTGGTTCAACCAGTTCTGCATATCTGTTTTGTAGCGTCCCTGCGGGAACAGCTTGAGATATCTTTCGCAATCCTCAACCGCCTGCTCATAAGCTTTGTGCTCCAGCAACATCGGCGTAAAAGCAAAGTATGCTCTCTCAAGATAAGGAGCGAGGCTCTCATTACCCGGATCCAGTCGATCAATAATTGTCATGAAGGCAACAATTGCATTGCCCCGTGTCTCAGCCGCCTGATCATCCAGCCCCAGTTGTTTCTCAGCCTGCATCTTACGCACAAGCATATCGCCTGTGGCCAGATCAATCTCGGCAATATCAGTCCTGTTGGTACGATAGCTTTTAACAAGCTTGAGCGAGTCGACCGCCTGATTAAAAAGTTCTGTGCGCAGATCGTTGTCAGCCTCGGTTTTACCCTCTTCACTGGCTGCCTCAGCCAGCATCATATTGGCATCGACCACCAGAAGCAGCTTGGAAAGTCTGGGATCAGCAATAAACGCCGCCAGAATCTTACGCGCCTCGCCATACTGTTTTTTACCAAGCAGCGCTTTGGTTTTACCCAGTTTGGCCCCGGCAATCACACCAATGTCCTTAGCTTCGGCCAGCACCTTTTCATAAGCCTGCATTGCCATCGCATACTCTTTGGATTCCAGCAGCGCATGACCGGCCGCACTGTACTGGCTGGCAGTATACTTCCCGCTACCGGTGAACATCTCACGGTATTTGGCAACGCCCTCTCCTCGCAAGCCCATCTCAATCAAACTGGCCGCCAGCATAGGAACGGAATTTTTAGCCTCATCCGAGTTTGGATAATTTTTGCTTAAAGCTTCAAATGCCTCCTGCGTCTTTTGCTTGAGCTCGTCCTGCTTTGCCGCATCAGTTTCACTTCCTTCCATAATCGTGTACAGCGTACCGATCTGCAACTGAGCCTTGGCAGAGTACTTGCTCTGCGGATAGACCTTGAGAAAATCCTTAAAGGAATTAACAGCAAGGCTACGATAGAGCGGCAGTTTATCCTTGGGATACTGCAACTGCGAAAGCGCAACTCCCTTGGTGAACAAGGACATCTCACGCATCTGCTCATTACGCGTCTTTTCATCAGCGTTTTTCTGATACGCAGCTGGCTCAGCCAGCATTGAGGAAACTCCGCCAAACCCAAGAGCGGCCTTGGTCAAAAGCATGGCCCCCTTCTGATACACAGCATCAGCGGTCTCATTGGTGACAATTGATTTCAACAGAGAACTGCCGTAAGAGCGCTGTGCCTCAGCCAGACGGAACTTGGCCACCGGCAGATTATGCCCCGGCCTATCACTCTTCTGTAACTCGGCAATAAAGAACTCCAGCGAACTGATCTCATTGGTGGCACTCTGTTCCTCTTTATAAATCTGTGTAATGCGGTTCAAGGCATCATAATAGTAAGTTGATGTACTATACTCTTTGACAATGCGATCGTAATAAGCTCTGGCACCGGCAAAATTCCCGGTTTTGTACTCGCGCTCGGCGAAACTCATAATCAACTGACTGGCCGCATAATGCTCAGGATAATCACGAAAGAACATCGCATAGATTTCACGCTTTTTATCATCACGCTTGTTGTTGCCATAATAGTCACCGATCTTTCGCAACTGATCGCCAGCAGCCTTCATCAGCTCTTTGTTATTGCAAAAACGCTCGGAGAGATGACCCGCCACTACATCCGCCATTAACTGATCATCAACACTCTGGGTGCTGTTCTCAATGTAGCAAAGGGCCAGGTTGCCCAGTGCACTGACAGACTCCTTGGATTCAGGAAACTGATTCAAAACCAGAAGGTACTTAGCCGCAGCCTCTTTAAACTTATTCTGACTAAAGACCAAATTAGCACCGGCAAACTGCATCTGACGCACCTTAGCCATCTGCTGAGGAGTCACTGGAGTACGAATCTCAACCTCATAACGGTCTTTAATAATGCTGCGAATCTCTTCGGAACGTTCACCGGCCTGCGAAGCCCACTGACTCTCAGGGAAACGAATAAAGACATTGATAAAGTGATTAAAGGCACCATTGCCGAGACGCTTCTTTGTTTTTGGATCACGCTCTCCCAGGAAATATCCCTTGATAGCCTCTTCGTCCGGAGTCGGCTTTTTCATCTCGTCCTTAGCGGCATCAAGCAGCAGAACGGCGAGAAGATAACGGCACTGCGGCATCGGACTCATCCGCAGCCAACCACGTGAACCATCCGGATCATCCTCAAGCAGAGAGTCATGAATGATCTTGAGCTGTGGCATGTAATTCTCTACCAAGTCCTGAGCGCCCTTAACATCGTTGCGCAGCATTAATATATGCGCTTTCATCACAATTGCCTTGCCGAACCAGACATCCTGTTTCCAGAGCAGTTTGTCAACAATCCCCTCAGCCTCTTTCAACATCGCTGCTTTTTTCTTCTTATCCTTGATCTCCGGAGCAAGCTTCAACATCAGCTCAGCCATGTCGGCATAAACATTACGTTCGCGGTCCTGTTCAAGTTTCACATTAAAAAGCCGTTTGTAAGCCACAAGAGCCTCCGCGTCCTTTCCCAGATAGAGCAGCATCTGTGCATACTTATATGCGGAATCGCGATAAAAAGAGCTGAGCTCCTTAGAAGGTTTGGCAAACTTTTTAAAGAACGCCATATAAAGTTTGTCGGCATCAGCATACATCTGGTATGCATAGTAAGCATCTGCCATCGCCAGATTCAATGCCCAGTACTCAGCACCGTTCTTATCAGGCATTGCATCAATAACCTTCCTGACCTCTTCAAACTGAGCCGTCCACAAAAGCCCTTGAAACTCAAGCACCTTAATCTTCGCAGCTGCCTCAGGGTACTTCTTCTTTACTTCTTCAATCACCTCTTCGGCAATATCCGGCATACGCATCTGTTGAAGCATCTCAATATATTTGAGCTCCATTTTGAGTGCAGCATCCATCTCAGCATCCTGTGCATTTGCAATGGAACAGAGACCAAAAATAACCATAGCCACTATGATAAATGGCAAAAACCTGTGAAATCTAATATTGTTCATGTTTTGTTTTATACTCTAACGAGGGCAATTGGTCAATTTCAAATCACCATTTTTTTAAAAAAGTGCATACAGATGTATTCAGTTAACTCTATTTTACACCTTATTATAGTAAAAGCACACAAAATAAATATTGCATCATGCGTAGCGCAGCATAGCCGCAACCCAATAAATTTTAACATGAATAGACAGGATATTACTGTTCCAAAAATTATCTCTCACAGAGTCGCAGAGAACACGGAGAGAAAACCATTAAAGATATTACTCTGTGAACTCTGTGCCTCTGTGAGAAAAAAACAAGCATAAAAAACAGAAGACGAATGATATTAATATAAGGCGCGTATGCGGATATATTCACAACAAAGCGGTTTTCTTTGCAATCATGTGTCTTTATCCGGTTAAAAACCTCATTTTTCTCTGAAAAGCAAAAAAATAACCATATTTATCAATTTCTAGTTGCAGTACGCCTGATTTTTCTATAAATTTGGAGATGTTGTTAAATCTATTTACAGGAATTAATTCAGAGGTATTGACATGGGTAAAGCATTAAGAATACTAGTCATCATAATTTTGATACTGAGTGTTGTCTCACTGGTTTTCGCAAATTTACTGTTTCAGAAGCGTGAGCTTCTGACAAAAAGAAACGAAATTCTCGAAAACACGGTTGTTAATATTGCAAAAACGATCGAGAGTGAAGACGCCTCTGATTCAACACCCCCAAGTGTTGAAAAGGACATCTCCGACGTAACCGACCGCGAGTTAGTTAATCCCGAAAAACAGGCGATGCTCGAAAATTATCCGATTAATCTCGAGCAGCAGAATCTACCGGCACTGGATCTTGATAATACTAAAATGCGTATGCAGCTACGTAGCTATTATGTTGTCGGCCCTGACGGACAATATGTTATTGACCAACTGACCCAGAAACCATCCACCAAAGGCAAAGGATCAATGGCAGAAGTGCTTGACAATGTTTTCGACCGCGCCAAAACCCAGCAGGCCAAACTTAATAAAACCCGCGCCGAACTGAGCAAAATGCGAGAGATGATGAGCACCGCTATCGAAGATGTTAACTCTCTCAAAGTAGCAGGTCGCACAGACAAGAAAACAATTACTGAAAAAGTTGAACTGGTTACCACGCTCGAAGGCGAAAAAGCGCGCCTTGAAACAAAAGCAACCAAATTGACCGCTGAAAAACGTGAACTCAACGCAGAACTCGCTGACAGCCGTAATGAAGTTGAAATCCTCAACGAAGATAAAGTTGCTCTTGAAGAAGAATTGATTTCAGCTAAAGAGAAAAATGCTGATTGGGAAAAACGCTGGAAAGGCATTAAGAACAATCCGATTGGAAGCGACCCTGATGCAATCGTTGTTACAACCATGACTGCTGGTGAAAAAGGCAAGATCCTTGAAGTCAACGACGAACTTAAGTTCGCAATCCTCGAATTCTCTGCTGATGCAATAAAAGAGATCCTTGGCGAAAACCGCCAGAATCCTCTGCCTCAGCTTGAGATGAATGTCCGCCGCCCAGGCTACCAGAGCGCATCCGGGGAATTCATTACACGCATCAAACTGCGTCAGGTAGTACCTGAAAAAAATCTGATTGTTGCCGACATCCTCAGCGACTGGCAGCAGGCAAAAGTGGAAAAAGGCGATGTCGTATTCTTCTAAGACCCTGTCTTTTCTGACACTGGCAATCCTTCTTGCTTTGTTGATGATCACCGGATGCATGCAGGACAGTCCACATGACACGGACATGCCTTGGGCGGGACCAGCCAGCTGGGAAGGAACAATGCCTCTACCCGGCAGCGTTAGGAACCAGTACGAATAGATTTATAGTAATATTAAAACGCCTTATCCTTAACAGGATGAGGTTTTTTTCGTTTTGTGAAGTTAAGGAGTTAAATTGGTTAAAAAGGTTAAAGGAAATACTAAATTGATACAACAATATCGTAAATGTATTTGGCAATCCGCGCCCTAGCTAACTGGTAGCATTGCTCAACCATTTCAACCTTTTTAACCAATTCAACCACTTGAACTATCGCGAATTTCTTGTTTTTGAGACAGAAGTTGAGAGAATAGCAACTAAACAAACATCTAAACAAGCAAAGAGGAATTGAAACATGACAAATAAATACTACATGGGAATAGATGTTGGCGGGACCCATATTACACTTGATCTGGTTGATGACACCTCTTTTGAGATGCTTCCCGAAAGCACCATCCGCAAAAGTCTGGATACCAACTCAAACCCTTCTGAAGTGCTCAGCGTCTTTGAATCTGCAATCACCGAATGTGCCGCCATCACAGGTAAAGAGTCCGTGCGTGGTGTTGGACTTGCCATCCCCGGTCCCTTTGACTATGGTCAAGGTGTCTGCAAAATCACACCGGCCCAGCAGAAATATGAACAGATGTTCGGTGTCAACTTCAGAGCATTTCTCAGCAGCACACTCTCCACTGATAAACCAGTCATATTCAATAATGATGCCGCCTGCTTTGCTATGGGTGAATATTTCCGAGGCGGAGCCAAAGGCTTTGACAACGCAATCGTCGTGACCCTGGGAACCGGCTTTGGTGCCTCATTCCTGCTCAAAGGCCGCCCGCAAACCAGCGGTGAGGGTGTAACAGAGGGTGGAGAGCTATGGGATGTTCCCTACAGGGAGGGAATTGCCGATGACTACTTCTCAACCCGCTGGCTGGTGGCTGAGTGGAAAAACCGTACAGGAGAGGAGATTGCCGGCGGCAAAGAGATTGCCCAGGCCGCCATTAACGGGGATCAAATTGCCATAGCCATCTACAGCGATTTTGGAACAAATCTGGCAGAATTTATCGCACCCTGGCTTAACAGCTTCAATGCCGATGCATTTGTGATTGGCGGCAATATCGCCCGCGACTGGGACCTATATGTTCCCGCACTCCAGGCAGGTCTTGCCGACAAACTGAAAAAGCCAGCCGCCATCAAACCCTGCACTCTGGGAGAACAGGCCCCCATCTACGGAGCAGCACTGGCATTAACAATGATCAACGCAACAGATGTCACAAGCAAAACTCTGAAACCATCAACGGCTATTGACACGGCAGCTATTCTTGCGACCCTCCAGAACAATCAGGCCGTACTGATCGATGGACCAGCTGACACTCCCTGGAAGAATCTGCGCCTGACACTGGATCTTGCTCTGCGCAAAGAAGGAATAAAGGCTATCTGGTTCAATGCCGATGCTGCTTACGCAACAGACGGATCAATGAACATAGAACAACTGGCCAATATCCGCCTGGATTCCACCGCCTCTCTGAATGTGCTTATAGGTACAGGCGCCTCTCAGGCCAAATGGAATAACGCCATTACAATAGAGATCTGAAGTTACTAAAACTGTAGTTTATACGTGAATATTGGTCTTTGTTGTCGGTATCGCAATCGGTATCGGCATCGGCATCGGTATCGAATTTAATCCGATGGTTGCTGTATCCGATAGCGATAGCGAGTAGCGATGATTCACCCATTAAAAAGTCGGAAGAACCTTAAGTTTCGTGTTTTTTCGACAGTAGTTGAGAGAATAGCAACTAACGAACTAACGTACTCTTATTGCGATTGCTTTTCCGAGACGCATATTTTATACTTTGATTGATATATGAGTATCCTTTTCAGATATGTGTTAAAAGAGTTCTTAATCCCCCTGTTTTACTGCCTGGCGGGATTTATGGGCATTTATGTCATATTCGAACTTTTTGAATCTTTTAACCGAATCATGGAGAACAAACCACCGCTTCTAAAGATCGCTGTTTTTTTTCTAGGCTACATATCCCCCTACCTGCAATGGATTATCCCGGCTGCACTTCTACTTGCAACCCTTTATACCCTCTGGAACTTCTGTCGGCACTCCGAAATCACAGCGATGCGCGCCAGCGGTATCGGCTTTAATGTAATTGTGAGTCCACTCTTCGTCATTGCAACCTTCATGGTGATTCTGGTTGCCCTGATCAATGAGTTTTATGCCCCCAATGCCTCAGAGAAAGCCATGGCATTCAAAAAGGCAGACTTCAAGGAGGTTACCTCCGACATTAAAACAAACATACCTTTTTATAACAGAACCGGTCACCGAGTCTGGCGTATTAATCAAATGGACATCACCAAGCCCAATATAATGGAGGGAGTCCTCATCTCAGTGGACCGTCCGGATGGGAGCAGCTTGATGGATATCACCTGTCGTAAAGCGGAGTACCTGGATGGAATGTGGTGGCTCTTCTACCCGCAGTACCAATACTTTGATGAGTTGAACAATCCAATTGTAAATCCTTCTCCTGATCTGGCTAAGCTCGTGATTCGTGGATTCCCGGAGCTGGATGAAACTCCGGAAGATTTTGCCCTGATGAATAAAGCCTGGAAATTCTACAGCATTCGCAATATGCTGAGCTACCTTAAAGACAACCCGGATCTAGATAAAAAAGAGGTCGCCTCCAAAAGATATGATATCCATTCAAAACTGGCGGTTCCCTTTTCCTGCCTGATTATCACCCTATTTGCTATTCCAGCCGGTATAGCCACCAGTCGTCAAAGCGTTTTCAAGGGAGTTATTGTGGGGATCTCCATGTTTATGGGGTTCTATGCCGCCAACATAGGCTGCATGATTCTAGCAAAGAACTCCCTTATGCCGATTATTCTGGGAGCATGGCTACCCAATCTGGCCTTTTTTGTCACAGGACTGATCCTCTTCCACAAACACCGCTGATTTTTCTGAGAAAAATTGGTGGAACGTGGAATGTATAATGTAGAACGTAAAAAATGTTTCCAGGCAGGCAGATAGAGGGGCAGATAGCGGACGGCGGGCCGCTATCCCTCCAGAAGTTACCTGTCCCACGTCTCACATCCCACGTCCTACATTCCACATTCCACGTCCTACGTCCTACATCTCACCTCTCACCTTTCACCCATCACCTCCGGGAGCAGAAAATGCGGGGAGAGCTCTTCAACTGCGGTCATAATCTCCGGCTGATCAAAACCCCATTTACCCTGCAATGCCTGAACCACTGTATCCAGAAAAACCTCCGGTGTTGAAGCTCCGCTAGTAATGCCGACACTATCAACCTGATCCCAGTTCAGCTGATCCAGATCATTCAGTTCACTAATTAAAATACTCTCGGTTCCCTCTGCTTCAGAGCACTCCACCAGACGTCTGCTGTTAGAACTGTTAGTAGAACCCAGAACCAGCACTCGCCCACAACACCCAGCCAGCTCCTGAACCGCCCGCTGCCTGTTACGGGTAGCATAACATACATCCGTGCTCTTCGGTGTCTTCAAATCCGGCCAACGCTGCTTCAAGGCCTCCATAACCGAGTCCACCTGCGCCACACCCAGGGTTGTCTGCGTAACAACGCCTACCTCACAAGATGCGGAGATATCAAGGGCTTGTACCTCATCCGCACTCTCAACAACCTGCACAACATCAGGAGCTTCGCCAACAACACCGATCACCTCCTCATGGCTCCGATGGCCGATACAAACCACAGCCACCCCCTGTCGGGCAAAATTCCGTACCTCTGCATGCACCTTGCTGACAAAGGGACAAACAGCATCCACCACCTTCAAGTTCCGAGCCGCTGCACTCCGTTTGACCTCCGGTGACACCCCATGGGCGGAGAGCAACAGCAGAGCTCCCTCCGATACATCTGTTACACTGGTCACAAAGATCATCCCGCATTTTTTCAGCTGTCCAACAACCTGCTGATTATGCACAATCTGATTCAAACAGTAAACCGGCTCTCCCGGGTTTTTCGCAACCACCTTTTCCGCTGTCTCCACGGCACGGGCCACACCGGAACAAAATCCATGCGGTTCAACAACTATTATACGTTTATTCACAGTTTACAGTCTACAGTCTACAGTTTACAGTTTACAGTTTACAGTTTACAGCTACAGTTTATATTCAGCCTCGCCCCGCTCATAAAACCATAATCCACAAGGCCGGTGTGCGGGGCAGGGCGCTCTTTGGTTTTTGAGGCGAAGCCGTCCGCGCGCAGCGGGGCAAAAAACTCGACGCCTCGCCCCGCACACCGGCCGACTCACAATCCGCCCTTCTTCTCCAGGTCTGCAAGGATCTGTTCCGCTGGAGTCAGATATTTCTTCTTCTGGTTGCAATCCCGACAAGCTGGCACCACATTGCCTTTATTACTACAGCCACCTCGCGCCACCGGCACTACATGGTCAAGAGTCAGCACATCGCCACCCACCTTTTTTCCGCAATAACGACAACGCCCTGCATCCAGCTGCTGCTTCCACCAGACGCTTTTCCGCAATTCACGGGCCTTAGCTCGTTCCCGGGCCACATGTTTTTCATCTTTTTGAATATCAATCCAATCACTCATAAAATACTTCCATAACAAACATTATTCTTTTAAAATTAAACGGTTGAGCTATTTTCAACTCTTACCCTATCATTCCTGTCGCAACGTATTTTTTATGTATGTTTTTTGTCTCTCACAGAGGCACAGAGTTCACAGAGCAATATCTTTAGCAGTTTTCTCTCCGTGTTCTCTGTGCCTCTGTGAGAGATAATTTTTGGAGCAGTAATATCCTGTTAATCCAGCAAATCCTGCAGCTTCTCAACATGACGCCCTTCCGCAACGGCAAGAGCAGCAAAGGCATCGCTTAACCGAGGAATCTTACAATGCGTCGCCAGCGCTTTATAAAATTGCACCTGCGCCTTCTCGCCTTCGATCACATCAAGAATCTGCTGACGCGATGAACTCTCGTCATCTCCACCCTTCAAAAACAGCTTTTTAATCGGCGGCATATCACCGATGATTGCCTCGGTCATGACAATTTCATCATCTTTATCCGAAACCAGCATCCCGGATTTCATAGCATTCAGATGCGTGTTCTCCTCTTTGGCCAGCCACTCATAAATTTCTCTCCTGCGACTGTTTTTCTCTCCAGCGGCCAACTCCTGGTAGCGCTTCGCGGCCACGGCCTCAAAAACAGCTGCATGCTGAATCACATGACGCGACATCCAATCACTGCCTTGAGTCATCGGATACGCCTGAAAAACCTCAGGCTCCGTCTTACGACAGAGATCCAGCAGCATCAACACCCCGAATATCAAAAACATAATGCCGCCGCAAAATTTAATCACTCGCATATCAGGCATAAACCGACTGATCAGATCACCTGCCAGCACACCAATCGCTGTAGCCAAAATCAAGGCCGCTGATCCGGCTAGAAATACAATCCATTTACTGGAAGCACCGGCCGACTGAGCCATAACCGCCAGCTGGGTTTTATCACCCAGCTCCGCGAAAAAAATCAATAAGAATGTACTGAAAAATATCTGCCAATTCATAAATTCATTTCCTCTATATTTTTACTATAAAAAACTTTATGGTAAAAATTATACTACTTCTCTCCTTATCAGTCTACCGGGCATTCAAGGTTCAATGTGTAATGTTCAATACGAGGAGTTGAGAATTATGAGTTATGAGTTAATAGTGCGCTGCGCGGAGGGAGTGCGTTTTACTGGTAAAAGATTTTGCAGAATAATGATTTGCAGAATAATGGGTGCATTGCTTGGTAGTTTTAAGGCAGGAATATTTAAACGTGATACTGATTTACTCCAGATATAATATTTTTTCCGCTAATTTCCGCGAATAGATACGGTAATTTTATCCCCGCTTCGCGGGGGCGTTAATCACTTAAAATTCCCGCATCTGACGATTGGTAAATGCAGTTTTTACCACATCGTTTGTGCATTTATGTGCCACTTGAAGCTGTTTATTAAGTATGTCGGGCGCTACGAGCCCGATTTAATAATGACAATCTTGCACTTTGTTGCCGAGCTCATAGCTCTCGGCCTACATTTCCGAATAATATCAATAGCCCCTGCTTTATAAAAGAGGCTGGTCAGTTTTGTCTCGCCCAGGCATCTCTGATGCCGCAGACTCTTTTATTTTCGTGTATTTCGTGTATTTCGTGGTTAAAAACTACCACTCTACGCACCAATCTTTCTGCCTCAAAAACAAGCTGCAACAGATTATTCTGCCCAACATTATTCTGCCCAACTCTAACACGCTACGCACCTATTTTTTACCAACAATGTTTTACCTCAAAACACCAGCAACGCACATATAGCGGTGTAATATTTTAACTTTAGCACTCTCGCACTTTAGAACTTTAGAACGTCTTCCTCTTTCTACCTCAAACCCTACCACGCTACACCAATTTTCACAGCTCACCCGCTGCCCTACATCAACGTAAAATAAGAAGCGCTCCCTGTGCAACCGGCTGCTCGAATATCTCAAGTCTGGCATCATCAATAAGAACTGCTCCATTAGTGATGCTCTGATCAGCCGTCGTTCCCGTGCGGAATATAAACATCGGTCGCACATAGACAGTTCCCGCCGGACAAGTTGTCGAAACACTTATGCGCATCCACTCATTCGTGGGCGAAGATGGATACAGATTCTGATCGCTCCTGCTATCAACATAACCTATATTCTGACTATTTGCATCCAAACACCACAGCCGTAGTTCGAGTCGTTGAACAGCATTAGACGTTGCCACCAAGGGCTCATCATCACTCTGCTGCGCATAGCAGCTGAAGCTTATGTGTTTATCATTCCAGTCATCACGCTGGACAGTCTGGTAAGTGTTGATATTATCTGCCGTGTTGCCGGTCTGATCGCCACCCACACCCATACGCATCACATAACTACCGGTGCGCGGGTTTACATTGGTGTGATTATAAAGAAAGTTGTTGAGCGAGACACTCCAGAAAGTAATGCTGTCATCCTGGTCTCCCATTTCCATTCCTGGATTCAGGCAAAGATTCTCAGCCGGAATAAAATTACCGGTAAAACTCGGCTCATAGCCATCAGTATCTGAAGCACCCCAGCGGATTCCATAATTAATACCATAAACACGCGCATCCATATTAACCCGGAACACCGCATAGTCACCCGGCTTGGCCCCAAGCATAAAGAGATTGTTGATGTACTTTTTCAGAGTAATCTTTTCACTCGCATCCGGGCTCCATACACCGCCTTTGAAATCATTTACACCGCTCTCTATCATATCATCCGCAATCTTAACCGGCTTCTCTCCGTTAAGGAGTATGCGGGTATCATTCTCAGCCGAGATATACCAGTCTTTATTCAAATACGGGGTTCTCTGATAACCCAGCCCCCACAGATCCACATTAGTTATTATGGTTGATGGCATATAGTCAGTTTCAACCTTCAACCGCATACTGGCATCAGTCATCACCTGAGGAGGCAGTTCAAAAAAACATACTCCACTCCAGGGCTCAGGTCCATTTCCGCCGGTACTGCTGATAAGAGTCTGAGTTGTAAAACGTCCACCGCTCTCGGAAATAGCGCCATCCTCTGAATGAGAACCCACATTCCAGTATCCGGTATCCACACTGGGCAAAACCTTGTCGATATATTTAACTGTTAAAATCGGCACCTGTGATTGATTAGCGTGATTAGACGCACCGAAGCGTGCTCCGGCGCTGTAATTAGTTATAACCCCGTCAGGATTTATGCGGATGGCCATGTAATCGCCGGGAACAGCTCCGTCAGAGAGAATTCCATTGATATACTCGGCCAGATCCTGCCCCTCTGAGGCGCTGGTTTTCCAGACACTGCCAGCATCTGTCTGCTCACCTGCGTCCACAAAATTATCGGCTATCTTAACCGGGGCCTTTCCGTTTAACAGTAAACGTATGTCGGTATCATCCTGCAACATCCAGGCGGCAGAAAGGGAAGGGGTACTCTGGTAACCCAGAGCCCACATATCCAGATTGATTCCATCTGTAAGCACCCCCTCATCGGTGACAACTGTAAAGGAAAGTTCCGCATCCACAATCTCGCCTTCCGGAATTTCAAAAAAGGCCACACCATTATAGGGAGTCTCACGGATTCGAGCCGCGAAAAGATCAGTGTTCGTAAATACTCCAGAGGTTCCGTATATAGCACCATCGGCAGAGTGAGATGAAATACTGACAGTATTGGTTGTCACAACCGCACCGAATGTCTCGGCATGCTTCTCAGCCATGGCTGTTCCCAGATTAACCAGATCCGGGGTTATAGGCAGATGCCAGGAATCCAGACGATCATATTCACGTGTATCTTCAAAAGATCCGTTAGTGCTGTTGCAGATATTTGACTGCACCATCCTCAGATACTCGATATCACCGCGGGTCCGTCCACTTGTATTGGCAGGATCATCATATAGGGAATCCGAGTTCATATCGATAAGAGCCATAGTGAAATCAATATCATTACTCATTCCAAGGTCGCTCTTCAACTCGGAGAGCATTCCGTTAAAACGTCCGGAATACAGATCCATTGTATTGGTACTGGCAGTATCACCCTCACCCTGAAACCAGAAAAAACCGCGAAAGACCGGATCATCCCCCGCAGCCTCAATATCTGCAATCGCAGTTTCCAATTTACCGGTAGCACTGGCATTGAAAAAGTCTGCCTCGTAATTCGCCTGAACCGAGGTGGTATACCACTGAGACATGGCATTCCCCGAATGACGGATATGCACCACCTCAACATTATCAATAACCGCACCTAGGCGCGCTTCAATTGCTGAAGCCCACTCAACCTTGGCGTTAGACTGCCCCCCCGCAAAATAGAGATTAACCACATCTCCGAAACCATTAACCGTAGACAAACAGAGTGCCGCACATAATGCTGTAAATACGCGTTTCATAACCATTATTCCTTTTACTTATTTAATAAAAATATACTCCAGAAATTATATATCTTTGTTATCGTATCGACAACATCAAAATCGAGAGTTGCAATCCAGCCTCTTCAACATTGCAGACAAACTCCATACCCTACTTTTGAGAAAATCCAATGCTATCGGGCTAAGCAATGTTTTTCAGGTAGCAACATGGAAGGGCAGAATACTTTTTTTAACGCTAATCGCTAAAAACTCAAACCGCAGGGTTTGTCGCAATTTATACCACCCCTGCCACGTTACCCAATTTTTGCCAGTCACTGCGTTCCTTGCCACCCGCTTCGGGGTAGCCTTACTGCACTTCGTTTCGTTTCACCTCCAAAATTTTTCACCTCAAAACCTCCCACGCCCTGCCCTGAGCTTGCCGAAGGGTGCAACAGATTTTTTACCAACAATTTTTTACCTTAAATACACGAAGCTCAATTTTCCTATTTGACAAATATAAACTATTAAGTATATACTTTTAAACATGAAAACAGCTAAACTATTTAAGAATGGACAAAGTCAAGCAGTACGCCTCCCAAAGGAGTTCCGGTTTGAAGGCAACACAGTGTTCATTCAGCGCATCGGCAGAAATGTCGTACTTACTCCCAAAGAAGATCCATGGAGTGCTATGTTTAAGGCAGCAAAACAGTTTTCATCGGATTTCATGAACGAACGGGATCAAGGCTGGCAACCCCCCAGAGAGGGGCTGGATTGATGCGATACATGCTGGACACCAATATCTGCATTTACATCATCAAGCAGTCGCCTCCCTCTGTTTACGAGAGATTCCAGAACCTGCGTATCGGAGACATCGGTGTGTCAGCGATAACCTTTTACGAGCTTCAGTTCGGTATCGCAAAAAGTCAGCGTCCAAAGCAAAATCAGCTGGCACTCACCGAATTTCTTGCACCGCTGGAAATTTTGGATCTTCCGGCTGAAGCGGCACCAATCTTCGGAGAACTCAGGGCCTTCCTTCAAAAACAAGGAACTCCGATCGGCAATTATGATCTATTAATTGCTGCGCACGCCTTGCATCTAGGGGCAACCCTGATAACCAACAACGTTAATGAGTTTGAAAGAGTTCCCAGCCTTAACATCGAAAACTGGGTCTGATGCAGGCTTTGATAGAGCACTTTAAGTAAAAAAGATTAAAAACTCTTAACTGCATGAAATTTCATTTGACTGACTCTGGGATTTCATGGTAAATTGCAATTATGATAATAAGAAAAGAGTACAATAGCAGAATCAAACAGGCGTTAAACCGAAGTCGCGTTGTAGCACTTATTGGACCACGCCAAAGCGGTAAAACAACCTTAGCCCGACAATTTGTGCCAGAAAGTTCTTTAAATTATTTTGACCTTGAAGATCCTCTTAGCTACGCCAGACTTACAGAGCCAATGACCGCTCTGGAACCGCTCAAAGGATTAATTGTCATTGATGAAGTTCAACGATACCCTGAGATATTTCCAATCCTGCGTGTTTTATGCGATCGGTCTGACAATTTGGCAACCTTCCTGATTCTAGGAAGTGCTGGCGGTGACTTGATGCGCCAATCATCTGAAAGCCTTGCCGGTCGTATTGAGTACATAAACATTTCGGGTTTCAGCATTAAAGAGATTTCCAGCTCTGAAACTACAAAACTGTGGCAACGCGGTGGATTTCCCCTGTCCTTTCTCGCCGCTAATGAGGAAAACAGTCTTGCATGGAGAAAATCATTTGTAATGACCCTTCTCGAAAGGGATTTTCCGCAGTGGGGAGTTAGAACTCCAGCAACTGCACTTTTACGCTTCTGGATGATGCTTGCTCACTACCACGGTCAGATATGGAATTGCGCAGAGGTATCGCGGTCGCTGGATCAAACCCACAATACAACCAAGCGTTATCTTGACCTGCTCAGTGATGCTTTTATGGTTCGTCAACTGCAACCATGGTTTGCCAGCATCAAAAAACGCCAGGTAAAAGCGCCTAAAATTTACTTTCGCGACACAGGGATACTGCATCAACTTCTAGGCATATCATCAGAGAAATCTTTACTCACACACCCCAAATGCGGTGCATCATGGGAGGGCTTTGTAATTGAACAGATATTAAGAACTTCACCACACGATGCGGCATATTACTGGGCAACCCATCAGGGAGCAGAGATCGACCTGATATTACGGAACGGTGATCGGCTGTCGGGATTTGAGATCAAACGTACAGACACACCTCGGGTTACTCCGTCCGTTAAAGCTGCACTGGAAGATCTAAGCCTGGACTCAGTCTCAATTGTCTATCCAGGCCCGAAATCATTCACTCTCAGTCCCCGGATAAATGTAGTTTCCCTACAAGAACTACAAGCGGAACCAATTTTTTGACAGGATTGCCGCTCCCTGCATTTTTAACCGCGACCACCGAAGGTAGAGGCTGGCGCGAAGCGACGGCAACGATCCCGGCCTTGCGGGAGAGAGCCAATCTCTGCGAAACGAAACGCAGTGCAGTAGGGCTTCATCGAAGATGAGGCAAGGAGCACAGCGACTGGCAATCTCTGTTGCCTGCCTGTGCGTAGCACGCAGACAGGCGGCTAGAGTTTTTTAACGCTGACTTGTGCGGCAAAGCCTTGTGCGACGACGTATCGCTAAAAACTCAAACCGTAGAGTTTATCACAATTTATACCAAACAACTCCCGCAAACCAGCATTCCCGCACTGCAAAGCTACCCTCTGCCTATTTTTTCAACTTTAGAACTTTATAACTCTCGCATTTTAGAACTTCTTATATTTCTACCCCAACCCTACCAAGCTGCAACAGATCATTCTGCCAACAATCATTCTGCAAAAGAACACCCTACCACGCTGCAACAGATATTTATACCCCAAATATTCTTACCTCAAATTTACACTAATGCACCCTTCATCGAAGTTGCGACTTGCTGATCGTTAATACACCAACCAGGAAAAACAAGAACAGCCGGATGACACTTCAATGCGAAGGCAAGCACTTTTGCCCGTTCCACACCGATCCGAATTCTATTATTCTCAATGCCGGATATTGTTGACTGAGGGATGCCGGTAATTTCAGCCAGCTGGTTCTGGCTAAGCTCCTGCAATTCGCGGATTATGCGGACAGAATCTCCAACCGATACGTCAACTGTTTTTTTCGCTTTTCGAAAGCCCTTCATATTAACTTCTCCTATATTCATGAGCCGTGATATCAATCACCTGAACATATAACATCTTATCCTGAATTTTATAGATCACCCTGTATTTAAGACCTAACCTTGATGAGCGATACCCGTTCCACTTTCCCAATAAAACCTCATCATGGAACCCCTTGATTAATCGCAAACCACTCGGACCAGAGATTGAAACGATATCCTTCCACTTCTCATAACGCCTAAGAACCTCGACAGGAACCCGGGGTAGTTTTCGCACAAGCGAATGACTCTCAAATATCTCCCACATACCAATAATATACTATACTATTTTTGATATGTCTACCTGTTTCACAAAATGAGGCAGAAGGTTGAAATATCAAAGTCGAACATTGACTTTTCCATGCTCAGCGCCCGCGAATCACTTAACCTAAAACAACTATGGGTACTTTATCCCGGCAATCAACGCTATGCTTTGACTGAGAACATTACAGCCCTACCTCTCTGTGAACTTGAAACCATCACTAATGCAGCAGCGCCACCTGCCTATGCGTTGCACGCAGACAAGGCAACCAAACTGAAAGATAGAAGAGCAGAAAGGCAGGTTGCAGCGTGGTAGTTTTTTAAAGGTAAAAAATTGTTGGTAAAAAATGGGTGCGCTTCGTTTTTTTTAAGGCAGAAAAATTAGGGGCAGAAAAATGGGTGCGCTTTGCTGTTTTTTCCCCGCTAATTTCCACGAACAGGTAATTGCTTCTAAGAAGTAACCCTACAGCCTCCGGCCATATATGTGTAGCACTGTATAGTTGGCGACGGGAGCCAAAAGAAAACTTCTAGAACTTTTAGTCTCTCTACCCCAACCCTACCACGCTGCAACAGATCTTTTACCTGAACATTTTTTACCTTAAATCTTTAACCATTTTCCACGCAACTTCAATCTTACTGTTGACCTATGACGTAACATGTAATACCATAAAGCCATGATTAAGCCATTTAAAAAGCAAAAATACGGAAAAGCTTTTAAATGAAAGAAAAATTATCCCCAATTACACCTGGAGAAATTCTGCTGGAGGAATTTCTTAAACCGATGACCATTTCGCAGAACCGTTTAGCCAGAGAGATTAACGTCCCTCCAAATAGAGTTAACCAGATTATAAATTGCAAACGTGAGATAACAGCAGATACAGCTCTCCGTTTAGGCCTCTACTTTGGAATCGAACCTGAATTCTGGTTGAACCTGCAGGTTCGTTATAATATGAAGCTTGTAGTAATGAAGTCTGGGAAACAGTTATGTAGAGAGATAAAACAGCATCAGCCAGTAGCCCTTGTTTCTGTATAATGGCGCAAGCCACGCTGCCTGTCTATGTGCGACGCACAGGCAGGCGACAGATCTTTTACCTCCCATTTTTTCTACCTTGATTCAGCCAAGCCCCCCCCCCCCCGGTGGGGTGTAGGTAATAAACCGATTATCTACGCTAAATGGCTTGCCTTCGGCATTTTTTTTTGCTAATGTACCGATAGCTTTATTAATGCTATCGGTATAAACAGGAGG